>LRTP01001243.1 GCA_001550305.1 Streptomyces diastatochromogenes
TGCCCGTCACCTTCCTCGGGCATGTCGCCGACCGCGCGCTGCTCGGCGCGTTGCAGGCCTCCGCCGACGTGTGCATGGCTCCGGGGCCCGCCGAGACGTTCGGGCTGGCCGCCCTGGAGGCGATGGCCTGCGGTACGCCCGTGGTGGCCAGCGCGGTGTCGGCGCTGCCGGAGGTGGTCGGGTCCGCCGGAGCCACCGCCGCGGACAGCGGGGACTCCTTCGCGGACGCGATACGCCTGCTCCTGGGGCGTCCCGAGGCCGCGCGCAGGGAAGCCGCACGCGCGCGTGCGGAGTGTTTCGGCTGGGACACCGCCGTGGAGGCGTTCCTCGCCGCGCACGACGCGGTGGTCGAGTCCCGGCCCCGCCTCCAGGAGGGCGTCGGATGAGACCCCTTCGGTTCGTCGCCCTCGGGGACTCGCTGACCGAGGGCGTGGGCGACCCCGTCGGCGAGGGCTGGCGGGGCTGGGCCGCGCTGCTCGTCGACGGGCTGTCCGACGGCCCGGACACGTCCGTGGAGTTCACCAACCTCGCGGTGAGCGGGGCCCAGACGCGCGACGTCCTGGAACGGCAGACCCCGGCGGCGCTGGCCCTGGGTCCGGACGTGGTGTCCGTCGTGATCGGTGTGAACGACACCCTTCGCTGCACCTTCGACATCCACGCCGTGGCCGCGCGGCTCGACCAGGTGTACGCGGCGTTCCGGGCCCAGGGCGCCGTTCTGCTGACCGCCTGCCTGCCGGATCCCGGCGCGATGCTCGGGCTGCCGGGGGTGCTGGCCAGGCCCCTCGCCCGGCGGCAGCGGGCCGTCAACACGGTCGTGCACGCCCTGTCCGAGCGCCATGGAGCCGTGCATCTGCACGCGGCGGAGGGTGCCTGGCTCACGGACCGCGCGATGTGGAGCGCGGACCGGCTGCACCCGGGGGAGCGGGGGCACCGGCAACTCGCCCTGCGCTTCCACGCGCTGCTCGAACAGGAGGGCGTCGCCACCGGGGCCACCCCCTCGGCCGAGCCCGAGTTCCCCGCGCCCACGCGGTCGGCCAGCCTGTGGTGGCTGGCCACCGCGGGGACGGGGTGGGTGGCCCGGCGGTGCACCGACCTGCTGCCGCAACTGCTCACCCTGGCCGCCGCCGAGGTGCGACACCGGGCGCGCGGCACCAGCGCCCGGCTCGACCTCAGCGCCTCGCACGCCGTGGCCTCCGCGCTGGCCGCCCTGTCGGTGGCGGAACAGCCGGACGCGGCATGACGGTTCGAGGCGGTGGGCCGGAGTTCGTCAGCGGCGGCGTACGACCATGAAGCGCACCGGCGTGCCCGGGACCGCCTGAGCGGCCGCGGGGAGGTCGGCGCCACGGACCACCGCGATCACCGGGTACCCCCCGGTGGTCGGATGGTCGGCGAGGAAGACGACCGGTCTGCCGTCGGGCGGCACCTGCACGGCGCCCAGCACCATGCCCTCACTGGGGAGTTCGCCGGAAACGGCCCTCTCCAGTGAGGGCCCTTCCGTACGCAGCCCTATGCGGTTGCTCGCGGAGGACACCCGATAGGTGCCCGTCGCCAGGGTCCGCAGGGCCGAGGCCGTGAACCAGTCGTCGCGCGGGCCCGGTGTCACCCGCAGGACCAGCTCCGAGGGCGGCCCCGGATGCGGAACCACGTCCACACGCGTGTGCATGCCGTCGGGGCGCCCCAGAGGCAGCACCGTGCCGTCCGTGAGCGGCGGCGGACCGAGCCCCGAGAGGAGGTCCGTGGAGCGGCTGCCGAGGACCGGATCCACGGCCACTCCGCCGGCGACGGCCACGTAACTGCGTACCCCCGCGCGGGCCGGGCCGATGTCCAGCAGTGCTCCGGCGGGGACGCGCACGGGCGCTCCCCAGGGCGCCGGACGGCCGCCCACCGTGACCGGGCAGGGCGCGCCGGTGACGGCCACGGTGACCACCGAACGCGGACGCAGGGCGCATCCGTTGAGCGTCGTCTCCAGTACGGCCGCCTCGACGGGGTTGCCGACGAGCCGGTTGGCCAGCGCCGCGGCGGGCGCGTCCAGCGCGCCGGAGCGGGGTACACCGAGGTGGGCGTGGCCGGGGCGGCCCCGGTCCTGGACAGTGGTCAGGGCCCCGGCGCGCACGACGGCGAGGGCCCGATCGGTCATGACCACCCCACCGGTACGAACCGGACGCGCGTCCCAGGGGCGAGCAGCGCGGCCGGCACGCGCGCGTGGTCCCACAGCACCGCGTCCGTCGTGCCGATCAGCTGCCAGCCGCCGGGCGAGGAGCGTGGGTAGACGCCCGTGTACGGGCCCGCGAGCGCCACGGAACCCGCCGGAACCGCCGTCCGCGGAGTCGTCCGGCGCGGCACGTCGTACCGGGCGGGCAGCCCCGTGAGGTAGCCGAAGCCGGGCGCGAACCCGCAGAAGGCGACACGGAACTCGGCCGCCGCGTGGATCGCGGGCACCTCGTGCTCGGGCACCCCCCACTGAGCCGCGACATCCGCCAGATCGGGACCGTCGTACCGTACGGGGATCTCGATCGCCTCCTCCGCGCGCGCGGTGTGCGGTGGGATCTCCCACCCGGGGAGTTGCTCCGCCAGCCGCCGGGGGTCTTCCAGACCGTCCAGGAGGACCGTGCGGGCGGCGGGGACGATCTCCGTGGCCGAGAGCGAGCCCTCGGCGCGGCGGCGCAGCAGTTCGGCGTGCAGGGCCTGGGCGGCCGCGACCGAGGAGACCTCGACGAGCAGCGCGTGGTCACCGACCGGCAGCGCCCTTGTGCCGTCGGCGGCCGGTGACGCCTGCGTGCTGCCGGCGGTTGGTGACGCCTGCGTGCTGCCGGCGGCTGGTGACGCCTGCGTGCCGTCCACGGCCGGTGACGACTGCGTGCCGCCGGCGGTCGGAACGGCCTTCATACGAAGGCCTTCACGGCGACGCCCGAGGACTCCAGACGCGCGCGGACCCGACGTGCCAGGTCCACCGCGCCCGGGGTGTCGCCGTGCAGGCACAACGAGCGGGCCCGGACCGGGATGCGCGTCCCGGAGTGCGACGTGACCATGCCGAAGCGGGCCAGGCCCAGCGAGCGCTCGACGACCGCCTCGGCGTCCGTGATCACCGCGTCGGCCTGGGTGCGGGGCACCAGCGTGCCCTGCTCGGTGTAGGCGCGGTCCGCGAACGCCTCCGTGGCGGTGGGCAGTCCGGCCCGCTCGGCCAGCTTCAGGAACCGGGAGGACGGGAGACCGAGGACGGGCAGCGCGGCGTCCGCGAGCAGCACACCCTCGACGACCGCCGCCGCCTGCTCCTCGTCGTGCACGACGCGGTTGTAGAGCGCGCCGTGCGGTTTCACGTACGACACGCACACCCCGGCCGCGCGTGCGAAGACCTCCAAGGCACCGATCTGGTAGGCCACTTCGGCCGCCAGCTCGTCGGGCGGCACGTCCATCGCGCGCCGCCCGAAGCCCGCCAGGTCGCGGTAGGAGACCTGGGCGCCGATCCGTACACCCCGCTCGGCCGCCAGTTCGCACACCCGCCGCATGGTGGCCGCGTCCCCGGCGTGGAAGCCGCAGGCCACATTGGCGCTGGTGACGACGGACAGCAGTTGTTCGTCGTCGGTCAGCCGCCAGCGGCCGAAGCCCTCGCCGAGGTCGGCGTTGAGGTCGATCGGGGTCATGAGGTGCGGTCTCTCCTTTGTAGGTTGTTTCAGGTTCGTAGGTCGTTTCAGGCCACGCGGTACTGCTCGTCGCGGGCGTCGGTGAGGAACATCTGGCCCGGTGCGTGAGTGATGGCGAAGGGCGGGCGGGACGCCATCACGGCCGCCTGGGGTGTCACCCCGCAGGCCCAGAACACCGGGATGTCGTCCGGCTCGGCGTCCACCGCGTCGCCGAAGTCGGGGCGCGAGAGATCCTCGATGCCCAGCCCCGACGGCTCGCCGCAGTGCACCGGGCTGCCGTGCACGGCGGGCAGCAGGCTGCTCTCCCTGATCGCCGCGGCCACATGCTCGGGAGGGACCGGGCGCATCGACACCACCATCGGTCCGTGCAGCCGCCCGGCGGGGCGGCACTCGCGCTCCGTCACATACATGGAGACGTTGCGGCCCTGCTCGATGTGGCGCATCGGGACGCCCGCCTCGGTCAGCGCCCACTCGAAGGTGAAGCTGCATCCGATGAGGAACGACACCAGGTCGTCGCGCCAGCGGTCGACCACGTCCGTGGGTTCGTCGACCAACTCGCCGTGCTCCCACACCCGGTAGCGCGGCAGGTCCGTGCGCAGATCCGCGTCCTGGGCGAGCGGGGTGGTCCAGGAGCCGGCGTCCGTGACGTCGAGGACCGGGCAGGACTTCGGGTTGCGCGTGCAGAACAGCAGCATGTCGTACGCCCAGTCGGCGGGCACCGAGATCAGGTTCGCCTGGGTGTGGCCGGCGGCGACTCCCGCGGTGGGACCGGACACCCCCGAACGGAACCGGGCGCGCGCCTCCTTGGGGGTCCACCGGTGCGCACGGCCGTCGATGGGGAGGAGGCTCGAAGGGCGTTCCTGGAGGGTGTGCTTCACAGCAGTTCCTTCCCACGCGTCTCGGGGAGTCCGATCAATGCCAGGGCGGCGAGGGCGTAGCCGATCGCGCCGAAGACCAGGGCGCCGCCCACACCCCAGCTGTCGGCCAGGAAGCCGACGGTGGTGGGGAAGGCGGCCCCCACGGCGCGCCCGGTGTTGTACGTGAAGCCCTGCCCCGTGCCGCGCACCGCCGACGGGTACAGCTCGCTGAGGAAGGAGCCGAACCCACTGAAGATCGCCGACATGCAGAAGCCGAGCGGGAAACCGAGCACAAGGAGAAGCGTGTTGGCGCCGCTCGGGATGTTGGCGTAGGTGAGGATGCAGGCCGCGGAGAGGATCGCGAAGAGCAGGATGTTCCGTTTGCGGCCCAGTTTGTCGGTGAGGTAGCCGCCGGTGAGGTAGCCGATGAAGGCCCCGGAGATCAGGAACGTGAGGTAGCTGCCGGTGCCGACGACGGACAGGCCGCGCTCCGTCTTCAGATACGTGGGCACCCAGGTGGCCAGCGTGTAGTAGCCGCCCTGGACGCCGGTGGAGAGCAGGACCGCGAAGAAGGTGGTGCGCAGCAGGCCGGGGCCGTCGGCCGAGGCGGGCTTGAAGATCGCGACGAACGAGCCCTTCTCGGCGCTCTTCTCGCGCACGGCGGCCGCCTCCGGGGCGTCCTGCACCCGGCGCCGCACCCACACGACGAGCAGTGCGGGCAGCGCGCCGGTCCAGAACATCACGCGCCAGGCGAGGTCGTCGCCGAGGAACTGGAAGACCAGGGTGTAGACGACCACCGCCAGCCCCCAGCCGACGGCCCAGGAGCTCTGGATCGCGCCGAGTGTGCGCCCCCGGTGCCTGGCGCTCGAGTACTCGGCTACGAGGATGGCGCCGACCGCCCACTCGCCGCCGAAACCGAGGCCCTGAAGGGCACGGAAGACCAGCAGCGTCTCGTAGTTGGGCGCGAAACCGCAGGCCACCGTGAACACCGCGTACGTGATCACGGTGATCATCAGTGCCTTGACACGTCCGATCCGGTCCGCGACCACACCCGCGATCGCGCCGCCGACCGCCGAGACGACCAGCGTCACGGTGGTGAACAGACCGGTCTGGCCGCTGTCCAGGCCGAAGTACGCCGCCAGCGCGACCATGCTCAGCGGCAGCGTGAAGTAGTCGTACGAGTCCAGGGCATAGCCGCCGAACGCGCCGGCGAACGCCCGGCGGCCCTGCGGGCCGAGGGCGCGCAGCCAGGCCAACGCGCCGTCGTCCGAGGTGCGTTCATTGGTTCCGGGGTGTGTGCCGGTGGTCAGGGCCTGTGGTGGAGGGGTCGTGCTCATGGGCACCTCGCAGTGGGAGGACGGAGGGTGCTTGAGGACTGAGCCGTGCCGTGCGGAAGCCGTCGGCGCTCGGGTGAGCGGGTGACGCCGTGTGGAGCAAGGTAGAGGATCGTTGAACGATCCCTCAATACCCGTGTTGTTTCGTTCTTATTTCTGCGGTTGAATTCCGGGCATGGCAGAGCTGACGGGACTGGCCGACGATCGCGCCCTGCTGGGCCGCACCAGCACCGCCGAGCGGGTCTCGGACATCCTCAGGAGCCGTATCGCCGAGGGGTACTTCCCGCCCGGGACACGACTGTCCGAGGACAGCATCGGCGGGGCGCTCGGCGTCTCCCGCAACACACTGCGCGAGGCGTTCCGGCTGCTCACGCACGAACGACTCCTGGTGCACGAGCTCAACCGCGGGGTCTTCGTACGGGTGCTGACCATCGAGGACGTCGAGGACATCTACCGCACCCGTACCCTCGTGGAGTGCGCCGTGGTCCGTGGCCTCGGCGAGCCGCCGTACGCGGTGGACGACCTCGCCCAGGCCGTCGCCGACGGGCAGCGGGCGGCGGGCGAAGGTGACTGGAAAGGTGTCGGTACGGCCAACATCCACTTCCACCGGGAGCTGGTGGCGCTCGCCGGGAGCGACCGCACCGACGAACTGATGCGCAGCGTCTTCGCCGAACTGCGCCTCGCCTTCCACGTGGTGGCTGATCCGCGGCGACTCCACGAGCCGTACCTCGCGCGCAACCACGAGATCCTCAAGACGCTCCGGGCGGGCGACCGCGACGGGGCCGAGCGACTCCTCGCGGTCTATCTCGACGACTCCCTCACCGGGGTCGTGGAGGCCTATGCGCGGCGGGTCGCCGACGCGGCGCAGGGGATCGGCTGAGCCGGCTCGCGGTTCCCGGGGACGGCCGCGGCGACGGTTCGCTCCGCTGCTCTCACCACCGCTCTCGACACTGCTCTCGCGAGGCGCTGCGTGGGTCAGGTGTGACGTGCTGCGTGGAGCCGGTGTGACGGCGGTCGCTTCTGCGTCGTTTCGACCGTTGTCAGACCGAGGACCTAGTCTGTGCACCGTGACTTCGCCTGCATCGACGGACAGCGTTCCGCCCCAGCTCAGCGCGGGGCCGCGCCCCGCTCCGGGCCCGGCCGCCGACGAGGGCCTGGCGCGGCGGCTGCGCGCGCTCGCGTGCACCGCGCCGCTGCACGACCTCGATGTGCGCAAGGCGAATCTCGCGGGCGAGTACACGGTGTACGGGATGGCCGAGGTGGCCCTCGCCGCCATCGACCTCGTCACACTGAACATGGACTTCGACACGGGCGCCGACCACGACCAGATAGTGGCCCGGCTCATCCCGCGCATCGCCGCGCAGGCCCCCCAGCGCCCCGTCGCCGAGCACGAGCGCGTGGCCAGGTGGGTCCTGGAGAACCTGATCAACGTCGGCAGCGTCGACCGCGGCTTCCGGGCCGTGTACGGCACCTTCGCCCCCGACGGCTCCTATGTGCGCCGCGACTACGACTTCAAGCTGATCGAGGAGGTGCCCGGGTACGGGGGGACCGTCTACCTCCGTACGACGGACGAGGCGGTCAACGTGCTCGTCGGCGCCCTCGACACCGACGTCACCAGCGCGCAGATCGCCGCCGAGGTCAAGCTCGAGGTGCTGATCAGCCGCGGCCGCCTCGCCGACGCCCAGCTCGCCGCCGAGCAGGCCCGGTACCGGACCGTGCAGTACTCGGAGACGCTCCGCAGGGCGCTCGACGCGACCCGGCGCAATGTGCGGGCCGTCGACTGGCTCCAGGCCGTGCCCGACATGATCGCCGAGGCGCTCGACCACGTCGCCGACCGGTACCGCCACGAGAACGCGATCCTCACCAACATCCGCAAGGCCCGCGACGAGTCCGAGGACCCCGAGCAGAAGCGCCGCGCCGCCGAGCTCGTCGACATCGTCAAGGACTGCATCCGCCGCCACACGCAGTTGCAGTCCCGGCTCCTGGAGGCCGGGCCCCTGTTCCGCGCCGAGCAGGACCGGCAGGCCTTCGCCACACCCATGACGACCTCGGGGATCGACCTCTACGGCCACCTCGTCGCGCCCGTGCTGCCGCTGCCCGTCGCACAGGCTCGGCGCGTGACGGACGCGTTCTTCGCGCGCGGGACGGGGCTGCGTACGCCGGTGGCCGTTCGGGTGGGGGATCTTGTCGAGCTCCTGCTGACACCACCCCTGGAGCGGGAGCACCTCGGTGCGGAGATGCCCGAGCCGGACCTGATCGCCACGCCGGACGACAGTCGGTTCAGTGAGGAGCAGCTCGCCTCCGCGATGGAGCTGCTGGATCTGCCGGCGGACGCGCCGCGACGGCTGTCCGGGCTGCTGGCCGAAGCGCGCCGCCGGGATCCCGAACTGCCCTACCTCGTCGCCCTGCTGGCCGTTCACGCGGCCAGTCCGCCGGTCGGTACCGCGTATCGCCAGGGTGAGGAGAAGCTGTTGTTCGCCGTGGACGACGGGGTCGAGCTCGATGATCCCGAGTTCGGCGGAGCCGATCTCATAGTGGGAATGGCTTTGCTGGACGCGGCGGGGATGGCGGCGGATCGGTCGTGAATCCCAGCCTCGTAACTCTGTACAAGGAGCCTCTGTCGTGACCGAGCAGCACGTCGAGTGGAGTGAGCCGGATGCCGTCGCCGCGCCGGCGAACGCTCCCGTCACACCCGCCGACGCCGCCGACGCGGCGCGGCTCGTCGCCTTCGGGCTCCAGCCCAAACTGCAGCCCGCGCGGGACCAGGAGTACGCCGAGCTGTTGCGGCGGTACCGCGAGGACCCGGCGTTCGCCCGGCTCGCCGACGCCGTGGCCGCCGGGCTCGGGCTGGTCGTGCTGGAGGTGTCCCCGCGCGCGGGGATGGCCGTGACGGCCGCCGAGGACTCGGTGTTCGCCGTCCGGATGGGCGACTACGCCCGTCGTACCTCGGCCGACTCCGCGGACCGCTTCCTGCACGGCCTCGCCCACCTCGCCGTCGCCGCGATGGCCTTCCCACGCCCCGAGGACCTCGCGGACGACGGGTACATCGGGCGGGTCTCGGTCAACGGCGTCGACGCGTTCGTACGACAGGCCTGCCGCCGTCTGGAGGAGCGGGCCGAGGAGCAGGGCGAGAACACCGATCCGGCGACCGAGGCGCCCGGCCTCGAGGCGGCCTGGCGGATCTGGGCGCGGCGCAGCTCCACCGGCGCCACCAAGGACGCGCGAAGACTGTCCGGTTCGACCACCGGCATCATCGCCAAGGCCGTCGCCTTCCTCACCGACTCCGGATTCCTCCAGCGGACCGGGGACGACTCCGGGGGGACGTACCGGACGACGGCCCGCTATCAGCTCCAGGTGCGGGACATGGCGGGCAGCGCCGCGATGGCCGAGCTCCTTGAACTGGGCGTCGTCCCGGTGACCGACGGCACCCCGACGCTGCTGCCCGCCGAGCACACCGACGACCTGGAGCTGGTGGCCGACGCGGGCCTGCCGTTCCACTCCTGAACCCACCTGCGTATCCCCCCTGCGTATCTCCCCCACGTATCCGAAGACTTACTACGAGAGTCCGCCGCCATGTACGAGCTGTCCCGGGTCCGCCTCTACTCCATCGGGCCTGCTGGCGCGCGCTATGCCGACACCGTCCTTGACCTGAGGGGTGTCGGCGAGCCCGTGCCCGACCCCGCCCCCACCCAGGCGGAGTTCTTCGAGGAGGAGCCCGTCGGGCCGCCGCGCCGGCCCGCGCCCGCGGGCGTGCTCTTCCTGGAGAACGGAGGCGGCAAGTCGGTACTGCTCAAGCTGATCTTCTCGGTGATGCTGCCCGGCCACCGCAACACCCTGGGCGGCGCCAGCTCCGGTGTGCTGCGCAAGTTCCTGCTCGCCGACGACTGCGGTCATGTCGCGCTGGAGTGGCAGCACACGCTGACCGGCGAGTGCGTCGTGGTCGGCAAGGCCAGCGAGTGGCGGGGACGGCAGGTCTCCAACGACCCGCGGAAGTTCGCCGAGGCCTGGTACTCCTTCCGGCCCGGGCCCGGCCTGAGCCTGGACAACCTGCCCGTCGCCGAGGCGACCGCCGTCCGGCCGCCCGTCGAGGGCGCGTCCGGCGCACAGGGACGGCGGCGCACCATGAAGGGCTTCCGCGACGCCCTCACCGAGGCCGGAAAGGCGTATCCGCACCTCGAAGTGCACTGGGAAGAGATCCACGACCGCTGGAACGAGCACCTGACGGACCTCGGCCTCGACCCCGAACTCTTCCGCTACCAGCGGGAGATGAACGCCGACGAGGGTGAGGCCGCCGGTCTCTTCGCCGTCAAGAAGGACTCCGACTTCACCGACCTCCTGCTGCGCGCGGTCACCGACACCCGGGACACCGACGGGCTCGCCGACCTGGTCGGCGGCTTCGGCAACAAGCTGGGGCGGCGCGCCGAGCTGATCGCCGAGCGGGACTTCACGGCGGGGTCCGTGGATCTGCTCGGCCGGATCGTCGAGGCCGCCGAGGCACGGGCACGCGCGCGTGACATCCACGCGGGCGCCGAACGGCGTACGCGCACCCTGGCCCGGCGACTTTCCGCGCGAGGCGTGCGGGAGCGCGTCCGCGCAGGCGAGCTCGCACAGCGCGTGACCGCCGCCGCGTACGCCGTCACCCACGCCGAGGGCGCACGCGAGCGCAGTGCCCTCATCGCCGCCGAACTCGCCTACCGGCATGCCTCGTTGGCGCTCGCCGGGGCCGAGAAGTCGGCGGCCGCCCAGAAGCGCGAACTGGCCGACGCGCGCACCCTGCACTCCTCCTGGCAGGCCGCCGAGCTCGTCCTGCGGCACCG
>LRTP01001244.1:0-10000 GCA_001550305.1 Streptomyces diastatochromogenes
CGGAGCCCACGCCTCCAGCTCCAGGCCGCCGTCGTCGCCCCGGACGGGCACGACGGCACCCGCGCGCGCCAGCACCGGAATCCGCGACAAGGGGGCATCGAGCAACACCTGGGCCGGCCCCTCGTGCACCTCCTCGGTGACCGTGTCGTACCAACGCCCCCGGGGCAGCTGCACCGCACGACGGTCGGCCCCGTGGTCCAGTACCGGTGCCACGAGAAGGCAGTCACCCAGCATGAAGGCGTCCTCGCAGTCCCTGAGCGCCCGATCCTCCGGCGCCGCCCACCACAGGGGCCGCACATAGGGTGCGCCCGTGCGGCGCGCCAGCAGCGCCAGCGTCATGAAGTACGGGAGCAGCCGCCGCCGCTCGACGAGAGCCGCGCGCGCGTGCTCCAGTACGTCGGCACCGAACTCCCATGGCTCCCGGCGACCCGCCCGCAGACTCGCGTGCGTACGGAACAGCGGCAGATACGCGCCGAGCTGGAACCACCGCAGGTACAGCTCGGGAGACGGGCTGCCGTCGAAACCGCCCACGTCGGGACCCGAGTACGGAACCCCGCACAGCCCGAGCCCCATCACCAGTGACAGCGAGGCCCGCAGTCCGGGCCAGCCCGTGGCCACGTCTCCGGACCAGGTCCCTCCGTAGCGCTGCATTCCGGCCCACCCGGAGCGCGAGAAGAGGAACGGCCGCTCCTGGGGATCCCGTTCGCGCAGGCCCTCGTACGCGGCTCGGGCCATGCCCAGGGCGTACACGTTGTGCGCCTCGCGATGGTCGCCGCCGCGTCCCTCCAGGGAGTGACGAGCCGACCTCGGCAGCGTCGACTCCCCGAACGCCGTGAACGACGTCGGCTCGTTCATGTCGTGCCAGAATCCCGCGAACCCCTGCGCCAGCCGTTCCTCGTAGAGGCCGCCCCACCACTCCCGCACACGCGCGTGCGTGAAGTCCGGATAGACCGACTCCCCGGGCCATACGACCCCCCGCACAAGCCGGCCCGAACCGTCCCGCACGAAGGCGTCCTCGGCGAGACCGCCGTCGTACACCGCGTTGCCCGGCTCGGCCTTGACCGCCGGGTCGACGATCGACACCAGCCGGATGCCGTCGCGGCGCAGCTCCTCGGCGAGCACCGGCAGCTTAGGGAAGCGCTCCCGGTCCACCGTGAACACCTGGTGGGCGTCGTAGTGATCGATGTCCAGGTGGACCGCGTCGAGGGGCAGACCGCGCTCCTGATAGCCCGCGACGATCCGCCGCACCTCCTGCTCGCTGCCGAAGCCCCAGCGCGCGTGATGGTGTCCCAGAGCCCACGCGGGCGGCAGCGCGGGCGCCCCGGTGAGCGAGGCCCAGGCGTGCAGCACGCGCGCGGGGGTGCCCACCATCAACCAGCAGCGCAGCGGGCCACCGTCCATCCGCAACTCGCACGTTCCCGCCCGGTCGTGCCCGGACCCCGCGCCCTCTTCTCCCTCGCGCAGGTTCACCGTGCCGTCCCAGGAGGTGTCGTGGAACACGAGATGCGTGCCCGCGTCGGAGACCACCATCTGCACGGGCATCGTGATGTACAGCGGATCGTCGCCCGGCGTGAAGGCGTGCCCGGGATCCGTGTTCCACAGCCGGTACGTCCCGTCACGCAGCCTGGGACCGGCCGCGCGCCCGCCCAGGCCGAAGAACCGAGCGTCGGCGGCCACTTCCGAGCGCTGCATCCACCGCGCGCCGCCCCCGTCGACCGGCTCCCACCAACGGGGCGGCAGATCACGGCGCAGGATCACACCACCCGGGGTTCGCACCTCGACGGCGCCGTGCCGCGAGACGACGACCGTCACCCGTTCGGCCACCACCCGCCAGCCGCCGTCCTTGTCGGGCTCCAGGACGGCCCGCGGATCCGGCTCCGGGCCATGGCCGGCGAGCGCGTACGACGGCTCCGGACCGGCCCCGTCCCAGCCCCAGAACACCGCCCCGCTCACCGCGACCGTGATCCGCAATTCGGACCGCGTGAACCTGATGACCCCACCCCCGGGCCCCGGCTCCGCCCCCTGCACCGGGCCGGGCACCCGCGCGCGCTCGGCCCCCCGCCGCGGCAGCCCAGTGGCGTCGGCACGCCTCCTTCGCCATGCGGCCCGCACGGTACGCAAGCCCTGGGCCGCCCCCGTCGAACCGACCGTCTTCACCGAACGCACCAGGTCACGACCGTCCATGCTGCTCACCCTGCCATTGCCTGCGCCAAATGAGTGAGTCGTTCAACTTCCGTTCACCCGCGACGGGGGCACATCTTCACGCGGACGACCAACTGCGGCGCACCCTGGTGCGGAAGTCGATCACATGGCATCGTCCGTGTCAGCCGCGTGCGCGCACACCCCAGCTCGTGCGCGACCGACGCACACAGTCCGGGAGCCGATTCATGTCCACCGCGAACCCCTCAGCGCTCTGGCAGCCCGACCCAGGGCGCATCACCCAGGCGCAGGTCACCAAGTTCCAGGCCTGGGCGGCCGAGCACCACGGCGCCCCGTCCGACGGTGGCTACCCGGCGCTGCACAGCTGGTCGGTGCGGGAACTGGACACGTTCTGGAAGGCCGTCACCGAGTGGTTCGACGTACGGTTTTCGACCCCCTACGCGCGCGTGCTCGGTGACCGCTCGATGCCCGGCGCCGAATGGTTCCCCGGGGCGACCCTGAACTACGCCGAGCACGCCCTGCGCGCGGCCGAGACCCGCACGGACGAACCAGCGCTCCTGTACGTCGACGAGACCCACGAGCCGACCCCGGTGAGCTGGTCCGAGCTGCGCCGTCAGGTCGGCTCCCTGGCCGCCGAGCTGCGCGCCCTCGGGGTACGCCCGGGGGACCGCGTCAGCGGCTATCTCCCGAACATTCCGCAGGCCGTGGCCGCCCTCCTCGCCACGGCCGCCGTAGGGGCCGTGTGGACGTCCTGCGCCCCCGATTTCGGCGCGCGCAGCGTCCTCGACCGCTTCCAGCAGGTCGAACCCGTCGTGCTCTTCACGGTCGACGGCTACCGCTACGGCGGCAAGGAGCACGACCGCCGTGACGTGGTCGCCGAGCTGCGCCGCGAACTGCCGACCCTGCGCGCCGTCGTCCACATCCCACTGCTCGGCACCGAAGCCCCCGAAGGCGCCCTGGACTGGTCCGAGCTGACCTCTGCGGACGTGGCGCCCGTCTTCGAAGAGGTCCCTTTCGACCACCCTTTGTGGGTGCTCTACTCCTCCGGCACGACCGGCCTCCCCAAGGCCATCGTCCAGTCCCAGGGCGGCATCCTGGTCGAGCACCTCAAGCAACTGGGCCTGCACTGCGACCTCGGCCCCGAGGACCGCTTCTTCTGGTACACGTCCACCGGCTGGATGATGTGGAACTTCCTCGTCTCCGGCCTGCTCACGGGCACCACGATCGTCCTCTACGACGGCAGCCCCGGATACCCGGACACGGGTGCCCAGTGGCGGATCGCCGAGCGCACGGGAGCGACCCTCTTCGGCACCTCCGCCGCGTATGTGATGGCGTGCCGCAAGGCGGGCGTCCACCCCTCCCAGGACTTCGACCTCACGCGTGTGCAGTGCGTCGCGACGACCGGCTCGCCCCTGCCGCCCGACGGCTTCCGCTGGCTGCACGACGAGGTCCGCGACGATCTGTGGATCGCCTCCGTCAGCGGTGGCACGGACGTGTGCTCCTGCTTCGCGGGAGCGGTGCCGACGCTCCCGGTGTACATCGGGGAACTCCAGGCCCCCGGTCTCGGCACCGACCTCCAGTCCTGGGACCCCGCCGGCAAGCCCCTGATCGACGAAGTCGGTGAGCTGGTGGTCACCAACCCGATGCCGTCCATGCCCATCCGCTTCTGGAACGATCCCGACGGCAGCCGCTACCACGACAGCTACTTCGACACGTATCCCGGAGTGTGGCGCCACGGTGACTGGATCACCGTCACCTCGCGCGGTTCCGTCGTCATCCACGGTCGCTCGGACTCGACGCTCAACCGCCAGGGCGTGCGCATGGGGTCGGCCGACATCTACGAAGCCGTCGAACGCCTCCCCGAGATCAAGGAGTCGCTCGTCATCGGTGTCGAACAGCCCGACGGCGGCTACTGGATGCCCCTCTTCGTCCACCTCGCCCCCGGCGCCGCGCTCGACGAGGCCCTCCTGAACCGCATCAAGCAGACCATCCGCGAACAGCTCTCCCCGCGCCACGTCCCCGACGAGGTCATCGAGGTGCCCGGCGTCCCGCACACGCTCACGGGCAAACGCATCGAGGTTCCGGTCAAGCGCCTTCTCCAGGGAGCCCCTTTGGAGAAGGCGGTCAACGTCGGCTCCGTGGACAACGTCGAGTTGCTGCACTTCTACGAAGAGCTGGCCCGCAAGCGCGGCTGATCAACCTCCGTAGGTGGCCTCGGACTCGCCGAGCACGACAGCGAAGTCCGAGGCCAGGCGCACCGCGTCGGAGGGTTCGAGTTCCGCGACCGAGATCCGTACACCGGGCGCGGAAGCGAGCCTGAACCGCGCACCCGCAGCAACCCACCAGCCGTAGGACCGCAGCCCGTTGACGACGGCCGACTCGTCGCGCACCGGTACCCAGACATTCAATCCGCTCACGGAATGGGACGAGATCCCCTGTTCCGCGAGTTGGTGTCGCAGTGCGTTCCGCCGCAGCGCGTACGCGTCCTGTGCGCGGGCGACCAACGCGTGCGTGTCGTCGTCCGTCATCAGCTCGTACACCGTCTCCTGGAGCAGGTGACTGACCCAGCCGGAGGTGAGCAGCATCCGGCCGTCGTGCCGGGCCAGCGTGATCGGATCGCAGGCCGCAGCCGCCCACCGCAGGTCCGTCCCGAGGAACTTGCTCACGGTCCGCACGTGCACCCAGCGTTCAAGGCCGCCCGCGGCCAGCGCATGAAGAGGCGCATCGGCGACGGCGGACGCATGGTCGTTCTCCACCACGAGCACATCGGGCTCTTCCTGGAGTACGGCGACCAGAGAGTCCCGGCGCTCCGCCGAGAAGCGACCGCCGTACGGATTCTGCGCCCGTGGACTGCACACCACCGCTCGTACGCCGGCCCGTAGCGCGTCGCGCAGGGCCTCGGGTCGCATCCCCTGGTCGTCCACGGCCACCGGGACCGTACGCAGCCCCAGCGCCGTGACCAGGTCCAGCAGATGGTGATAGCCGGGGTCTTCCATCGCGACGGCGTCACCGGGACGCAACTCCACCGACAGCAGCCGCCCGATCAGATCGAGCGCGCCGTGCGCGAAGGTCACGTGTTCCGTCGGCACCCCGTCCGGTCGCAGCCAGTCGCGCACGGCGTCCTCCAACCGCGCCAGACGCGGCGTGCTGCGATGGGACCGCGCGCCGGGGGAGAGCCGCGAGGGCGGCACCAGGTGCGGAAGCAGCCGAGGGTCGGGATGGCCACCCGCCAGGTCCCGCAGCCCGTCCGGCACCTTCGGTGGTCGCCGCGACGCCACCGAGGGAGCCGCGGCGACCACGGTCCCGCCCCGCCCGCGCGTCACGACGATCCCGCGCCGCCGCAGTTCCTTGTACGCCGTCGCGACCGTCCCCGGGCTCACCCCGAGCTCGTCGGCAAGCCTGCGCACCGGAGGCAGCGCCGCTCCCGGCCCCAACGCGCCTTCGGCCACGCCTCGTTCGACGGACGAGGCAATTCCCTTGGCCGTCGCGCCACTGATCCAACCCCTGGCGCGACCGCGGCTATCTCGCGTACGTCGCCACCGAGACGGTCCTCTTCCTCGACGACGCCGTGTTCAAGGTCGGCCTGCCGCTCTGGATCGCCCACTCCGACCAAGCCCCTCACGGCCTCGCCCCCTTGCTCATGGTTCTCAACAACCTGATGGTCGTGGCCCTTCAGGTCCCCCTGGCCCGCTTCGGCGCCACGACGGCCGCCGCGCGCTCCCTGCTCCTGCCCCTCTCCGCCGCCTTCGCTCTCGGTGGCGTCGCCATGGCGCTCTCGGTCACGGGCGGAGCCTTCACCGCCACGCTGTTCCTCACGACCTCGGCCGTCGCCTTCACCGTGGCGGAGATGCTGCACGCCACCGTCTCCTGGGAACTCTCCGTCGCCCTCGCGCCCGGGACGGCCCAGGGCGCCTACTTGGGCGTCCATGGACTGGCGCAGTCCGCCCAGCGCAGCATCGGACCACTCGCCGTCACCGCGGCCATCGCAACCGGCCCCCTCGGCTGGACAGCCTTCGGCGCGACCATCGCCGTGACCTGCGTGTTTCAGCACCACCTGGTGCGCGACCAGCTCTCCCGCACCGCGTTGTCAGTGCCGCCGGTTACTGTGAGTGAGCATTGATCGACTGCGCACAGGGGGAAACATGGCGCACACCGAGCACCAGACCATGCGACGCGTCCTGCGCCGCGAAATCGCCGGCACCATCGGTCTGCTGACCGACGAGCACGACTTCACGGCGATGCGGCGCTACCGCACCTTCACGTTCAACGACCACACGACCTATCTCCAGCAGGTGGAATCCCTGCTCAGGACCCTGGCGGCCCAAGGCAGCCACACCACGGTCGCGCTCTTCGACCCCGAGGAGTACGCGGAGTTCTGCGCCCACAACGGCCTGGAACCCGACACCGCCGCCAGCCGCACACGCTTCACCGCCGAACTCGCCGCCACCGGCCCCACCGTCGCGTACGAGGGGCAGCCCCTCGCCGAACTCGTCCCCGACCTCGTCGACGAAGCCGTCCGCAAAGCGACCTGGGAGTACGCGACCACGCTCCTGGCCCGCATCGGCAACTGCGCGTCCTGCGGAGAGGACATCGGACGAGCGTCCTTCGCCCGCGCCTCCCACCTGCTCACCCGCGTCCTCGACACCGCGAGCCCCGGCGAGCGCCAACTCGTGTGCAGCGTCTCCGCGGCACCAGAAACACTCGTCGCGGTGCTGCGGGCCGACGACGACGCCGAGGGCACCACCCGCCTCGACGAAGCGGAAGCCCTCGAATTCACCACCGTCCTGGCCCTGGGCCTCGCCACCGGCAGCGCCGGAGGACTCGTCATGCGCACCACCGCCCCGGACACGACCGACCGCGTCTACGGATGGCGACTGCGCGGAGAAGGCCTGCAACCCCTCACCGCGGGCGAGGTCTTCGACGCCTACTGCACCGATGTCACATCCGGAGACCTCGTCTCCCCGGAGTCAGGCGTCGACTACTGCGTACCTCCCGACCTCGGCGGCGGAGAGGAGGCGACAGGCCACACGCACTGAACGCGAAGGGGCGCCCCACCCGCAGGTGGAGCGCCCCTGAGCAACCTTCGCGCGACGAACGGTCCCGGCTACTCGCCGGAGAGCACCGCCTGGGCCGCCGTGCGCGCCTCGTCGGCCGTGTCCGTGGCACGTGCCGCCGCGGCGGCACGCTCGCACTGCGCCAGCGTGTACTTGGCGAGCGTCGCCCGGACATAGGGAATGGACGCGGCACCCATCGACAGGGAGGTGACCCCCAGACCGGTCAGCACACACGCGAGCAGCGGATCGGACGCGGCCTCACCGCAGACACCACAGCTCTTGCCCTCGGCCTTCGCCGCCTCGGCGGACACGGCGACCAGGTCGAGCAGCGCGGGCTGCCACGGGTCCTGCAGGCGGGACACCGCGCCCACCTGCCGGTCGGCGGCGAAGGTGTACTGCGCGAGGTCATTGGTCCCCAGCGACAGGAACTCGACCTCCTGGAGGATCGAGCGAGCCCGCAGCGCGGCCGACGGAATCTCCACCATCGCGCCGAACTTCGCCTTCAGCCCGGCGGCACGGCACGCGTCCGCGAACGCCTTGGCGTCGATGCGGTCGGCGACCATCGGCGCCATGACCTCGAGGTAGACCGGCAACCCCTCCGCGGCCTTCGCGAGCGCCGTCAGCTGCGTTCGCAGGACATCGGGGTGGTCGAGCAGGGTGCGCAGACCCCGTACACCCAGTGCCGGGTTCGGCTCGTCGGCCGGAGTGAGGAACTCCAGCGGCTTGTCCGCGCCCGCGTCCAGCACCCGCACCACGACACGCCCCTCGGGGAACGCCTCCAGCACCTGCCGGTACGCCTCGACCTGCTTCTCCTCGGACGGCGCCTGCTTGCTGTCGTCCAGGAAGAGGAACTCGGTGCGGAACAGACCGACACCCTCGGCCCCGGCCTCGACGGCGGCCGGCACATCGGCGGGACCGCCGACATTCGCCAGCAGTGGCACCTTGTGGCCGTCGGAGGTGGCACCCGGTCCGGTCGAGGCCGACAGCGACGCCTTCCGCTCGGCCGCCGCGGCCTCCAACTGCGCCCGCTTCTCGGCGCTCGGCTCCACGAAGATCTCGCCGGTGCTGCCGTCCACGGCGATCACCGTGCCTTCGGCGAGCTCTCCGGCGCCGGGGAGCGCGACGACGGCGGGCACTCCGAGCGCCCGAGCCAGGATCGCGCTGTGGCTGGTCGGCCCGCCCTCCTCGGTGACGAAGCCGAGGACGAGGGTGGGGTCGAGCAGCGCGGTGTCCGCGGGCGCAAGGTCACGAGCAATAAGGACGTACGGCTCGTCGCTGTCGGGGACACCCGGCATGGGCACCCCGAGCAGCCGGGCGACGATACGGTTCCGCACATCGTCGAGGTCGGCCACTCGACCGGCGAGGTACTCACCGGCACCCGCCAACAGCGCGCGATAGGAGGCGAACGCGTCATAGACGGCACGCTCGGCCGTGCTGCCGACCGCGATACGCCGATCCACGTCCGCCATCAGCTCGGGGTCCTGGGCCATCATGGCCTGCGCCTCGAGCACCGCCTGGGCTTCGCCCCCCGCCAGATTGCCGCGCGCCATCAGATCGGCCGCAACAGCCTCGACGGCCTTACGGGCGCGCCCCTGTTCGCGCTCCGCGTCCTCCGCCGGGATCTGCTTGGCAGGCGGCTCAAGCACCGCCGTTCCCATGTGCCGAACCTCGCCGATCGCCACACCGTGGCTCACGCCGACGCCTCGCAGCGTTGTCTCCATCTCACCCGTCTCCGGTAGTGCGGCGCGTCCCGCCGCCGCGGTGGTTTTCGAACCTGCCGTCTATGACGGCAGCGCTGTTGATGTCACTGCCAGCTGAAAAGGGCGTCGCCGGCCTTCACATCGCCGTCCTCGCGGAGATCACCGAGGGAGTCGGCCGTTGCCTCGAGCGCCACGATCGGGCAGATCGGGGACTTGCCGGCCACCTCGACGGCAGCCGGGTTCCAGCGCACGACGGCCTGACCGCGCGTCACGGTGTCACCCTTGTTCACGAGGAGCTCGAAGCCCTCGCCATTGAGCTGCACTGTGTCGATGCCCAGGTGCGTGAGCACGCCATGGCCTTCTGCGTCGACGACGACAAAGGCATGAGGGTGAAGCGAGACGATCACCCCGTCCACGGGGGCGACAGCCTCCCCGGGCTCACGCACGGGGTCGATCGCCGTGCCGGGGCCTACCATCGCTCCGGAGAAGACGGGATCCGGTACCGCGGCGAGTCCGATGGTGCGTCCTGCAAGAGGGGACGTCACGATGGTCATGGGAAGCCTCCCAGGGGTGGAGATTCATATGGGCCGTCACTGCCTGTACCGGACGGCGCACTGTTGAGCAGGGTATGTCATACGAACTGCCGGTTCCGCATGAGAGGTCCCGGTTGGCGGCCCTAGAACACCGCGCAAACGATTTGCGCGCGCTCCAAACCCCCATGTAGAGTCGTACTCCTGCTTGAGGCCGAGCGACGCTACCAAGCGTCCTTGCCTGGCAGCACCCAACTTGTCAGATCCTATCTCGGGGTCTGGTTCTGCATGTCCGCAGAGCCGTGGTCAGAGAGACGGAAAATCGCTGATAGTGTTTGGACCGCCGGAAAGGGAAACGCGAAAGCGGAAACCTGGAAAGCGCCGAGGAAATCGGATCGGGAAACGGTCTGATAGAGTCGGAAACGCAAGAACAAAGCAGGACCGAAGGGAAGCGCCCGGAGGAAAGCCCGAGAGGGTGAGTACAAAGGAAGCGTCCGTTCCTTGAGAACTCAACAGCGTGCCAAAAATCAACGCCAGATATGTTGATACCCCGTCT
>LRTP01001245.1 GCA_001550305.1 Streptomyces diastatochromogenes
GCGCGCTCAAGACCCGAAGCGGAGTGATCTAGCCATGGGCAGGTTGAAGCGGCTGTAAGAGGTCGTGGAGGACCGAACCCACCAGGGTTGAAAACCTGGGGGATGACCTGTGGTTAGGGGTGAAAGGCCAATCAAACTCCGTGATAGCTGGTTCTCCCCGAAATGCATTTAGGTGCAGCGTCGTGTGTTTCTTGCCGGAGGTAGAGCACTGGATAGGCGATGGGCCCTACCGGGTTACTGACCTTAGCCAAACTCCGAATGCCGGTAAGTGAGAGCGCGGCAGTGAGACTGTGGGGGATAAGCTCCATGGTCGAGAGGGAAACAGCCCAGAGCATCGACTAAGGCCCCTAAGCGTACGCTAAGTGGGAAAGGATGTGGAGTCGCAGAGACAACCAGGAGGTTGGCTTAGAAGCAGCCACCCTTGAAAGAGTGCGTAATAGCTCACTGGTCTAGTGATTCCGCGCCGACAATGTAGCGGGGCTCAAGCGTACCGCCGAAGTCGTGTCATTGCAGCAATACGCCCAACGGCGGCTGTGATGGGTAGGGGAGCGTCGTGTGCCGGGTGAAGCCGCGCCGGAAGGCAGTGGTGGACGGTTCACGAGTGAGAATGCAGGCATGAGTAGCGATACACACGTGAGAAACGTGTGCGCCGATTGACTAAGGGTTCCTGGGTCAAGCTGATCTGCCCAGGGTAAGTCGGGACCTAAGGCGAGGCCGACAGGCGTAGTCGATGGATAACCGGTTGATATTCCGGTACCCGCTGTGAAGCGTCAAACATTGAACCAGGCGATGCTAAGTCCGTGAAGCCGCCCCGGAGCCTTCGGGCAAAGGGGAGTGGTGGAGCCGACGGACCAGACCTGCAGTAGGTGAGTGATGGGGTGACGCAGGAAGGTAGTCCATCCCGGGCGGTGGTTGTCCCGGGGTAAGGGTGTAGGCCGTGTGATAGGTAAATCCGTCGCACATCAAGGCTGAGACCTGATGCCGAGCCGATTGTGGTGAAGTGGATGATCCTATGCTGTCGAGAAAAGCCTCTAGCGAGTTTCATGGCGGCCCGTACCCTAAACCGACTCAGGTGGTCAGGTAGAGAATACCGAGGCGTTCGGGTGAACTATGGTTAAGGAACTCGGCAAAATGCCCCCGTAACTTCGGGAGAAGGGGGGCCATCACCGGTGAGAGGATTTACTCCTTGAGCTGGGGGTGGCCGCAGAGACCAGCGAGAAGCGACTGTTTACTAAAAACACAGGTCCGTGCGAAGCCGTAAGGCGATGTATACGGACTGACGCCTGCCCGGTGCTGGAACGTTAAGGGGACCGGTTAGTCACTCTTCGGGGTGGCGAAGCTGAGAACTTAAGCGCCAGTAAACGGCGGTGGTAACTATAACCATCCTAAGGTAGCGAAATTCCTTGTCGGGTAAGTTCCGACCTGCACGAATGGCGTAACGACTTCTCGACTGTCTCAACCATAGGCCCGGTGAAATTGCACTACGAGTAAAGATGCTCGTTTCGCGCAGCAGGACGGAAAGACCCCGGGACCTTTACTACAGTTTGATATTGGTGTTCGGTTCGGCTTGTGTAGGATAGGTGGGAGACTTTGAAGCGGCAGCGCCAGCTGTTGTGGAGTCGTCGTTGAAATACCACTCTGGTCGTGCTGGATGTCTAACCTGGGTCCGTGATCCGGATCAGGGACAGTGTCTGATGGGTAGTTTAACTGGGGCGGTTGCCTCCTAAAGAGTAACGGAGGCGCCCAAAGGTTCCCTCAGCCTGGTTGGTAATCAGGTGTTGAGTGTAAGTGCACAAGGGAGCTTGACTGTGAGACCGACGGGTCGAGCAGGGACGAAAGTCGGGACTAGTGATCCGGCGGTGGCTTGTGGAAGCGCCGTCGCTCAACGGATAAAAGGTACCCCGGGGATAACAGGCTGATCTTCCCCAAGAGTCCATATCGACGGGATGGTTTGGCACCTCGATGTCGGCTCGTCGCATCCTGGGGCTGGAGTCGGTCCCAAGGGTTGGGCTGTTCGCCCATTAAAGCGGTACGCGAGCTGGGTTTAGAACGTCGTGAGACAGTTCGGTCCCTATCCGCTGCGCGCGTAGGAATATTGAGAAGGGCTGTCCCTAGTACGAGAGGACCGGGACGGACGAACCTCTGGTGTGCCAGTTGTCCTGCCAAGGGCATGGCTGGTTGGCTACGTTCGGGAGGGATAACCGCTGAAAGCATCTAAGCGGGAAGCCTGCTTCGAGATGAGTATTCCCACCCCCTTTGAGGGGTTAAGGCTCCCAGTAGACGACTGGGTTGATAGGCCGGATCTGGAAGGCGGGTAACCGCTGGAGGTGACCGGTACTAATAGGCCGAGGGCTTGTCCTCAGTTGCTCGCGTCCACTGTGTTGGTTCTGAAACCACGAACAACCCCGTTGTCGGGCCACGGCAACGGTGCGGTAGTTACAGTTTCATAGTGTTTCGGTGGTCATAGCGTGAGGGAAACGCCCGGTTACATTCCGAACCCGGAAGCTAAGCCTCACAGCGCCGATGGTACTGCAGGGGGGACCCTGTGGGAGAGTAGGACGCCGCCGAACTAATTGTAGAGAGAACCCCCGTACCGGGAAATCGGTACGGGGGTTTTCTGCGTTCGGGATCAGGTCTGTTTTCGCGGTGGCTCCGCCACCCCTCCGCAGCTCGACGCGAGCGCTGCGGGTAAGGTCAGGGGGCATCGTTGGCTCGTTCCCCACAGGAGGCCCCCGGGTGGAGGTCCAGGAGACCCGCGTCCAGACGGACCGGGTCCTCACCATCCCGAACATCCTCAGCATGGCGCGCCTCGTCGGTGTACCCGTCTTCCTGTGGCTGATCCTCCGGCCCGAGTTCGGCGGTCCCAAGAGCGACGGCTGGGCGCTGCTTGTGCTCATGCTGAGCGGCGTCAGCGACTATCTCGACGGGAAGCTCGCGCGGCGCTGGAATCAAATCAGCAGCCTCGGCCGGCTGCTCGATCCCGCGGCGGACCGGCTCTACATTCTGTCCACTCTTGTGGGGCTCACCTGGCGGGAGATTCTGCCGCTGTGGTTGACGGCTGTGCTTCTGGCGCGTGAGTTGGTTCTGCTGGTGGTCGTGGCAGTCCTCCGACGTCACGGCTATCCGCCGCTGCAGGTGAACTTCCTCGGGAAGGCGGCCACCTTCAACCTGATGTACGCCTTCCCTCTGTTGCTGCTCAGCGACGGAAGCGGATGGCTCGCGTCACTCGCCGCGATTTTCGGATGGGCGTTCGCCGGATGGGGTACAACCCTCTATTGGTGGGCAGGAGTCCTCTACGTGGTCCAGGTCCGCCGGCTTCTCAGGGCGGACGCCATGGCCGATTGAGCTCGGCCCGATAGGGCAGCTGAAGTGCCCGGATGGCCCGCACTCGAAAACTGCGGGACAATCAGGACGGGTGAAGTCGGCTAGACCGTCGTCTCTTCAAGGAGGACGCTTCCGACATGAAGGCCGTCGTGATGGCCGGAGGCGAAGGCACACGCCTTCGTCCTATGACCTCAAGCATGCCCAAGCCGCTCCTGCCGGTGGTGAACCGCCCGATCATGGAGCACGTGCTGCGGCTGCTCAAAAGGCATGGGCTCAACGAGACCGTCGTTACTGTCCAGTTCTTGGCCTCACTGGTCAAGAACTACTTCGGTGACGGCGAGGAGCTCGGTATGGAGCTCACCTATGCCAATGAGGAGAAGCCACTCGGTACTGCCGGGAGCGTCAAGAACGCCGAGGAGGCGTTGAAGGACGACACTTTCCTGGTGATCTCCGGTGACGCCCTGACCGACTTCGACCTCACCGACCTCATCAATTTCCACAAGGAAAAGGGTGCGATGGTCACCGTCTGTCTGACGCGTGTGCCGAACCCCCTTGAATTCGGCATCACCATCGTGGACGAAGAGGGCAAGGTCGAGCGCTTCCTGGAGAAACCCACCTGGGGCCAGGTCTTCTCCGACACCGTCAACACGGGTATCTACGTGATGGAGCCCGAAGTCTTCGACTACGTCGAGGCCGATGTCTCGGTCGACTGGTCGGGCGATGTCTTCCCTCAGTTGATGAAGGAGGGCAAGCCGGTCTTCGGCTATATCGCCGAGGGCTACTGGGAGGACGTCGGCACCCACGAGAGCTATGTGAAAGCGCAGGCCGACGTCCTCGAGGGCAAGGTCGACGTCGAGATCGACGGTTTCGAGATCTCCCCGGGCGTATGGGTCGCCGAAGGCGCCGAAGTGCACCCCGACGCCGTACTGCGGGGCCCGCTCTACATCGGCGACTACGCCAAGGTCGAAGCGGACGCCGAAATCCGTGAGCACACCGTCGTCGGCTCCAACGTCGTCGTCAAGAGCGGGGCCTTTCTGCACCGGGCCGTGGTCCACGACAACGTGTACATCGGCCAGCACAGCAATTTGCGGGGCTGCGTGATCGGGAAGAACACCGACATCATGCGGGCCGCGAGGATCGAGGACGGCGCTGTCATCGGCGACGAATGCCTCGTCGGTGAAGAATCGATCATCCAGGGAAACGTACGCGTCTATCCGTTCAAGACCATCGAGGCCGGCGCCTTCGTCAACACCTCGGTGATCTGGGAGTCGCGCGGTCAGGCGCATCTTTTCGGCGCCCGCGGTGTCACCGGAATCCTGAACGTGGAGATCACTCCGGAGCTCGCCGTGCGCCTCGCGGGGGCGTACGCGACGACGCTCAAGAAGGGCTCCACCGTCACCACGGCCCGCGACCACTCCCGAGGCGCCCGTGCGCTGAAGCGAGCGGTCATCTCGGCGCTGCAGGCCAGCGCGATCGACGTACGCGACCTGGAGAACGTACCGCTGCCAGTGGCTCGTCAGCAGACCGCCAGGGGCAGTGCGGGCGGGATCATGATCCGTACGACGCCCGGGGTACCGGACTCCGTCGACATCATGTTCTTCGACGGACAGGGTGCCGACCTGTCGCAAGGGGGGCAGCGCAAGCTGGACCGGGTGTTCGCGCGGCAGGAGTACCGGCGTGCGTTCCCGGGGGAGATCGGGGATCTGCACTTCCCGGCCAGCGTCTTCGACTCGTACACCGGATCACTGCTCAGGAATGTCGACACCACCGGCATCACCGAATCCGGTCTGAAGGTGGTCGTGGACGCCTCGAACGGCAGTGCGGGACTGGTGTTGCCGAGTCTGTTGGGGAAGCTCGGTGTGGACTCCCTGACCATCAATCCCGGTCTCGACGAATCCAGGCCCACGGAGACGGCGGACACACGACGGGCCGGTCTGGTGAGGCTGGGCGAGATCGTCGCGTCCGCGCGGGCCGCGTTCGGGGTGCGTTTCGACCCGGTGGGTGAGCGGCTCTCGCTCGTCGACGAGAAGGGACGGATCGTCGAGGACGACCGGGCCCTGCTCGTCATGCTCGACCTGGTGGCCGCGGAGCGGCGCAGTGGGCGGGTGGCCCTGCCGGTGACCACCACGCGGATCGCCGAGCAGGTGGCGGCGTACCACGGGACGCAGGTGGAGTGGACGACGACGTCTCCGGACGATCTGACGAGGGTCGGACGCGAGGAGTCGACGATCTTCGGCGGTGACGGGCGCGGCGGATTCATCATTCCGGAGTTCAGCAGCGTCTTCGACGGCGCGGCGGCTTTCGTACGACTGATCGGGCTGGTGGCGCGGACGCAGCTCACGCTGAGCCAGATCGACGCGCGGATTCCGCGGGCGCATGTTCTCAAGCGCGACCTGGCCACTCCTTGGGCCGTCAAGGGCCTGGTGATGCGCCGGGTCGTGGAGGCGGCCGGGGACCGGTTCGTGGACACGACCGACGGCGTACGGGTCGTGGAGACGGACGGGCGCTGGGTGATGGTGCTTCCCGACCCCGCCGAGGCGGTGACGCATCTGTGGGCGGAGGGGCCCGACGACGCGTCCGCGGAGGCCCTGCTCGACGAGTGGGCTGCCGTCGTGGACAGCGCGGGTCGCTGAAACGGACAGCACACGCGCGTGCCGGACAAGTGCCCCCAAAGGGGCCTGTCCGGCACGCCGGTGGGGCCATTCGGAGGTAGCGCCCGCGACGTGCGACGATGTGCGGCATGCCGCAGCAGCCCCCCATTCGGAGCACACCTCCGCGCCCCCCGCGCCCGGACGCCTCCATGTCGCTGCTCACCAACGTCATGGATCACAGCCTCGACGACGGATACGCCGAGGCCGCCGCCCGTAGGCAGACCGAGGGTGCCGGCGGCATGCCGAAAACGGTGCGGGCGAAGCTGGGCCTCGCGGCCGGTCTCGTCCTCGCGGCCCTGGTGGTGACGGTGGGCGCGGCGAACGCGCGGATCGCGGCACCGGTCGTCGCCAAGGAGCGCCAGGAACTCATCGACCGCGTCGAGCGAGAGACCGCGGCCGCGGACAAGCTCGAAAGCAGCGTCGACACCCTGCGCGGCGATGTGAGCGCCCGGCAGAACGAGGCGTTGAAGAATCAGGGGGGCAGCGGCCAGGCCGATCTGGTGGGCGTCCTGTCGGGTGCCGTCGCCGTCCACGGGCCCGGGGTGAAGCTCGTCGTGGACGACGCCAAGGAAGCCACCGAGGGCGGCAACGGCAATCCTCGGGAGACCAGCGGGTTCTCCGACACCGGGCGCGTTCGCGACCGTGACATGCAGCGGGTCGTCAATGGGCTCTGGGAGTCCGGCGCGGAGGCCGTCTCGATCAACGGACAGCGGCTGACGGCACTGTCGGCGATCAGGGCGGCGGGTGACGCGATACTGGTCGACAACAAGCCGCTGGTGCCGCCCTACACGGTGCTGGCGGTGGGGGACGGCGAACGGCTCAGCACCAGGTTCCAGAACGGTGCCGACGGCCTGTATCTGCACGCCCTGCAGGAGAACTACGGCATCCGGACCGCCATTTCCGTCGAGAAGGACGTCCAGTTGTCCGCCGCACCGAGTGTGATCGTACGTACAGCACAGCCGAGCACAGAGAAGGGCACATCGTGATCGCCGTACTGGGCCTCGTCGTGGGAGTCGTGGCTGGATTGTTGGTCCGGCCCGAGGTTCCGGCGGTCGTCGAGCCTTATCTTCCGATCGCCGTCGTGGCGGCGCTGGACGCCGTCTTCGGAGGGCTGCGGGCGATGCTCGACGGCATCTTCGACGACAAGGTCTTCGTGGTCTCCTTCCTGTCGAACGTGGTCGTGGCCGCACTGATCGTCTTCCTGGGCGACAAGTTGGGCGTGGGCGCCCAACTCTCCACCGGCGTCGTGGTCGTCCTCGGCATCCGCATCTTCTCCAACGCCGCGGCGATCCGCCGGCACGTCTTCCGGGCGTGAGGCAGATGAGCAACGAGGGCGAGACACCCGAGAACCGGCTGCGCAGGGAGCTTCCCGAAGAGGTCCCGGCCGCGGCTCCCGAGAGTTCGGGGCCCGAGCAGCGTGATGAGAAGGACGAGCCGTCGCTGACCGGCCGGCAGCGGCTGGTGAAGGGGGTGTGGCCGCCGCGGGTCACGCGCGCGCAACTCATCGTCGCCCTGCTTCTGTTCGGCCTCGGCTTCGGTCTGGCCGTCCAGGTGGCCTCCAACAGCGACAGCGGCAGCGCCCTGCGTGGTGCGCGTCAGGAAGATCTCGTACGCATCCTCGATGAACTCGACAACCGTACGCAGCGTCTAGAAGACGAGAAGCAGGGTCTCGAAGATCAGCGCACCGAGCTGGAGAACAGCTCGAACCAGGCCGCGGAGGCACGCAAGCAGACCGCCGAGAAGGAGAAGCAACTCGGCATTCTGGCGGGCACGGTGGCGGCGCAGGGACCCGGCATCACGCTGACGATCAACGACACGAAGGGGACGGTCAAGGCCGACATGCTGCTTGACGCGATCCAGGAGCTGCGCGCCGCCGGTGCGGAGGCGATCCAGGTGAACGGTGTGCGGGTCGTCGCCAGCACCTATCTGGCCGACTCCGGCAAGGGCGTGAGCGTCGACGGGAACAAGATCACCCAGCCCTATCGTTTCAAGGTCATCGGTAAACCGCAGGACCTTGAGCCGGCGCTCAACATCCCCGGAGGTGTGGTGCAGACTCTCGAGAAGGAGCAGGCCACCGTCACGGTGGAGCGTGCGACGAAGATCATTGTGGATGCCTTGCGGGCTGCGAAGCAGCCTGACTACGCTCGGTCGTCCTCGCAGTGAACCGGGGGTGCATGGGCGTCGTCCGGCGCGGGCATGAGGTTGCGGGGGGTCGGCGCACCGAATGGGTGGTGCGTGGTGGAAACTGTCTGGTGGATACGGACGTTGTGAGGATGTCCGGGTCGACCGGTGTGTTCAATCAGTGTTCGTCCTGCCCCACGGGCGGGTCTGTTTCAGTCAAGGGGAATCGCCCGTGAAGTTGTTTGCGAAGTTGTTCGGCAAGAGCGCACGAGGAGAGGGCAGCGACAACGCGACTGCCCGACACCGTGCACCACGCCATGGAGACGCGGAGGGCCAGAGCGGCGACCGCCCGCTGTTCCGGGACCAGGTCGGTGACATTCCCGGTGGTCAGGGCGCGCCGTCTGTTGACCCTGCCCAGTCCGGACGCATAGGTTTCGGGGAACCGTCAGCCTCAAGTGCGGGTGGAGGGTTCGCCTCCGATCCGTACGTGTCCCATGCCCCTGGGGGGCAGCCGCGGCAGGAGGATCCGTCCATGTCGGCCCTGGTGTGTACGAGGTGCGGTAACCGCAACGCGGAGAACAGCCGCTTCTGCTCCAACTGCGGTGCGCCGCTGCGACCCGGTGCGGTCCCGGAGCGTCCGTCCGAGACCACGTCCACGATCTCCATCTCGGGCCTCGAGGCCTACGATGCCGAGGTCACCGGCCAGACGCAGATGCCGACGCTCTCTCCGGAGGCGCAGGCGGCCGTCGACGCGCTGCCGCTCGGCTCGGCGCTCCTGGTGGTGCGCCGCGGTCCGAACTCGGGCAGCCGCTTCTTGCTGGACAGCGACCTGACCACGGCCGGGCGTCATCCGCAGAGCGACATCTTCCTGGACGACGTGACCGTGTCGCGTCGGCATGTGGAGTTCCGTCGCGCCGCGGACGGCTCGTTCACGGTCGCCGACGTGGGCAGCCTGAACGGTACGTACGTCAACAGGGAGCGCATCGACTCGGTCCCGCTGTCGAACGGTGACGAGGTGCAGATCGGCAAGTACCGGCTGGTCTTCTACGCGAGCCAGCGAGGCATCTGACCCTCCCCCGGACTCCGTCCGGGGGGACCCTCAGGAAGGTCCATGCTTCGATCACCGAGCGGCGGTGCCGGGAGCGGTACCGCCGCAGCGGACAGTGGGCTGATGAGCATCGGCTCGGTGCTGAACACGCTGCGCGACGAGTTCCCCGAAGTCACGATCTCCAAGATCCGGTTCCTGGAGTCGGAGGGGCTCATCGAGCCGCAGCGGACTCCCTCGGGGTATCGCAAGTTCAGCCAGGCCGACGTCGAGCGTCTCGGGCACGTACTGCGGATGCAGCGGGACCACTATCTGCCGTTGAAGGTGATCCGCGAGCATCTGGAGGCTCTGGAGCGCGGGGAGCCGGTGCGGCTGCCGTCCGTGGGGCGGCAGCGCGAGTCCGGCGACGGGGAGCCGTTCGGTGGGCTCGGTGACCTCTTCGGGGAGGTCGAGGCGCCCACGGCGGCTCGGGTGGGCCGTGCGGAGCTGCTGGCCGCCGCCGAGATCGGTGAGCAGGAGCTTCAGGAGTGGGAGTCGTACGGACTCCTCGCCCCGCTTCCGGACGGGGCATATGACGCTGAGGCGGTGACGGTCGCCGCGCTCGTCGTCGAGCTCGGGCGGTTCGGGATCGAGCCACGCCATTTGCGCGCGATGAAGGCCGCGGCCGAACGTGACGCGGGGCTCGTGGATCAGGTGGTGGCCCCTTTGCGGCGCCACCGCAATCCGCAGACCAGGGCGCACGCCGAGGCCCGTACGAAGGAGCTGGCGGGCCTCACGGTGAAGCTGCACGCGGCGCTGGTGCAGACCGCGCTGGGCGTCCGGCTGCCCTGACCTGAAGTACCCCCCGAAGTACCCGGTGGGCGTCCGGATCGGCCCCCCGTTCTGTGCCCGACTACCCAAACATCCCGGGCACGGCCTAGGGTTGCTGTGTGAACGAGCTCGATGTCGTAGGTGTCCGGGTCGAAATGCCCTCCAACCAACCGATCGTGCTCCTGCGTGAAGTGGGAGGCGACCGTTACCTCCCCATCTGGATCGGACCGGGGGAGGCGACGGCGATCGCCTTCGCCCAGCAGGGCATGGCCCCCGCGCGACCGCTGACCCACGACCTGTTCAAGGACGTGCTGGAAGCCGTCGGCCAGGAGCTCACCGAGGTGCGCATCACTGATCTGCGCGAGGGGGTCTTCTACGCGGAGCTGGTGTTCGCCAGCGGGGTCGAGGTCAGTGCCCGTCCGTCCGACGCCATAGCGCTGGCGCTGCGTACCGGAACGCCGATCTACGGCAGTGACGGTGTGCTCGACGACGCCGGCATCGCGATCCCGGACGAGCAGGAGGACGAGGTGGAGAAGTTCCGCGAGTTCCTCGACCAGATCTCGCCCGAGGACTTCGGGACCAACAGCCAGTGAGGGGAGCGATCGCCCGCGGGTGGACGGTCGGACGCCCGGGCTCGGGAGCCGGCCGTGGCGCCCACCCCTGGCAGGCCGAAGGATCGAGTAAGCCGCTGGATCGCAGGTCGCCGGGGCGGCAATTGCCCGTGGCCCGTGTGGCGCGCTGCGGCCCGCTCCGAGAGCATTCGGCTAGCCTTTCCCCGCGGTGGGGCACGGGAAACCACTCCTAGGGTGATTATCACTCGGCGTGCCGAGTGTGGCGATCGTTGACGCACCCCCGGTGACTGCCTACCGTCGAGAGGGCAGGTCAAGGACGGAGGTCGGCGTGAGAAGCAGCGGCGACGGTACGGCTGGGGGTGCCCCCGGACGAAGTCTGGGGGAGAGCGGCCCGTACCCGCTTCACGGCAGCGCGGCCGATCACGTTCCGCAGCGGCCGACAGCGGTGTCCGGTGAGTCCGGTGAGGGTGGGGCGGCTGCCGAGGAGATCGGCTACCGCGGTCCTACGGCGTGTGCCGCCGCGGGCATCACCTACCGGCAGCTGGACTACTGGGCCAGGACAGGTCTGGTCGAACCGAGTGTGCGGCCCGCCTACGGGTCGGGGACCCAGCGGCTCTACAGCTTCCGGGATGTCGTCGTCCTGAAGATCGTGAAGCGGTTCCTCGACACGGGAGTGTCGTTGCAGAACATCCGCACCACGGTCCAGCACCTCAGGGAACGCGGCTTCCGGGACCTGGAGCGGATGACGCTGATGAGCGACGGCGCGACCGTCTACGAATGCTCCTCGCCCGACGAGGTCCACGCTCTGTTGCAGGGCGGTCAGGGCGTCTTCGGGATCGCCGTGGGCGTGGTGTGGCGGGACGTCGAGAGCGCGCTCTCGCAGTTGCACGGGGAGCGTGTGGACACGGGCGAGACGCTCGTCGGGCACAACCCGACGGACGAGCTGGCGCGCCGGCGCAATCGGGCCGTCTGAGGTCCGCGGAGGCATTGTCAGTGGCGTAGGGCAGCATCGGACATGTGAGAACCGCGCCCACGATCCTGCATCTCGACATGGATGCCTTCTTCGCCTCGGCGGAGCAGGCAGCCAAGCCGAGCCTGCGCGGGAAGGCCGTCGTCGTGGGCGGGCTCGGACCCCGCGGAGTCGTCGCGACCGCCTCGTACGAGGCACGGGTCTTCGGGGTGCACTCGGCGATGCCCATGGCCCAGGCACGGCGGCTGGCGCCGAACGCCGCGTATCTCGTGCCCCGCTTCACGCTCTACCGGGAGGTCAGCGAGCAGGTGATGGGGCTGCTGGGGGCGCTGTCGCCGCTGGTGGAGCCGCTGAGCCTGGACGAGGCGTTCGTCGATCTGGAGGCGGGGGCGGCGGCCTGGGACGAGGCTTCCGCGCGGCTGGCCGGGGCGAAGCTGCGCGCGGACATCCGGGCCGTCACGGGGCTGACGGGTTCGGTGGGGCTCGCCGCGTCCAAGATGCTCGCCAAGATCGCTTCGGAGCAGGCCAAGCCCGACGGTCTCGTCGTCATAGAACCCGGGACGGAGCGCGCGCTGCTGGGGCCGATGTCGGTGCGGACGCTGCCGGGTGTCGGGCCCGCGACCGGGGACCATCTGCGCCGGGCCGGGATCACCACGGTCGACGAGATCGCCGAGGCGGGCGAGGACGAGCTCGTACGGCTGGTGGGGAAGGCACACGGGCACGCGCTGTACGCGATGGCGCTGGCGCACGACGAGCGGCCCGTGGTGGCCGAGCGGGAGACGAAGTCCGTGTCGGTGGAGGACACGTACGACGTGGACATCCACGACCGGATGCGGGTCGGCCTGGAGGTGCAGCGGCTCGCCGATCGGTGTGTGCGGCGGTTGCGGGATGCGGGGCTGTCCGGGCGGACCATCGTGCTGAAGGTGCGGAGGTACGACTTCTCGACGCTGACCCGGTCCGAGACGATGCGGGGGCCGACGGACGACCCTGGCGTCGTACGGGAGGCTGCCGCGCGGCTTCTGGAGGCGGTGGACACGACCGGGGGCGTGCGGTTGCTGGGGGTCGGCGTCTCGGGGCTCGCCGACTACACGCAGGAGGACCTGTTCGCCCAGGCCCAGGCTCAGGCGCTGGCGGAGGCCGAGGCCGCCGCGGGGGAGTCGGCGGTGCTGGAGCATCCGGACGAGGAGGGGGCGGAGGAAGTGGCCGCCGAGCAGGCGCCGCCTGCCGAGCGGCGGTGGCCTGCGGGGCATGACGTGCGGCATGTGGAGTACGGGCATGGATGGGTGCAGGGGAGTGGGCTCGGGAGGGTGACCGTGCGGTTCGAGACGCCTTACTCCGAGCCGGGGCGTGTGCGGACGTTTCGTACGGATGATGTGGCGTTGGAGTTGGCTGATCCGTTGCCGTTGGTGAGGGGGGCCGTGTGCGATCGCCGTGGGGGGTGAAGTCGGCTTTGCGCCGCGGGCGGTATGTGGCTGGTCGCGCAGTTCCCCGCGCCCCTTTCGGGGCGCGTCGGCTGGGCCCCATCCAGAGAAGTCAACCCTCGTCCGTGCCTGCCAGGCGGCCGAAGTCGCGGTCCGGGGGTGGGGGCGGGGGTGTCACGTCCAGGCCGTAGTGGTGGTAGAGCTGGAGTTCCTGTTCGGGGGAGAGGTGGCGGCCCACGCCGAAGTCGGGGGCGTCCTTGATCAGGGCTCGGTCGAAGGGGACACGCAGCGTGCCCTCGACGACTTCGCTGGGCTCCAGGGGGACGAAGGCGTCCCTGCTGAACAGGCCTGTCCGTATGGCGGCCCACTCCGGGACGCCGGTCGCGTCGTCGAGATAGACCTCGTCGACCGTGCCGATCTTGGCGCCGTTGCGGTCGAGCGCCTTGCGGCCGATCAGGTTGCGCGGATCGATGTCGGTCTGCACGGTCCCTCCACTCGCTAGCAACTCATCCGTAAGCACTACAAAAGAGCACATTCGTGATGGTGGCCACTCGAAAGCTCGTGCGTTGTCCTCGCTGGTAGGCTGGCAAGCGGCTGCTGACCCCGTGCGGGAGAGTCCTCCAGACATCATCGGAGGCGCCGAAGGAGCAAATCCTCCCCGGAATCTCTCAGGCACACGTACCGCACGGACGAGGTCACTCTGGAAAGCAGGGCGGGTGTCGAAGGCCTCCGCCCTCACCGACGGTGAAAGCCGGGTCGCAGCGAGCGGGCGGGCCGGTGAAGCTCTCAGGTTGAGATGACAGAGGGGGAGGCCGTCGGGGTACCCGCGCCGTGGTGCCCCTCGAAGGTCGTGTCAGACCAGGAGGCCTCCGCAATGACCGCCCATCGCATTCCGCTCTCCGAGCTCGAACAGGGAATCCCCTTCGAGCAGCGCCACATCGGGCCCGACCCCGAGGCGCGGGCCAAGATGCTCGCGCAGGTCGGGTACGGCTCGCTCGACGAGCTGACGGCCGCAGCTGTGCCGGACGTCATCAAGAACGCCGAGGCGCTGGAACTGCCGGGCGCGCGCACCGAGGCCGAGGTACTGGCCGAGCTGCGCTCCCTCGCGGACCGCAACCAGGTGCTCGACTCGATGATCGGCCTCGGCTACTACGGCACGTTCACGCCGCCGGTGATCCTGCGCAACGTCATGGAGAACCCGGCCTGGTACACCGCGTACACGCCGTACCAGCCGGAGATCTCCCAGGGGCGGCTCGAAGCGCTGCTGAACTTCCAGACCGTCGTCGCCGAGCTGACCGGGCTGCCCACCTCCGGCGCCTCGCTGCTCGACGAGGGCACCGCCGCCGCCGAGGCGATGGCGCTGTCCCGGCGCATGGGCAAGAACAAGAAGGGCCTCTTCCTGGTCGACGCGGACACCCTGCCGCAGACCGCCGCCGTCATCGAGACCCGCGCGGAGCCGACCGGCGTCGAGATCGTCGTCGCCGACCTGAGCGCGGGCATCCCGGCCGAGATCGCCGGGCGTGAGATCAACGGCGTACTGATCCAGTACCCGGGCGCCTCCGGTGCCGTGCGCGACCTGAAGCCCGTCATCGAGCAGGCGCACGAGCTCGGCGCGGTCGTCACGGTCGCCGCCGACCTGCTCGCCCTCACGCTGCTCGCCTCGCCCGGTGAGCTCGGCGCCGACATCGCGATCGGTACGACCCAGCGCTTCGGCGTGCCGATGGGCTTCGGCGGTCCGCACGCCGGATACATGGCGGTGCGTGAGACGTTCGCGCGCAGCCTGCCCGGCCGGCTGGTGGGCGTCTCCGTGGACGCCGACGGACACAAGGCGTACCGGCTCGCCCTGCAGACGCGGGAGCAGCACATCCGCCGTGAGAAGGCGACCAGCAACATCTGTACGGCGCAGGTGCTGCTCGCGGTGATGGCCGGCATGTACGCCGTCTACCACGGTCCCGAGGGCCTGCGGACCATCGCGCGGCGTACGCACCGGTACGCCACGATCCTCGCCGCGGGCCTGACGGCCGGCGGGGTCGAGGTCGTGCACGGCGCCTACTTCGACACGCTGACCGCGCGGGTGCCGGGCCGGGCCGCCGAGGTCGTGGCGGGCGCGCGCAACGGAGGCGTCAACCTCCACCTCGTCGACGCCGACCACGTGTCGATCGCCTGCGACGAGACCACCGCCCGCAAGCAGGTGGGCGCCGTCTGGACCGCGTTCGGCGTCGACGGTGACATCGAGGCCCTGGACGCCGTCGCCGAGGACACGCTGCCCGCGGCGCTGCTGCGCACCGACGACTACCTCACGCACCCGGTCTTCCACCAGTACCGCTCCGAGACCGCGATGCTGCGCTACCTGCGCAAGCTGTCCGACCGTGACTACGCGCTCGACCGCGGCATGATCCCGCTGGGCTCCTGCACCATGAAGCTCAACGCGACCACCGAGATGGAGCCGGTCACCTGGCCCGAGTTCGGCCAACTGCACCCCTTCGTGCCCGCCGAGCAGGCGCAGGGCTATCTCACCCTCATCCAGGAGCTGGAGGAGCGGCTCGCCGAGGTCACCGGGTACGACAAGGTGTCGCTCCAGCCGAACGCGGGCTCCCAGGGCGAGCTGGCGGGCCTGCTGGCCGTCCGCGGCTACCACCGGGCCAACGGCGATGACCAGCGCACGGTCTGCCTGATCCCGTCCTCCGCGCACGGCACGAACGCCGCGAGTGCCGTGATGGCCGGCATGAAGGTCGTCGTCGTGAAGACCGCCGAGGACGGCGAGATCGACGTCGAGGACCTGCGCGCGAAGATCGAGCAGCACCGCGACCAGCTCGCGGTGCTGATGATCACGTACCCCTCGACGCACGGTGTGTTCGAGGAGCATGTCGCCGACATCTGCGCGCAGGTGCACGAGGCCGGCGGGCAGGTGTACGTCGACGGCGCCAACCTCAACGCGCTGGTGGGCCTCGCCAAGCCGGGCCACTTCGGCGGTGACGTCTCCCACCTGAACCTGCACAAGACGTTCTGCATCCCGCACGGCGGCGGCGGTCCGGGCGTGGGCCCGGTCGGCGTACGCGCGCACCTGGCGCCGTACCTGCCGAACCACCCGCTGCAGCCCGCGGCCGGCCCCGAGACCGGCGTGGGACCGATCTCCGCCGCTCCCTGGGGCTCGGCGGGCATACTGCCCATCTCCTGGGCGTACGTCCGTCTCATGGGCGGCGAGGGCCTCAAGCGGGCCACGCAGGTGGCGGTGCTGTCCGCGAACTACATCGCCAAGCGCCTGGAGCCGCACTTCCCGGTGCTCTACACCGGTCCCGGCGGGCTCGTCGCGCACGAGTGCATCATCGATCTGCGTCCGCTGACCAAGGCGACCGGCGTCAGTGTCGACGACATCGCCAAGCGGCTCATCGACTACGGCTTCCACGCGCCGACGATGTCCTTCCCGGTGGCCGGCACGCTGATGATCGAGCCCACCGAGTCCGAGGACCTGATTGAGCTCGACCGGTTCTGCGACGCGATGATCGCCATTCGCGCGGAGATCGACAAGGTCGGTTCGGGCGTCTGGGCGGCCGAGGACAACCCGCTGCGCAACGCGCCGCACACCGCCGCCGCGCTCGGCGGCGAGTGGAAGCACGCGTACACCCGCGAGGAGGCCGTCTTCCCGGCCGGTGTCTCGGCCGCGGACAAGTACTGGCCGCCGGTGCGCCGCATCGACCAGGCGTACGGCGACCGGAACCTGGTCTGTTCCTGCCCGCCGCTGGACGCTTACGAAGAGTAGTCACCCTCGGATACGCGTCGGGGCCGGTTCGGAGATCACGTCTCCGGGCCGGCCCCTCTCCATGTCAGGGTGGCGGTCAACGCCACCCGGTTGTGCGGCTCAGGCGGCCGTCATCACGTGCTCGCTGCCCTGGGGGCGGTGCGGGGCGATGATCTGGCCGTCGGGCAGGAGCTCACCGGTGTCCTCGAAGAGCAGAACGCCGTTGCACAGCAGGCTCCATCCCTGCTCCGGGTGGTGCGCCACGAGGCGGGCGGACTCCCGGTCGGCTGATTCGGCTGTCGGACACGGTGGCTGGTGCTGGCACATGGATGGGATCTTTCGCTGGGATGAGAGTTGAGTGGTGGCTGTGGTGTCTTTCCCGCGGCTTGAAGTGCTCATGGCCGCCCCCCGGTGGCGTGTGTGTGGAACCCAGTGTTGCCCTACGGGCGTCAATCCGCAGGGATTTCGCAGCAGCGCTCCTCACAGGTTGGAGACGCGTCACCCGTGCGGACGGTTCAGTCCAACTACACGGTCCCTTCGGGGGGTTCGTGGTGGCCGGATGGGGCTAGTCCGGTCGGGGTGGAGGGGGCGTTCTCCCTCGTACGAGCGCTGTGGGGCCCGAACGAGCGGACGGGTTCGGGCGTCAACGTGCCCCGCGACCGGGACAACGGTAGCGGGGCACGGGGTGATGCGCTTGGTGTGCTTCTCCGGGTGCGCGATTACGCGGGCGAGCTGAGCAGTGGGGCGGGAGAGAGGCGGTGCGTGAGGACCGGGAGGAGTTCGGCGACGCGGTGCGGGCGATGCGCGGCGATACCGGGTGGCGCGGGCGCCAGCGGCACCAGGAGATCGGTGGCGGCCGGGTGCCCGGTGGCGCCGTCCGCGGCGCAGTCGCCGTGCAGCCAGAGGGTGAGCATGTAGAGCTCGGGAACGGACAACAGTCGCGGCTGGTACGGCTGGCTCATGTTCTCGGCGTGACGCAGGGCGCGCTCGGTGGAGGCGATGTAGGGGCCTTCGAAGAAGTGTGAGAAGGCCCAGCCGTCGGGAGTGAGCATGGTGTCGGCCGCGGCCACCGACCGCTCGCCGCAGCGGATCAGGAAACGCCATCCGGCGAGCCGGGTGGTGGAGGCGCCGGCCGGTGTGATGCGGTCCAGAACGTGTACGGGCAAAGGGAGTTCGGGGGTGACGGGTCCCTGGGCCATGCGTAGGGACGGGGTGCGGGCCTCGCGGACTGCGGTGGGGGAACCGAGTGCCGTGAGGACGGTGCGCAGGGCGGGCGAGGGAGCCGGGGGGACATGCAGCGGCATGGTGGGTCGCCTCTCATTCGACAGGCACAGTGGCGCGAGGGCGGGGGCGGACGGCGCTGTCAGCTCTCGGGTCGGAGGGGCGAGGGGTCTGGATCTGCCGACAGGATGTCGCCTGCCGCACGTCACCTCGACGACAGGACCTAGGACCGCGAGCGCCAACTCTCCGCCTCGTTTGCGGAGTTTATACGACACGTGTTCAGATGGTGTTTCGTCTAGCCGTCCTGAATATGAAGAGCAAGGCGATATTCGGTCGACGAAACGAGACGTTCATCCCGATTCTGCGTCGGGGCGCGTCGGTGACCTCGGATTGCTTTGTCGGAGCGGTCGGCCGATTCTCGTCGGCGTTTTTCACGAGATCGTGTCAGGCTGAAACCGTGCTCTGGTTCATGCCCCGTGAATGTGCCTCCGGACAACGGGTACCAGGGTAGCGGTCGACGAGGCTGTGCAGGGCGTTATCGATCGTGTTGCCTGGGCATCATCCTCCGGGACGGCAGGGGCCGGAGGATCGGCCTGCCCATTCGAGGAGGGACGCTTCGATGGGAGAGAAGGTCGTGGCAGGGTCGTACGACCTGTCCGATCGCCAGCACTACCGAGGCAAGCTCCGGCAGTGTCTGACGGGGCTGGCGCGGCTGCTGGAGGAGAAGCGGTTCGATCGCCCGAAGAATCTCATGGGGCTGGAGATCGAACTGAATCTCGCCGGGCCCGACGGCATGCCCAGGATGATGAATGCGCAAGTACTCGAAAGGATTGCGAGCCGGGACTTTCAAACAGAACTTGCCATGTTCAACCTGGAAGTCAACATAGCCCCACATCGATTGGACGGACGGGTATTCGACCGGCTCGCCGAGGAGCTGCACACCTCGCTCGCATATGCCCATCGAAAGGCCGGCGAACTCGACGCGGGAATCATGATGATCGGGATTCTGCCGACGCTCGACCGTGACGACCTGGTCTCCTCGAACCTGTCGGACGTCGATCGCTACACCCTGCTCAACGATCAGATCGTGGCCGCCCGTGGCGAGGACTTCGTGCTCGACATCGACGGGGTGGAGCGCCTCGTCTGCACGTCGAAGTCCATCGCGCCCGAGGCCGCCTGCACCTCCGTGCAGTTGCACCTCCAGGTCACCCCGGCGCGCTTCGCGGACGTGTGGAACGCGGCGCAGGCCGTTGCCGCCGTGCAGGTCGCGATCGGCGCCAACTCGCCCTTCCTGTTCGGCCGTGAGCTGTGGCGCGAGTCGCGGCCGCCGCTGTTCCAGCAGTCCACCGACACCCGGCCGCCCGAGCTCCAGGCGCAGGGGGTGCGTCCGCGCACCTGGTTCGGCGAGCGGTGGATCTCCTCGGCGTACGACCTCTTCGAGGAGAACCTGCGCTTCTTCCCGCCTCTGCTGCCCATCAGCGACGACGAGGACCCGCTCGCGGTCCTCGACGCCGGAGGCATTCCCAGGCTCGCCGAACTCGTGCTGCACAACGGCACGGTCTACCGCTGGAACCGGCCCGTGTACGACGTCGCCGACGGAGTCCCGCACCTGCGCGTCGAGAACCGGGTGCTGCCCGCCGGTCCCACCGTCACCGATGTCGTCGCCAACGCGGCGTTCTACTACGGGGTCGTGCGGGCGCTCGCCGAGGAGGCGCGGCCCGTGTGGACACGGCTGCCGTTCGAGTCGGCGGCGGCCAACTTCGACGCGGCCTGCCGCCATGGCATCGACGCGCGACTGGAGTGGCCCCGGCGGGGACGCTACGGGGGTACCACCGCACAGGTCGAGGCCGTGCACCTGGTCCGTGACGAACTGCTGCCGCTCGCCGCGGCGGGGCTGGACGCGTGGGGCGTCGAGCCGGCCGACCGGGACTACTACCTGGGGGTGATCGAGGACCGGTGCCGACTGCGTGCCAACGGGGCGACCTGGCAGGCGGCCACGTTCCACCAGGCGCTGGAGAAGGGCCTCGCGAGGGATGCCGCGCTGGCCGCGACGACCAGGCGCTACGGCGAGCTGATGCACTTGGGTGAGCCCGTGCACACCTGGCCGGTGGGACTGCCGGAGCCGGTACCGCTGGGCTGATCGGGGCGGTCTGCCTGCGGCGGTGTCTCCGGGGTGGGCTGCTCGTGGTGGGTGTTCAGGGGCGGAGTGTGCCCCGAGTGGTTGTCCCTGGCCGGGCCCCTGGTGACATGGGCGCCGGCCGGGTGGCCCGCGTCGCTGTCCCGGGCGGGCTTTGGGGGTGGTTTTTGGGGGTGTCAGCCTTGGTTCTGGCTGCCCGCCGCCACGATCGCCCTGAGGATCACCGAGTGGATCTGCGTGGGGTCGTTGACCTGCTGGCCGGAGCCGCCGGTCGCCTTGGCGATCTCCTGGACCTCCGCCTTGTCGGCGTCCGGGCCCACGGCGACGGCGATGAGCGGCACCGGGCGCTGTGGGTCGGTGAGCTTCTGCAGTTGGGTGACGAGGGCGGAGCGCGAGATGCTCCCCGGGTCCTGGTTGACGCCGTCGGTCAGCAGCACCAGCGCGTTGAACTTCCCCTTGACGTAGGAGGAGGTGGCCGCCTTGTACGCGGCGAGCGTGGTGTCGTACAGGCCCGTCGCGCCGTTCGGGACGGGAGACAGGGAGCTGAACGCCGCCGACAGCCTGTCCCGCTGGGTGCCGTTGCCCTTGCGGTCGCCCAGGCGTTCCGTGGGCACGAGCACCCGGTAGTCGCGGTCGCCGTCCAGGCGGGTGGAGAACTTCCACAGCCCGATCTCGTCCTCCGAGGTGAAGGTCGCGAGGGCCTGCAGCAGGGACGCCCTGGTGACGTCCATGCGGGACTGGCCGGTGCCCGGCACCGGCTGCGCCATGGACGCGGAGGCGTCGACGACCGTGGTGATCCGGGCGCTCTGCACCGTGATCGTCCACGTGCCGAGTGCCTCGTCGACCGCCTTCGCCGGGGTGGGATCGAGCGCGGCGCCCGCGAACGGCTGCGGGGCTCGCCCCCCGGCCTTGGTGACCAGCGCGGGCGAGACCTTCTCGTCGTCCGTGCGGAACCCGTATCGCTCGAGGATCCGCTGCCCGTCCGACTCGCCGAGCAGCGTCAGGAACCGAAGGGCGGCACGGCTCGTGTCGGTGTTCAGCCGTGACTCGTCGACCAGGGTGAACGGGTAGTCGAGCCGCGGTGACCCGTCCTTGGGATAGAAGAGGTCGAGTCGGGCGCCGCCGCCGGCCGAGGAGTTGTACGCGAACGCCGACTGCTCGGAGAGGATCAGCGCCTGGTTGCGTTGCGGATTGCCCTGCTCGGTGCCGGAGGAGTCGCGCGGGAGGGTGTCCAGGACCTGGCTGTCGCTGTCGGACGTGCGCTGGGAGAGTGTCTTCGCCATGGCGGCCACCTGGGTGTCACCTCCCTTGATGGTGGCCGCGGCGGTATTGAGCTGGGTCAGCGCGAGCAGGCCGGCCGCGCTGCGCACCGGGTCGGCCGCACCGAGCCTCAGCCGGTCGTCCCGCAGCGCGGCGCCCGCCAACTCGGTCCAGGTGTACGTCTTCTCGGGCCACCCCAGTGACTTCGCGGCCGACGGGACCATCGCGACGCCGACCGGCGAGGAGGCGACGCTGCCCGCCGCGGTCACCCGGGTCGCGTTGCTCTCACCACTGAGCCGGGTCACCCACAGGGCGGAGTCCGGCACCCACGCCTGGACGTCGGACTTGTTGCCCGACCTCAGTGCGTCGGCGACCTTGTACGACTCGCGCGCCGTCACGGTCACGGCGATGCAGTGACCGTCGGAGGTGATGTTGTGGGCGCGGGCGTGTGCGGCGACGGCCCTGAGGGCGGGCGCCATGTCAGGGGACGCGGCGATCTTGAGCGGTACGGCGTCGTCTCTGCAGGACGAGCCGAAGGAGAGCAGACCACCGCGGACCGCGACCGCCGTGCCCGCGGCGACCGTGAGCACCAACACCGTCGCGATGGCCACCGTACGGCGGCGTGCGCGTGGACGGGGGTCGGCCGCGCCCGCCCCGTACGCATCGGGCAAGCTGTGACGTCCCATGACGGTGGTGCCCTCCCTGGATGAGCCGGAGTCGCGAGAAAGCCGTAGAAACGGCCGTGAGGCAGAAGGCGACGGGGAGGTACGCCCGTACGGCGTCCGTCCACCCGACGGCCTGTCGCGCACGATCTTCGCAACTTCTTTCGAGACCCTAGCGGGGCGAAGATGGGGATGCGGCGGGATTACTCAACTGGAGGCGGGAGTGCAGGTGGAGGCGGGGTCGGTGGCCGATTCTTTTCCCGAGGAGCGGCTGACGCGACGGATTTTCCGGGACGAAACACTGCTGGTCCTGGGCCTGTCGCTCGGGGCGAGCGGAGTGTCCGCGCTGATCAGCTTTGTCGGGTCGGTCACCAAACCGGGGGGTCTCAAGGACCAGGCGGCCACCCTCAACGCCTCGGCCGCGCCGGGTCGCCCCTGGCTTGATCTGGCCTGGCAGTTGTTCGGCATCGCGTCGGCCCTGGTCCCGGTCGCGCTCGTCGCGCACTTCCTGATGAGGGAGGGCACGGGACTGCGTGTGATCGGGTTCGACCGTACGCGGCCCTGGCCCGACCTCGGGCGGGGGGCCGCGATCGCGGCGGTGATCGGTAGCACGGGCATCGCCTTCTACCTGGCGGCCCGGGGGTTCGGCGCCAACCTGACCGTGGTGCCGGAAGCGCTGCCCGACGTGTGGTGGAAGTTCCCGGTCCTGATCCTGTCGGCCGTGCAGAACGCCGTACTGGAGGAGGTCATCGTCGTCGGGTACCTGCTGCGCCGGCTCGGGCAGCTGGGCTGGACGCCGGGGACCGCGCTGGTGGCGAGCGCGGTGCTGCGCGGCTCCTACCACCTCTATCAGGGCATCGGCGGCTTCATCGGGAACATGGCGATGGGCGTGGTCTTCGTCTACCTGTACCGGCGGTGGGGCCGGGTCGGACCGCTCGTGGTGGCGCACTCGCTGCTCGACATAGGGGCGTTCGTGGGATACGCGCTGCTGGCGGGGAAGGTGGGCTGGCTTCCGACCGCCTGAGCGGCGGTGTGAGCGGGTCCGAAAGCGTCAACGGGTCCGAAAGGGGCGTACGACAGTCTCGTTCGCCCCTTTTTCGTATGGTCTTTCCGTGCGTCGCTACGCGAGGAGCTCGCCCTCGATCACCGTGACCGCGTGGCCGGTGAGCAGCGTGCGGTCGCCGCGCAGCTCGGTGCGGACGAGGCCGGAGCGCGGGGAGGCCTGCAGGCCGGTGAGGACGGGGCGGCCCAGGCGCTCGGACCAGTAGGGCGCGAGGGCGGTGTGGGCGCTGCCGGTGACCGGGTCCTCGTCGATGCCGACGTTCGGGAAGAAGCAGCGCGAGAGGAAGTCGTAGCCCTGGGAGGGGTCTTCGGCGCGGGCGGTCGCGATGATGCCCCGCTCCGAATACCGGGCGAGGGCCTTGTGATCGGGGGTGAGTCCCCGGACCGTCTTCTCGTCGGCGACCTCGATCAGCAGGTCGCCGGTGTTCGGGCCGGTGTCGAAGGTCGTGAGCGGCTCGGCGCCCAGGGCCTCGGCGACGCCGTCCGGGACCTCGACCGGGGTGAGCGGAGCGGTGGGGAAGTCCAGCGTCAGGGAACCGTCCTCGTGGGGCGTGGCGATGAGTACGCCGCTGAGCGTGGCGAACCGCACCGGTCCCGGGTGGGCGCCCGTGGTGCGCAGGACGTGTGCGGTGGCGAGGGTCGCGTGCCCGCACATCGCGACCTCGGTGACGGGGGTGAACCAGCGCAGCGCCCAGTCGGCGTCGCCACCCTCGGGGAGGCGGTGCGCGAAGGCCGTCTCCGCGTGGTTGACCTCCAGGGCGACGCTCTGGAGCCGGCTGTCCTCGGGGAAGGTGTCGTGGTCGAGAAGGAGGACCCCGGCCGGGTTGCCCGTGAAGGGACGGTCGGTGAAGGCGTCGACGATTCGAATCCGCATGCCCCGACGCTAGCGGCCCGCGTGGGCCGCGGGACAAGGCCAATTCTGTGGATCTGGACCGGTTGTGGCCGTCCGGCCCCCTGACCTGCCCAGACCTCGAGGGTTGTCAGGCGAGCTATTCCGATATATCGTTGACGCATCGCGACCGATCAACGAACGAATGGAGTGATGGCGATGCGTCCCCAAGGACAGGAATTTGGATTCGAACGTGGACATGGCCGACACGGTGGGCCCGGTCCGCGTGACCGGGGCCGTTTCGAAGGGCGGCGCGGGGCTTTCGGGCCCTTCGGGCCGGGTGGTCCGGGCGGTGGCCCCGGCGGCCCCGGGTTCGGCT
>LRTP01001246.1 GCA_001550305.1 Streptomyces diastatochromogenes
CCCTGGGGTGGCCGGCGCGGCGGCCGGGGCGGTCCGGGCGGCAGGGCGCGACGCGGTGACGTACGCGCGTCGATCCTGGCCCTTCTCAAGGACCGGCCCATGCACGGCTACGAGATGATCCAGGAGATCGCCGAGCGCAGCGGCGGGGCATGGAAGCCCAGCCCGGGTTCGGTCTACCCGACCCTCCAGTTGCTGGAGGACGAAGGCCTCATCGCCAGCGCGGCCGAGGGCGGCAAGAAGCTGTTCTCGCTCACCGACGAAGGCCGCGAAGCGGCCGAGGCGGGCCCCGAGGCGCCGTGGGAAGAGGCCGGGCGCGGGGTCGACTGGGAGACGCTGCACGAGATCCGGCAGGCCGGCTTCGGTCTCATGGAGGCCTTCGGTCAGGTCTGGAAGACCGGCAGCAAGGACCAGCGCGACAAGGCGCTGGCGGTCATCAACGAAGCCCGCAAGAAGCTGTACCTGATCCTCGCCGACGAGGACTGACGGGCATGCTGTGGTATCTGACGGCGCCCCGTGGAAGTGTTTCCGCGGGGCGCCTGTCCATGTACGGGGGCTGGGTGCGGGCCTCGGGTCAGGAGGGGGACTCAGGTCACCAGTCCGGCCAGCTTGCGCAGCGATTCGTTGAGGGCGGCCGTCGCCGAGTCCTTGAGCTTGCCCGCCATCAGCGAGACGGCCGCGCCGGTGAACTCCCCGTCGATCCGCACCGAGGTGGCGTCGCCGTCGGGGGTCAGGGTGTAGCGGGTGGCGACGGTCACCGCCATCGGACCCTTGCCGCGGATGGCCAGGGTGCGGGCGGGCTCCAGTTCCTCGATGGTCCACTCGACCTCGGCCGGGAACCCCATGAGCTTCATGTTCTCCTGGAAGGTGCCGCCGACCTCGAGTGAGGCGGGGCCGCCCTTGGGGAAGTTGGTGTGGGTCGAGTTCCACTCGCCGTACGAGGAGAAGTCCGTGAGCTGCGCCCAGACCTTCTCGGCAGGCGCCTCGATGCGTGCTTCGGCGCTCACTTCGGCCATGCGACCACCCCTTCGTGTCAGGCGCTGCGCCCGGCGCAGCTACGGTGTCGCGGAACGTAGCCGTAGCCCTCGGAACATTCAATACTGATGAACCGTCAGAAATTGTGAACTCGGTCCACCTGGCGTATCACCGCCGCGTCGAACAGGTCCCACGCGTGCGCTCCATGCCACTGAAAGGCGACGGCCGAAACAGCGTGGTTGTGCGCGGGGCGTGAGGCAAGGCGGCGCGCGCCCTGGGGGAGAACCTGAGGGAGAAACGGTGCGAAGTCATCCGTAAGGAGGAGAACGTGCTCGCGGAAGCCCACCCTGTGTGGGACGTGAAGATGCTGCCCACCGAGGATGACCCGGGTCGCCGGGACTGATGGGGTAGGGGTTGTGCCACCGCGTATCCCCCAGCAACCGGCCGCCGAGAGCGGCTCCCACCGCACGGAACTCGATGCCAGGCTCGGTGCCGAGCTGGCGTCGGTGGTCTCCGGCGCACGCAGGCGGGCGCTGCGGGACGGCGACCGACAGATCGACACCGCCCATCTGCTGCACTCGCTGCTGGAGGCCGACCCCCAGGTGCGCGCCGTCTTCGACGGCGCCCCGCAGGTCGCCCGGCTGCTCGGCTATCTCGTGCAGCGCAGCATCGGCTACGGACTGCGCTGGCAGAGCGGCGTCGAGGACTCGGGGGCGGTTCCGGTCGTCGCCGGGGCGGGCTGGACGCGGGTCGTGGCCGAGGCGGGCTGGTCGCCGGTGGCGGCCGGAGCCATGGAGAGCGCGTGCGGGCGTGCCGAACGGCGGGGCGACGAACGGGCCCGCTGTCTCGATCTGCTCGCCTCGATCGTCACCGATCCGCAGTCGCGGGCCGTCGAGGTCCTGCGACGGGCCGGCGTGGACGCCCAGACACTGCTTCTGCGCATCGAGAACGCCTTCGACGCCGACGACGAGTTCGCGTGCGCGTTCCGCTTCGACGTCGAGACGTACGTCGGCGGTGGCGACCCGGGCTGCCGGTCCAATCGCTGAGACAGGTGTCATTGGGGGTGACGCTCATGTCGTTGCCTGTCATCATGTGCCGGTGCATACCTCTCAGGGCAGTCAGGACAACCGTGGGAAGGGCGTCGGGCTGGGCCTGGCGCTCGCGTCGGCGGTCGCCTTCGGCGGATCGGGTGTCGCGGCGAAGCCGCTGATCGAGGCGGGGCTCGACCCGCTCCACGTGGTGTGGCTGCGGGTCGCGGGCGCCGCCCTGGTGATGCTGCCGCTGGCCGTGCGCCATCGCGCTCTCGTACGGCGGCGCCCCGCCCTGCTCGTCGGGTTCGGACTGTTCGCCGTGGCGGGCGTCCAGGCCTGCTACTTCGCCGCGATCTCCCGTATCCCCGTCGGTGTCGCACTGCTCGTCGAGTACCTGGCGCCGGCACTCGTGCTCGGCTGGGTGCGGTTCGTGCAGCGCCGGCCCGTGACACGCGCCGCGGCGCTCGGGGTCGTCCTCGCGGTCGGCGGGCTCGCCTGTGTCGTCCAGGTGTGGTCCGGACTGAGCTTCGACGTCGTCGGGCTGCTGCTCGCGCTGGGCGCCGCCTGCTGCCAGGTCGGCTACTTCGTCCTGTCCGACCAGGGCAGCGACGCGGGCGAGGAGGCACCGGACCCCCTCGGCGTCATCGCGTACGGCCTGCTCGTCGGCACCCTCGTGCTGACGGTCGTCGCACGTCCCTGGACCATGGACTGGTCGCTGCTCGGGGGCAGCGCGGACATGAACGGCACCTCCGTCGCCGCCTCCCTACTGCTCGGCTGGATCGTGCTGATCGCGACCGTCGTCGCCTACGTCACCGGAGTGCTCTCCGTGCGCAGGCTCTCCCCGCAGGTCGCGGGCGTCGTGGCCTGCCTGGAGGCGGTCATCGCGACCGTGCTCGCCTGGGTCCTGCTCGGCGAACATCTCTCGGCGCCGCAGATCGTCGGCGGTGCGGTGGTGCTGGTCGGCGCGTTCATCGCACAGTCGTCGGCGCCCTCGAAGCCCTCGGACGGGCCGGTCGCGAGCGGCGGGAGCGGCGCCGAAAGGGAGTTGTCGGCCCACGGGACCGCCGTCTAAGGTGCTGATCATGCCTTCGACGCTCGTTCTGCCGCCTCCGGCCGCCTGAGGCGGGCCCTCCGGAGTTCCCACCCGGCGCGGTGCCGGGTGGCACGGCGCTGCCCGCAGAAGAAGTCCGAGGACCTTCCCGTACGCCCCTGCCCACGCGGCACGGGCTGCGACGTGGTCCTTCCCGAACTTCTGCGCGGCTGCCTCGTGCGCGGCCGCGCGTATCCGCGGAGAGAAATACGTGTCGCAAGCTGCTTCGGGCCTGCCCCTCGGGCGAGGCCTCCTCTATCTGATCGTCGCCGGTGCCGCCTGGGGCACCGCGGGCGCGGCCGCGTCACTGGTCTACCGGGCCAGTGACATGGGGCCGATCGCCCTCTCCTTCTGGCGCTGCGCGGGCGGACTCGTGCTGCTGCTCGCCGTGCGTCTGCCGCGGCACCGGCGCCGACGGGTCGTGCCGGCCGCCCGGGAGCCGCTCGGCCGCAAGGCCCTGCGCATCGGTGTCACGGGCCTTGGTCTTGCCGTCTTCCAGACCGCCTACTTCGCCGCGGTCGAGGCCACCGGACTCGCGGTGGCGACCGTCGTCACCCTCGGCGCCGGACCCGTGCTCATCGCCCTCGGCGCCCGACTGACCCTGGGGGAGCGGCTCGGGCGCGGCGGGAGCGCCGCCGTCGCC
>LRTP01001247.1 GCA_001550305.1 Streptomyces diastatochromogenes
GGAGCGCCGCCGTCGCCGGGGCGCTCGGCGGGCTCGGGGTGCTGGCGCTGGGCGGCGGGGGTGCCACGGTGCGGCCCTGGGGCGTCGTGCTCGCGGTCGTGTCCGCGGCCGGATACTCCACGATGACGCTGCTCACCCGGTGGTGGGGACGAGACGCCCGCGTCGACGGCTCCGGCACGACGGTGTGGACGTTCGCCGTCACCACCGTCTGCCTGTTGCCGCTCGGCCTGGCCGAGGGGTTGGTCCCGCACACCGCCCGACCGGCCCACGTGCTGGCCCTGCTGCTCTACATCGCCGCCGTCCCCACGGCGCTGGCCTACGCCCTGTTCTTCGCGGGCGCCGCCGTGGTCCGGTCCGCGACGGTCTCCGTGATCATGCTCCTGGAGCCGGTGAGCGCGGCCGTGCTGGCCGTCGGTCTGCTCGGTGAACGACTGACCATGACGACGCTCGCGGGCACCCTGTTGATGCTGGGTTCGGTCGCGGGGCTCGCGGTGGCCGAGGCGCGGAGCATCCAGGGCGACATCCGCAGGGTGCCCGAGGAGGAACGCGCGCTCGTCTGACGGCCGCGGCAGTTATGAGGCATGAGGCCGAGGCGCCAGGAGGTGACCCCGCCCGGTGCCTCGGCCGCCTCGGCGTCACAGGGTCGCGAGATAGTCGGGGAGCTCGATGTCGGGGGCCAGGTCGTCGGCGGGGATCGGGGTGCCGTGTCCCTTGGTGAGGGGGACGACTCCGGTCCAGTGGGGGAGGGCGAGGTCCTCCGCGTCGTCGTTCGGGCCGCCGGTGCGCAGCTTCGCGGAGACCTCGTTCAGGTCGAGGCGGATCACGGCGGTGGCGGCGAGCTCCTTGGCGTTGGCCGGGCGCGAGTCGTACGAACGGCCCGGGACGACCTGGTCGACCAGCGCGTCCAGGGCCTCCCGCTTCTCGTCCGGGTCCGTCACCTGGTGGGCGATGCCGTGCACCACCACGGAGCGGTAGTTCATCGAGTGGTGGAAGGCGGAGCGCGCCAGGACCAGACCGTCGACATGGGTCACGGTCAGGCAGACGGGCAGTCCGGGGTCGGCCTGACCGGTCATCCGCAGCGGGCGCGAACCCGTCGAACCGTGTACGTAGAGGCGCTCGCCGACCCGTCCGTAGAGGGTGGGGAGCACGACCGGGGCGCCGTCCCGGACGAAGCCGAGGTGGCAGACGTACCCCTCGTCGAGTATCGCGTGGACCAGCTCGTGGTCGTAGGCGGCACGCTCCTTGGAACGGGTGGGGACGGTGCGATCGGTCGGGGTGTAGGCGGCGGGCCGCGTCGTCCCGGGCTGAGTGCTCGTCTCCGACATTGCGCTCTCCATTGCACTAGTGCATAATCTTCTTTGTGCTAGAAGAGTATCGGATCGAAGGGCGTCGCGCAGCGGACATTTCCGCGAGCGTCGAGCGTGCGGTGGGCAGCGGGGACCTCGAACCGGGGCAACTGCTGCCGCCGATGCGGGAGTTGGCGGAGCGGCTCGGGGTGAATCCCAACACCGTCGCCGCCGCCTATCGCACCCTGCGCGAACGCGGGGTGATCGAGACCGCGGGGCGGCGGGGCAGCCGGATCCGCTCGAAGCCCGCCACGACGGGACGCGACTACATCCGGGTCGAGGTGCCGGAGGGCGTGCGGAACGTGGCCGACGGCAACCCCGACCCGGCACTGCTGCCCGCCCTCGCCGAGGCGTTCGCGGCGGCGGCGGGACGATCGGACCGGGATCCCGTGATGTACGGGGAGGCCGCCGTCGAGGCGGAGCTGGAGCGGCTCGCGCGCGCCGACCTCGACGCGGACGGCGTGCCCGACGGGCCGGTCGTCGTCACCTCCGGATCGCTCGACGCCATCGAGCGCGTGCTCGCGGCGCATCTCAAGCCCGGGGACGCCGTCGCCGTCGAGGATCCCGGCTGGGGCAGCGTGTTCGACCTCGCCCCGGCGCTCGGGCTGCGCACGGTCCCGGTGCGCGTCGACGACGAGGGTCCGGTCCCCGACGACGTACGCCGTGCCCTGGAGGCCGGTGCCCGCGCGCTGATCGTCACGGACCGGGCGCAGAACCCGACCGGCGCCGCGGTGGGCGCCGCACGCGCGCGTGCCCTGCGTTCCGTGCTGAAGGAGCATCCCGACGTCCTGCTCGTCGAGGACGACCACGGGCATCGGATCGTCGACCTGCCGCTGCACCCCCTGGCCGGGGTGACCCGCGACTGGGCCTTCGTACGCTCCGTCGCCAAGGCCTACGGCCCCGACCTGCGGCTCGCCGTTCTCACCGGGGACCCCGTCACCATGGACCGGGTGCACGGGCGGCAGCGGCTGGGGCCCGGCTGGGTGAGCCATCTGCTGCAACGGGCGGTCGTGCATCTGTGGGCGAACGGCGCGGTGGACGTCACGGTCGTGGCGGCGGCGTACGGGCGGCGCCGGGACGCGCTGATCGACGCCCTGAAACGGCGCGGCATCGAGGCGTACGGGCGCAGTGGGATGAACGTGTGGATCCCCGTCCCGGACGAGACGGGAGCGGTCGCGCGGTTGCTGCACGCCGGTTGGGCGGTCGCGCCCGGGGCGCGCTTCCGGATGAGCGCGCCGCCCGGGATACGGATCACCGTCTCGACCCTGACGCCGGACGACATCGAGCCGCTGGCGGACGCGGTCGCCTCCGCCGTCGGACCGGCGCCCGTGCGTGGTTACGTGTGAGTCGGTCCGTGCGCGCTCGTGCGCGGTTGCGGGTGGTCGGGCCGTGCGTGGTCATGTGCGGTCATGTGTGCGTCGGTCCGTACGCTCCGAGGGCGCGGTCAGTGGCGCGGCCGGGCCTGGGTGAGCGCGGCGCCGGCGAGGACGATCACCGCGCCGACCGGCGTGGACCAGCTCAGCGACTCGCCGAGGATCGCGACGCCCGCGGCGGTGGCGATCACCGGGATGAAGTACGTGACCATCTGGGCCGTCGTCGGGCCGACCTCGGCGACGATGCCGTACTGGACGAGCATGGCCAGGCCCGTGCCGAGGGCCCCCAGAGCGGCGATCGCGAGCAGCGGGACGACCGGGAAGTGGCTCGGCAACGTGGTGAACAGGGGTGTGACGAGGGCCAGTTGGGCAGTGGCGAGCAGCAGTTGGGCGCCGGTCATCGACAGATGCGACTGGCCGGTGCCGGCCAGGGTGCGGCGGACGTAGATCCAGCCGATCGGGTAGCTCAGCGAGGCCAGCAGGGCCATCAGTGTGCCCGTGGCGTCCAGGCCGTGGAAGCCCTGCCAGACGCCGAGGACCGTCAGGACGCCGAGAAAGCCGATGCCGAGACCGGCGACCCTGCGCCGGGTCGGACGGTCCTCGGAGAGGGCGACCAGGGACAGGGCCATGCCCCACAGGGGTGAGGTCGCGTTGCAGATGCCCGCGAGCGTGGACGGGATCGTCAGCTCGGAGTAGGCGAAGAGTGAGAACGGCAGTGCGTTGAGCAGGAAGGCCGCGACCGTGAGATGACCCCAGGTGCGGGCCCCGCGCGGCAGCCGCTCCCGCTTCACCGCCATCGCCGCCGCGAGCACCGCCGCCCCGAACAGCAGCCGTCCGAAGGTGACTTGGAACGGCGCGTAGCCCTCCGTGCCGACCTTGATGAGCAGGAAGCTGAAACCCCAGATCAGCGAGAGGGCGCCGAAGCGGATCCGCCAGTCGAGGGCGGTGCGACGGCGGGGGGTCGTGGCGGTGGGGGTGTCGGTTCGGGGAGTGGTCACGGCGCTCATGGACGCAACGATGAGGCAGACGATCACGTAGCACAAGCGAGATTTTTCGAGCGGTATCTCGTAGCATTGCTTACATGTTGAATCTGGAGCGTCTGCGCACCCTCGACGCGCTCGCCCGGCACGGCTCGGTGAGCGGCGCGGCCGAGGGGTTGCACGTCACGACGTCGGCCGTCTCCCAGCAGATGTCCAAGCTGGAGCGCGAGGTGGGGCAGCAGCTGCTCGCCAAGAACGGGCGCGGGGTGCGTCTCACGGATGCCGGGCGGCTGCTCGCCGAGCATGCCGCGCGCATCCTGTCGCAGGTCGAGCTCGCCCAGGCCGACCTGGAGGCCCAGCGCGGTCAGGTCGTCGGTGAGCTGCGGCTCTCCGCCTTTCCGACCGCCGCGCGCGGGCTGTTCCCCACCGCGCTCGCCGCGCTGCGCGCCGATCACCCCGGGCTGCGGGTGCGCTCCAGCGAGCTGGAGCCCGAGGCCGGGGTCGCCGGAGTGATCCGGGGCGACCTCGATCTGGCGGTGGTGCTCGACTGGTACAACAAGCCGATGCCGCTGCCCGACGGCCTGGTCAAGGCCCCGATCCTCGACGACCCGGCCGACGTGGCGATGCCGGTCGGCCACCGGCTCGCGGACCGCGCGGAGGTCGACCTCGGCGACTTCGCCGACGACGAGTGGATCACCTGGGGCGAGGGCGAGTTCTGCCACGAGTGGCTGATGTTCACGTTGCGCTCCCGGGGCGTCGAGCCGCACATCGGCCATCGCGCCGCCGAGACGCACACCCAGCTCGGCCTGGTCGCCGCGGGGCTCGGTGTCTGCATCGCGCCGCTGCTCGGGCGCCATCCGATGCCGGACGGAGTCGTCACGGTGCCGCTGCGGCAGGCCGTCCGGCGGCATGTCTACGTGATCTGGCGCGCGGACGCCGACCGCCGCCCGTCGATCAGAGCGGCGGTCGCGGCGCTGCGAGCGGCGGGGGAGAGCATCGGCTGAGCGGTGAACTGAGCTGTCGCGGGCGGACGCTGCGCGGCCGGTCGCCGTGGTGGTTCGCGGACGTCCCGCGAGGGGGAGGGCGTGCGGACGTGGTGCGAGTGGGAGAGGTCGCGGACGTCGCGCGGTGGGGAGGGCTCGCGGACGTCCCACGCCGCCGCCTCACCGCACGGAAGGTGCGCGATATTGCCGGCTCGCCCCCGGCCTAGAGCGGCGGCAGCTTGCGGAAGTCCCAGGAGGCTATGGCTGTCGGCGTCAGCCGGGCCCACGCGTGGCGGCCGTCGTGCGGCATTTCCTCCAGGCCGAAGTTCTTGCGGGCGAACAAGGTCTCGGGGACGTCGAGTTCGGCGCACAGCTCCCCGGTGCGGGGGACCTCGCCCACGAACTCCACCGCGCCGGACAGCTCGACGCCGCGCAGCTCCCCGTACTCCTCGCCCGTGTCGATCACCACCGCGACCCGTGGGTCGCGGCTCAGCTCCGTCCAGCGCTTGCTGCGTACCACGGAGTACAGCCACAACGAGGTGCCGTCCCAGACGAACCACAGCGCGCTCACGTGCGGGGCGCCGTCCTTCGACACCGTGGCGACGCGGCAGGTGCGCTGGGTGGTGAGGAACTCGTCCAGCTCGCCGGGGGTCATCATGATCTTCCGACCCCTGCGCTGAGTGACGGTCATGCGGTCACCTCTTCTTTCATGTCGACCTGATGCGTCGATCTTCTGTGTCGACAGAGATCCTCTGACAGTGCGTCAGAAAAGCATGGGCCGTCTTCCGTCCTCGCGCAATGCTCGTTACGCTCGCCCGCCCGACCCTCGACGACAAGGGGAGCCATGCCGTCGCGTGAACAGCTCAGCACACTCCTCGACCCGGACGGGACCGTTCTGCTCACCGTGGAATGCCAGCAGGGTGTCGTCGGCCCGGACAGCGCACTGCCCGAACTCGCCAAGGAGGCCCGGTCGTCGGGGGCACTCGCGAACATCGCCCGGCTGGTGGCCGGTGCCCACCGCGGCGGCGTCCAGGTGATCCACGCGATCGCCGAGCGACGGCCCGACGGGCGGGGCGCCAACCACAACGCCCGCCTGTTCCGCGCGGCCGAACGGCTACCGGTGCAACAGCTGTCGGGCACCACCGCGGTCCGCGTCGCGCCGCCGATCGAGGTCGCCGAGGAGGACTTCGTCGTACGTCGCCTGCACGGCCTGTCCCCGCTCGCGGGCACCGACGTCGACGCGCTGCTGCGCAACCTGGGCTGTCGCACCCTCGTCGTGACCGGAGTCTCCGCCAACGTGGCCGTCCCCAACACCGTGTTCGACGCCGTGAACCGCGGCTACAACGCCGTGGTGCCCGCGGACGCGATCGCGGGGGTGCCCTCCGACTACACCCCCGCGCTGATCCGCAACACGCTCGCCCTGGTCGCCACGATCACGGCGACCGACGACGTGCTGGCCTGCTTCGAGAGGCCGCGCCGTTGAGGCGCGGCCCCGGTCGCGTCACGCGAGCTTGATCGAGTCCCCGTCCACGGTGATGTTGGCGGCGGCCAGCGGCTGCGTCGCGGGCCCCTTCTTCACGCTGCCGTCGGTCGCGGAGAACTGGCTGTTGTGGCACGGGCAGGTGATCACGTTGTTGGCGATGCCCTTCACCGCACAGCCCTGGTGGGTGCACTTGGAGGAGAAGGCCTTGTAGGTGCCCGCGATCGGCTGGGTGACGACGACGCCCTGGGACGCGAAGACCTTGCCGCCGCCCTCCGGGATGTCGGTGGTCTTGGCGAGGACCGTGCCGCCCGCGTTGCCCGCCGCGGCGTTGTCGCCCCCGCCCGTACCCCCGCTGCTCGCGCTCGCGCCGGAGCCCGAGTTGGAGCTGGTGGAGTCGGAGGACTTGTTGTCCGACCCGCACGCGGTCAGCGCGACGGCGAGTCCCGCCGTACCGACCGCCGCCACGACGGTGCGGCGGGCCGGGGCCGGAACGGGGTGAAGCGATTCGCTGGTCATGCTGACATTCCCTTCAATGGACGTGATGGTGATCCGTACAGAGGTACGGTCCGCCCGTCTGCCCTGTTCAGGAGCTGAGGACTTCTTGACCGAATCGACAGCGGTTCGACAGCCGCGCCGATCTGCGACGATCTCGGGACGCACGTCCTGAAGTTGTCCATCGGACGGCTCTGACCTGCGCCGACCCTGCCACTACCGTCCCTGACCTGCGGTGATGGGTCTTTCAGGGCCTTTCAGGGTCGTGTGACTTTGGAAGAGCGTACGGTCTTGCCCCTCCGGCCCGCTTCGGCGGACTCGTCGCCACCGATCCCCGGGACGTGACCAGCGATCCCGCGGCCCTCGACTCCGCTGTCGCATTTCACCTCGCCGCCGCCGGGCACCGACCCGGCCGACGTCAACGAGGCCATGGAGACGGCCATGGCTGCCACCCTCTTCCACTGGACGCTCCACCCGTGGGTGATGTACGCGGTCGTGGGCCTGCCATCGCCTACAGCATCTTCCGGCGCGGACGCCGACAGCTGATCAGCGCCGTACTCACCCCGCTGATCGGCGAGAAGCGGGCGAACGGCCGGGGCGGACCGGTCGTCGACATCCTCCCGTCGGGCTCCTTGACCCCCGGTCGGCACTCCACGATGCTGTGTTGCGGCACATGAGATGCGTGCCGTAATGAGCAACGTTTGAACTCAAGTCTCGACCAGCCGAGGAGTGGCCATGACACACCAGGTCCGTGCTGTTGTCGCGCGGGGCAAGGGCGCCCCCGTCAGCCTGGAGACAATCGTCGTGCCCGACCCGGGACCGGGTGAGGCTCTGGTGAAGATCGAGGCCTGCGGGGTCTGTCACACCGATCTGCACTATCGCGAGGGCGGCATCAACGACGACTTCCCCTTCCTGCTGGGCCATGAGGCCGCGGGTGTCGTGGAGGCGGTAGGGGAGGGTGTCACCGATGTCGCCCCCGGCGACTTCGTCATCCTCAACTGGCGTGCGGTGTGCGGGCAGTGCCGGGCGTGCCTGCGCGGACGGCCGTGGTACTGCTTCAACACCCACAACGCGAAGCAGAAGATGACCCTGCTCGACGGCACCGAGCTGTCCCCGGCGCTCGGCATCGGCGCGTTCGCGGAGAAGACGCTGGTGGCGGCGGGGCAGTGCACGAAGGTCGACCCGGCCGCGTCGGCGGCCGCCGTCGGTCTGCTGGGGTGCGGCGTGATGGCCGGCATCGGTGCGGCCATCAACACCGGCAACGTCGGCCGCGGAGACACGGTCGCGGTCATCGGCTGCGGTGGCGTCGGGGACGCGGCGGTCGTCGGGTCGAACCTGGCGGGCGCGGCGAGGATCATCGCCGTCGACATCGACGACCACAAACTGGAGACGGCCAAGAAGCTGGGCGCGACCCACACGGTCAACTCCAGGAACGCCGACGTGGTCGAGGCGATCCGCGAGCTGACCGGAGGCTTCGGCGCCGACGTCGTGATCGAGGCGGTCGGTCGCCCGGAGACGTACAAGCAGGCTTTTTACGCCCGCGACCTGGCCGGCACGGTCGTCCTCGTGGGTGTGCCCACCCCGGAGATGAAGCTGGAACTGCCGCTGCTGGACGTCTTCGGACGCGGCGGCGCGCTCAAGTCGTCCTGGTACGGCGACTGCCTGCCCTCCCGCGACTTCCCGATGCTCGTCGACCTCTATCAGCAGGGCCGACTGGACCTGGACGCGTTCGTCACGGAGACCATCGCGCTGGACGAGGTCGAGAAGGCGTTCGAGCGGATGCATGGCGGCGACGTGCTGCGCTCGGTGGTGGTCCTCTGATGGCCGCCCGCATCGAACACCTCGTCACCTCGGGAACGTTCTCCCTGGACGGCGGCACCTGGGACGTCGACAACAACGTGTGGATCGTCGGCGACGACCACGAGGTGATCGTCATCGACGCCGCGCACGACGCCGAGGCCATCGCCGCCGCCGTCGGCGGGCGCACCCTGCGGGCGATCGTGTGCACCCACGCCCACAACGACCACATCGACGCCGCGCCCGCACTCGCGGAGCGCGCCGGCGCCCCGATCCTGCTCCACCCGGACGACCTGCCGCTGTGGAAGCAGACCCACCCCGACAAGGCGCCGGACGCCGAACTGACCGACGGCCAGGGCCTCACGGTGGCCGGCGTCGAGCTGACCGTGCTGCACACACCGGGCCATGCGCCCGGCGCGGTCTGCCTGTACGCACCGGCCCTGACGGCCCTCTTCAGCGGCGACACCCTGTTCGCCGGTGGACCGGGGGCGACGGGACGGTCGTACAGCCACTTCCCGACCATCATCGAGTCGATCCGGGACCGGCTGCTGACGCTGCCGGGCGACACCGTCGTGCACACCGGACACGGGGGGACGACCACCGTCGCCGCCGAGGCCCCGCACCTCCAGGAGTGGATCGGCCGCGGTTTCTGACGCCCACTCGCGCCCCTCACCCGCCCGCCCTCGGCTCGCGTCCGTCGCGAGCCGATGCGGCGGGCTGTTGTTGTTCTATGTGAATTGAGTTTCGTGCTACGCAACGCAGTAAACGGCTCGGAGTGCCCTCTGGATGCCTTGACAAGGGTTCTGGCCGACCTCAAACTGATGTTGCGCTTACCGCAATCCGTTTCGCTATACGCACCGAGGTGTCATGATGATTCCCGCGTGCCGTCTCGCGGATCTCCCGCGAGGAGAGGCCCACCGGCTCGACACAGATCCTCCGGTCTCGGTGTTCCACACCGACGACGGCGAACTCTTCGCCATCGACGACACCTGCACCCATCAGGACGCCTCGCTCGCCGACGGCTGGCTGGAGGGCTGCGAGGTGGAATGCCCGCTGCATGCTTCGAAGTTCGACCTGAGGACCGGCGCGGTCGACTCTCCGCCGGCCAAGCTCCCGGTCCGCACGCACGAGGTCGTCGTCGAGGACGGCGTGATCCACGTCCGGCTGTCCGCGGATGCCCCCAACCTGCCGCCCTGCGTCGCAGCCCGGCTCGCCGGGGGTTCCGCGTGAGGACCGTCGCCGTGGTCGGTGCCTCGCTGGCCGGTCTGTCGGCGGCGCGCTCGCTGCGGAAGCAGGGCTATGACGGGCGGCTGGTCGTCATCGGTGACGAACTCCACCGCCCGTACGACAGGCCCCCGCTGTCCAAGGAGTTCCTGGCCGGCACCCTCGGCGAGGCGGATCTCTCGCTGGAGACGGACGACGAGGACCTGCGGGCGGAGTGGCTGCTCGGCGCTCGTGCCGCCGGACTCGACCGCGCCGAGCGCGCCGTCCGGCTCGCCGACGGG
>LRTP01001248.1 GCA_001550305.1 Streptomyces diastatochromogenes
GCCGTGCGGGCGAGCCGCGCCCTCTCGCCGCGCCGACGAGATCTCCGGGTCGCACGCGCGCGGGCGACCCGGGTCCGCCGTGCCGCACGCGCACGGTAAGCGCATACGCTGGCGTGATGCAGGACGAGTACCGCACAGTGGCCCACGCGGGCGTGCACGAGACCGAGGTCAACCGCTCCCGCTTCCTGTGCGCTCTCGCCCCGGCGGCCACCGAGCAGGAGGCCCAGGAGTTCATCGCGGGCGTCCGCAAGGAGCACGCCGACGCCACGCACAACTGCTACGCGTACGTCATCGGAGCCGACGCCGCCGTCCAGAAGGCGAGCGACGACGGCGAACCCGGCGGCACCGCGGGCGTGCCCATGCTCCAGATGCTGCTGCGCCGCGACATGCGGTACGTCGTCGCCGTCGTCACCCGCTACTACGGCGGGGTCAAGCTCGGCGCGGGCGGACTGATCAGGGCGTACGGCGGCTCGGTCGGCGAGGCACTCGACTCCCTCGGCACACTCACGCGCAAACGCTTCCGGCTGGCCACGGTCACGGTCGACCACCAGCGCGCCGGCAAGATACAGAACGACCTGCGGTCCACCGGGCGCGAGGTCCGTGACGTCCGGTACGGCGAGGCCGTCACGATCGAGATCGGGCTGCCGGACACCGACGTCGAGCCCTTCCGGGCGTGGCTCGCCGACGCGACGGCCGGGACGGCCGGGTTCGAACTGGGTGGAGAGGCGTACGGGGACGCATAGGCGGGCGGCGGGGACCGATACGGGAGTAGCCGCCCGTGATGTCCGACCCGCCCGTTAGTCTCGGGGATCATGAGGATTCTGCACACGTCCGACTGGCATCTCGGCCGGGCCTTCCACCGGGTGAACATGCTCGATGCCCAGGCCGGGTTCATCGGTCACCTCGTCGCGACCGTGCGTGAGTACGACGTCGACGCGGTGGTCGTGTCCGGGGACGTGTACGACCGGGCGGTGCCGCCGCTGGCCGCCGTCGAGCTCTTCGACGACGCGCTGCACCGGCTCGCCGACCTCGCAGTGCCCACGGTGATGATCTCCGGGAACCACGACTCGGCGCGCCGGCTCGGCGTCGGCGCCGGGCTCATCGGCCGTGCGGGCATCCATCTGCGGACCGAGCCCTCCGCGTGCGGCACGCCGGTGCTGCTCGCCGACGACCACGGCGACGCGGCCTTCTACGGACTGCCCTATCTCGAACCGGCCCTGGTCAGGACCGAGTTCGGGGTCGAGAAGGCGGGGCACGAGGCCGTCCTCGCCGCCGCCATGGACCGGGTCCGCGCCGACCTCGCCACGCGCGCGCCGGGCACCCGCTCCGTGGTCCTCGCCCACGCCTTCGTCACCGGCGGGGCGGCCAGCGACAGCGAGCGGGACATCACCGTGGGCGGGGTGGCCGCCGTACCGGCCGGGGTCTTCGACGGCGTCGACTACACCGCACTGGGCCATCTGCACGGCAGCCAGACCATCACCGAGCGCGTGCGCTACTCCGGCTCCCCGCTGCCGTACTCCTTCTCGGAGGTCGACCACCGCAAGAGCATGTGGCTGGTGGACCTGGGGCCGGAGGGTTTCGTGGGCGCGGAGCGCGTCGACTGTCCCGTTCCCCGGAAGCTCGCCCGTGTCCGGGGGCACCTGGACGACCTGCTCGCCGATCCGCGGCTGGCGTGCCACGAGGAGGCGTGGATCGAGGCGACCCTCACCGACCCGGTCCGCCCCACCGAGCCCATGGCCCGGCTGACCGAGCGCTTCCCGCACACGCTCAGCCTCGTCTTCGAACCGGAGCGGACCCCCGAGGACCCGGACGTCTCCTACGCCCGGCGGCTCGCGGGCCGCAGCGAGCAGCAGATCGCGGAGGACTTCGTGGCCCATGTGCGCGGCGCGGGCCCCGACGCCGACGAACAGGCCGTCCTGAGGGACGCGTTCGACGACGTCCACGCCGACGAGGCCGTTCGGGAGGTCGCCCGATGACCCCACGTACGCACGACACGCGAGACGCGCTGGACCCGCTGGTCCCGCTGGACCCGAAGGAGGCCCGATGAGGCTGCACCGCCTGGACATCACGGCCTTCGGGCCGTTCGGCGGCACCCAGAGCGTCGATTTCGACGAGCTGTCGGCCGCGGGGCTCTTCCTGCTGCACGGCCCGACGGGCGCGGGCAAGACGTCCGTCCTCGACGCCGTCTGCTACGCGCTGTACGGGGCGGTCCCGGGCGCCCGCCAGAGCGGCCAGGGCCTGACCCTGCGCAGCGATCACGCGGCACCCGCGACGCGCACCGAGATCACTCTCGAACTCACCGTCGCGGGGCGCCGGTTGGAGGTCAGCCGGCAGCCGCCCTGGGCCCGTCCCAAGAAGCGCGGCACGGGCACGACCACCGAAAAGGCGCAGAGCTGGCTGCGCGAGTACGAGGCGTCGGCGGCCACCTGGAAGGACCTCAGCCGCTCCCACCAGGAGATCGGCGAGGAGATCACCCAACTGCTCGGCATGAGCCGTGAGCAGTTCTGCCAGGTCGTGCTGCTGCCCCAGGGCGACTTCGCCCGCTTCCTGCGGGCCGACGCCGAGGCCCGCGGCAAGCTGCTCGGCCGGCTCTTCGACACCCACCGCTTCGCCGAGGTCGAGAAGCGGCTCGCCGAGCGGCGCCGCGCCACGGAGGCCGAAGTACGCGAGGGCGACGCCGCGTTGCTCGCCGACGCGCATCGCATGCAGCAGGCCGCCGGGGACATCGTCGAGGTGCCGCCGCCCGCTCTCGCGCCCGGTGAGCCCGGCCTCGCCGACGCCGTCCTGACCTG
>LRTP01000125.1 GCA_001550305.1 Streptomyces diastatochromogenes
CAAGCCGGTCGTCTTCTGGGAGCGGGTCATCGCGGACATCAACCGCACCGACCCGGACGTGATCTTCCTGGCCGAGGCGTTCACCCGGCCCGCGATCATGCACACGCTCGCGGCGGTCGGCTTCCAGCAGTCGTACACCTATTTCACCTGGCGCAACACCAAGCAGGAGCTGACCGACTACCTCACCGAACTGTCGGGCGCGACGGCCGCCTTCATGCGGCCCAACCTCTTCGTGAACACCCCCGACATCCTGCCCGGCCATCTCCAGCGGGGCGGCCGGCCCGCCTTCGAGGTACGCGCCGTGCTCGCCGCCACCCTCTCTCCCTCGTGGGGGGTCTACGCCGGGTACGAGCTGTGCGAGAACGCTCCGGTCGGGCCCGCGAGCGAGGAGTACCGGAACTCCGAGAAGTACGAACTGCGTCCACGTGACTGGGAGTCCGCCGCGCGCGAGGGCCGCACGATCGCACCGCTGATCACGGAGCTGAACCGGATCAGACGGCGCCACAAGGCTCTGCACGCGCTACGGAACCTGCACTTCCACCGGACCGACAACGAGGCCCTGATCGCCTACAGCAAGCGCTCGGGCGACGACACGGTCGTGGTGGTGGCCAACCTCGACCCCCACCACACCCAGGAGGCGACGGTCTCGTTGGACATGCCGCGACTCGGCCTGGACTGGCACGAGTCCGTGCCCGTGCACGACGAGCTCACCGGCGAGACCTACCGCTGGGGCAGGGCCAACTTCGTGCGACTGGGGCCGGGCGGTGCGCATGTGCTCGCCGTCGACACCTCACCGCGGATCGGAGGGTCACCCACCACATGATCGTCAACGAGCCCGTCCCGGACACTTTCGAGGACACCCCGGCCAGGGACCGCGACCCCGACTGGTTCAAACGC
>LRTP01001249.1 GCA_001550305.1 Streptomyces diastatochromogenes
CGCAGGGCGGCCCAGGAGCTCGGCGGACTGGAGTCGGCCCGCAGGGCGGAGCGCCGGCTCGGCGAACTCACCCGGGAGCGCGCCTCCCTGGACCGCCAGGAGCGCGAGGACGAGGACGTCCGCCAGGACGCCGAGAGCTGGCTCGCCACCTGGGAGGCGACCCGCGCGGAGCTCCAGGCACGCGTCGAGTCCGCGCAGGAGGCCACCACACGTGCGGAACAGCTCGCCGAGCGGCGCGATCCCGCCCAGGCGCGGCTCAGGGCGGCCCGGCAGCGCGACCAGTTCGCCCGGGACACGGACGCCGCCCACGCCCGGGCCCTCGCCGCCCGTGAACGCGCGACGGACGCCCGGGTCCACTGGCTCGATCTGAAGGAACAGCGTCTTCAGGGCATCGCCGCGGAACTCGCCGCCGGTCTCGTCGACGGCGAGCCCTGCGCCGTGTGCGGCAGCTCCGCGCACCCCGCACCCGCGCGCAAGGACGCCGGGCACGTCGACCGGGAGGCCGAGGAGCGCGCCCTCGCCGCGTACCAGCGCGCCGACGAACAGGCCACCAAGGACGAGCGCGGGCTCGGCCTCGTACGCGAGGCGCTGGCGGCCGCGACCGCCGAGGCGGGCGACACACCGACCGGGCAACTCGCCGAGCAGGTCGAGGAGTTGGAGCTGCGGTACGCCGAGGCGCGGGCTGCGGGATCCGGGCTGCACGCCGCGCGGGAGCGGCTCGCGCAGGCGGGACTCGAGCACGAGCGGCGGGTCGCGGCCCAGCAGGAGATCGCGCTGCGATCCGCCGCCCGGGTCTCCCACCGCGACCGGAACGACGGCGAAAGGGCCTCCCTGGAGGAGGAGTTGGCGCAGGCGCGGGGCGCCGCCGAGAGCGTCGCCGCGCGCGCCGCGCAGCTGGAG
>LRTP01001250.1 GCA_001550305.1 Streptomyces diastatochromogenes
CCCGGCTGCCGCTCCGCCTCGTCGAGCCGGGCGAGCGTCGTCCGCGCCAGCGCCGCGACGGCCTCCTGCCCCGCGGGCGAGGTGTCGGGGAGCTTGTCGGCACTCTCCTTCACACCGAGGTAGGTACCGAGGACCGGATCGAGGGCGATGAGATCGTCGACATACGCGTCGGCGACCTCGCGGGGCAGCGGGCTCTTCGTCTCTGACATGCCGACATCCTCATACGAGGACGGGTGCCGCGTCAGCCCGGTCGACCGGGCATGGGGCGGGCATCAGCCTGATTTTGCCGGGGCCGAGGACGAGGAGGAGGGCGACGGCGGGGAGGGCGGGAGCAGTGGGCCGCAGTCCCACTGCTGGAAGATCAACCGGGTCTCCACCCGGGCCACCTCGCGCCGGGACGTGAACTCGTCGAGGACCAGCCGTTGCAGGTCGGCCATGTCCGCGACGGCGACCAGGACGAGGTAGTCGTCGGGCCCGGTGAGATGGAAGACGGTCCGGGACTCCGGCAGCGCCCTGATCCGCTCCACGAACGGCCCGACCAGCTCGCGGCTGTGCGGTCTGACCTGCACGGACAGCAGGGCTTCCAGGCCCCGCCCGAGCTTCGCCGGATCGAGGCGCAGCTGATGGCCGAGAATCACCCCCGCGCGGCGCAGCCTCGTCACCCGGTCCAGGCAGGTCGAGGGCGCGACTCCGACCTGCGCGGCGAGATCGCGGTACGTCGTCCGTGCGTCGTTCTGGAGCAGCCGCAGCAGATGAAGATCCACCGGATCGAGTACGACAGATTCGGCCATGGCCCGAACGTAACACGGAGTGTGCGTCCGGGGTCCCGGCCGGTGTTCAGTCTGCTGTGCATGGAATCCGTGGTGCACGACGCATACGAAGCTCAGGACGGCTCCCGCGACACTCAGGGCGACTCCTATGACGGTCGGGACGACCTCTACGGCGTTCAGGGCACCCGTGCCCTCGCGCCGCGTGCCCTCGCCACCGAGGCCGTGCACGCGGGGCGGGAGGACCTCGCCCGGTTGGGGCTGCACGCCGCGCCGATCGACCTGTCCACGACCTACCCCTCGTACGACAGCCGCGGCGAAGCCGCTCGCATCGACGCGTTCGCGGCCGACGGCGCCGAGCCGGAGGGCCCGCCCGTCTACGGGCGCCTCGGCAACCCGACCGTCGCCCGTTTCGAGACCGCCCTCGCCCGCCTCGAGGGAACCGAGAGCGCGGTCGCCTTCGCGAGCGGCATGGCCGCGCTGAGCGCCGTACTGCTCGTGCGCAACGCGCTCGGCCTGCGCCACGTCGTCGCCGTACGGCCCCTGTACGGCTGCAGCGACCACCTGCTCACCGCCGGGCTGCTGGGCTCCGAGGTCACCTGGGTCGACCCGGCGGGCATCGCGGACGCCCTGCGCCCCGACACCGGCCTCGTCATGGTCGAGTCCCCGGCCAATCCGACGCTCGCCGAACTCGACCTGCGCGCCGTCGCGCACGCCTGCGGGTCCGTTCCGCTGCTCGCCGACAACACCTTCGCCACACCCGTGCTGCAACGCCCCGCGGAGCAGGGAGCCCGCCTGGTCCTGCACAGTGCCACCAAGTACCTGGGCGGACACGGGGACGTCATGGCCGGAGTGGTGGCCTGCGACGAGGAGTTCGCCCGGGGGCTGCGCCAAGTGCGGTTCGCGACCGGGGGCGTGCTGCATCCGCTGGCCGGATATCTGCTGCTGCGCGGCCTGTCGACCCTGCCCGTACGGGTCCGGGCCGCGTCCGCCCACGCCGCCGAACTCGCCCGCCGGCTCGCCGCCGATCCGCGCGTCGACCGCGTCCACTATCCGCGGATCGGCGGTGCCATGATCGCCTTCGAGGTCCACGGCGACCCGCACGAGGTCATCGCCGGGGTCCGTCTGATCACCCCGGCGGTGAGCCTCGGCAGTGTCGACAGCCTGATCCAGCATCCGGCGTCCATCAGCCACCGCATCGTGGCCGCCGACGACCGCCGCGAGTCGGGGGTCGGTGACCGGCTGCTGCGCCTGTCGGTGGGGCTGGAGGACGTGGAGGACCTGTGGGCCGATCTGGACGGTGCGTTGGGGCGGTGACCAGGGAGAGGCCCCGGGCAAGGTGCCCGGGGCCTCCCGCTGTCCGTCCTACTTCTTCTGCCCCTGCTTCTGCTCCTGGTCGTACGGCAGTCGGGAGGCCACCGGGGTGGCGTCCAGGCGGGCCGTGATGACGAGGGTGCCCTCCTCGATCTGGTAGTCGAGGGGGAGGTCCAGGCCGCGCATGGCGGCGACCATGCCGGTGTTGGAGGCCTGCGTGACGGCGTACACGCTCTCGCAGCCCGCCTCGACGGCCATCGTCACGAGCCGGCCGAGCAGTTCGGCGCCGATCCCGCGCCGCTGCCAGTCGTCCTCGACGAGCAGCGCGATCTCCGTCTCGTCGCCGTCCCAGAGGAGATGGCCGAGCCCGACGACGCGTCCCGAGGCCGTCTGCACGGCGAGGGTGCGTCCGAAGCGCGGGCTGAGCAGGTGGTTCAGATAGCGGTCCGCGTCACCGACCGGCCCGTGGTAGCGCATGCTCAACGTGCGCGGGGAGCAGCGCTCGTGCATCGCCTTCGCCGCGGCGACGTCGGAGACGTCGGCGCGACGCACGGTGATCGCGTTGCCCTCCGGAAGTGTCAGCATGTCCTGGTGGAGCGGGATGCGCGGACCCAGCCGCGCGTCCAGCTCCACCAACGCCCGCGCCCGAGCGAACTCGGTCGGCGTGAACGGCAGATACGGCCGTTCCACCGTGATCACCCCACCCTCCGGTGCGCGCAACCGCATCACCGTGTCTTCCAGCACTCCTTCGACCGGCGCGCCCTCTTCCGCCCGACCCGACCCGGGGGAGCGGGCGGGCAGCGAACGAATGGTGCACCTACCGAGCAACTGCCGGAGGGCGAGCGGAAGTTCCGCGGCGTCCAAAGCCGTGCGCGTGGCGAGTCCCAGGACGCGCGTCGGAGCGTCCACCAGGTCGTGGGCGTCGGCCCGTTCGATCCAGGTCCCGGTGCCGCCCGCCAGCGAGACGGCGCGGGTGATCTCGGACGCGTTCAGTTCGACGGGCGCGCGCAGCAGGAACTCGTCGACCGTGCCCTCGGCGAGCGGGTGCGTCTGCAGGCTCAGGATGTCGACCCGCTGGTGGGCCAGGGCCGTGCACAGCGCGGCCAGCGAACCGGGCTCGTCCTTCACCGTCGTCCGCATCCGCCACAGGACGGTCTCTCCGGTGACGGTCTCCGGCGCCGCCGTGGCCCGGTCGGCCCGCCCGGACCCTCGCCCCACGGCGAGGGTCCGGGCACCGGTATCGCCCGAGGGCGGGGCGTGACCGTGGCGGCGTGCCCACCATGTGTGGAATCCGGCCGTGGCCACCAGGACCACGGACGAGATCACCAGCAGGGCCGGGCCGTCGGGGCCGTGTCCGATCAGGTTGGCGACGGCGTCGGCGACCGCGACGGCCGTGAACAGCGCGGCGAGCTCGACCACGTCGCGTCGCCAGTGGTGGACGGGGCGTCCGTGCTTCGCCCGGGTCACGTCAGACATGTCTGGAGTCATGCAACCACTGTGAAGGAATGGTGTTGCGTGATCACGAACGGTCTGTGACTGATCGGTAAAGTGTCGTTCTATCCTTTTTGCGGTTCTTTTTGCCCTTGTTTTGCCTGCCTCGGATCATCTGGCTTACGTGCCTGGTCACGAGAGCGGCCGCGCACCGGGGGATGACTCCGGTGCGCGGCCCGACCCTTCGAGGGTACGGGAGTTGGGGGCCGTTACTGACCCACACGCCCCGGCTGCAACACCTGTGTGAACAACACCGTGCCGTCCAGGTCACGCAGCCGCACCGTCAGCTCCCCGCTGTCGCCGTCGATGTCGACCTCGCCGAAGAACTGGTAACCGTCCGCCGGCGAGACGTTGGCGGTGGCGGGAGCCTTGACGAAGACCCGGTCGGGGCCGAAGGTGCCGTCCAGGGCGTTCGCCTGGAAGGCGCCCGCGTTGAGCGGTCCGGAGACGAACTCCCAGAACGGCTCGAAGTCCTTGAAAGCGGCCCGCGAGGGGTCGTAGTGCTGTGCCGAGGTGTGGTGGACGTCGGCCGTCAGCCACACGGTCCCGGTGATCCGCCGGTGCTTGATGAACCGCAGCAGCTCGGCGATCTGCAGCTCGCGGCCGAGCGGCGCGCCCGGGTCGCCCTGGGCGACGGCCTCGATGTTCGGCTTGCCCTCGACCGGGTCGGGCACGACCAGGCCGAGCGGCATGTCGGCGGCGATGACCTTCCACACCGCGCGCGACGCGGCCAGCTCGCGCTTGAGCCACTCCAGCTGTTCGCGGCCGAGGATGCCCTGCGGGTCGGTCGTCTGGTCGTCGGGCGAGTTGGCGTTCCGGTAGGTCCGCATGTCCAGGACGAACACGTCCAGGAGCGGGCCGTGGTGGACGGTCCGGTAGATCCGTCCCTCCGGGCGTCCGCTGACGGTGGAGATCGGGAAGTACTCCGAGAACGCCCGCCGGGCACGGGCGGCCAGGTCGTCGAGTTTCGTGCCGGCCGGGTAGGGGGTGCCGGACCCGATGACCTCGCCCGGGTACCAGTTGTTGCGGACCTCGTGGTCGTCCCACTGGATGATGTTCGGAACCCGGGCGTTGAACCGGCGCAGCGCCGAGTCCAGCAGGTTGTAGCGGAAGTTGCCCCGGTAGTCGGCCAGGGTGACCGCGACGTGCGACTTCTCCTCGGTGGTGATGCTCCGGTACAGGCTGCCGTCCGGAAGCGGCGCCGTGGCGGAGATCGGGCCGTCGGCGTAGATGTTGTCGCCGCTGCACAGGAAGAAGTCCGGGTCCACCTTCGCCATGGCGTCGAAGATCCGGTAACCGCCGATGGACTCGTTGATGCCCCAGCCCTGTCCGGCCAGGTCACCGGACCAGACGAACCGGACGTCGTGGCGTCGCTTCGCGGGCGCGGTACGGAAGGTGCCGGTCACCGGCTCGCCCGTACGACGCGGATCGTCGGGGTCGGCCAGCAGCACGCGGTAGTGGATCTGCTCGCCGGAGGGCAGTCCGTGCAGCCGTGTCGTACCGGTGAAGTCGGAGTCCGCGCCGAGCAGCGGACCGTGCCATCTGCGCGGGTTGCGGAAGGACTCGGTCGCGGACGTCTCGACGACCATCCGGGCGGGGCGGTCCGAGCGGACCCACACCAGGCCGGAGTGCGCGCTCACGTCTCCGGCCTGGACACCCCACCCCGCCTCGGGCCGCCCGGACAGCGCGAACGCCGGGGCCGAGCCGAGTGCGGTGGGCAGGGCCAGGGCCGCGGAGGCGGCGAGGGATCCGCGCAGGACGCCGCGGCGACCGGGGAGGGGGAGAGGGCTGTGCGGGCGGTGTGACATGAATGCGCCTCCAGGGACGGAGTCGACGGAGTCGGGCGATGTGCCCAGCCACAACTACGGGTGCGCCGCAGCGCACACGGAAACCACAAGTGAACAACTGGCCCCGTCGACAAGGGCGGCGACGTCCGCCCCCGAGCGCGCACGTCCCACGGATGCTCCGGCTTCCCACTCACCCGGACGCTTCTTCAGCGGTCAGGCGCGCAGCGCCTGCGCCATCAGACGTACGCCGTCGCGGATCCGCGCGGGGGACTGGTGGGCGTAACCGAGCACCAGGCGTACGTCGGCGCGCTCGACCGTCCGCCCGTAGTCCGTCAGTGGGCGCACGGCCACCCCCGCCGCCGCGGTTCGCTCCAGGAAGTACTCCGGCGGCCCGTACCTCCCGGGCAGCACGGCGATGACATGCAGGCCCGCCGCGATCCCGGACACCTCGGCACCGGGAAAGTGCTCCTCCAGCGCGGATACGAGGGTGTCGCGCCTTTCCCGGTAGGCGCGCTGGCAGCGGCGCAGCTGCCGGTCGTAGTCGCCCCGTTCCACGAAGCGGGCCAGGAGCGCCTGATCCACGACGGGGTTCCCCAGGTCCATGGTGCGTTTGCGCTCGACGACCTCTTCGGCGAGCGCCGCCGGAACCAGCAGCCAGCCGAGCCGCAGCCCGGGCGCGAGCGACTTGCTGACCGACCCCGTGTAGGCGACGCGCTCGGGATCGAGCCCTTGAAGCGCCCCCACGGGAGCACGGTCGTAGCGGAAGTCCCCGTCGTAGTCGTCCTCGACCACCAGACCGTCCACCGAGCGCACCCAGTCGAGGAGTTCCGTGCGGCGCCGCGCCGAGTAGGCGATCCCCGACGGGAACTGGTGGGCGGGCGTGGTCACCACCGCCCGTACGCCCGACTCCTTCAGCGGCCCGGTGGCCAGCCCTTCGCCGTCCAGCGGCAGCGCCACGGCGTCGAGGCCGGCCGAGGCGTAGAGAGCGCCGTGCTCCGGGCTTCCGGGGTCCTCGACGCCGATCGCGCGCACCCCGCGCGCGTGGAGCACGAATCCGAGCAGGGTCGTCGCCTGCGCGACCCCGGAGAGCACGATGACGCGCTCGGGGTCCGCGACCACGCCGCGGCGCCGTGCGAGCAGTTCGGCGAGGGCGGTGCGCAGCCGGGGCAGACCGCGCGGATCCGGGTAACCGAGCGCTTGGTGGGGCAGTTCGGCGAGGACCCCGCGCTGGGCGGCCGCCCAGGCGGCGCGCGGGAACAGCGACAGATCCGGCGTCCCGGGAAGGAAGTCGGCGCGGGCCCCGGCGGAGCGCGGTGCGAGGTCACGCGCGCGCGGGTGGG
>LRTP01001251.1 GCA_001550305.1 Streptomyces diastatochromogenes
TTCGAGGCCCAGTACGACGACGCGCGGGACCTGCTGAAGGCGGCGGCCGGGCGCTGCGGTCCCGGGGGCGATCCCACCCTGCTGATCCACTCCGGGATCGCCGCACTCATGCTCGGCGACCACACCGCGGCCGCCACCGCCACCGTCCGGGCCGCCGCCTCCGCCCGGGCCGGGGGAGACGGGGTCACCGTTCCCCAGGCCATGGAGTTCCGGGCGTACGCCGACTTCTGGACCGGTCGACCGAGGGCCGCCGAGGCCGCCACCCTGGAGGCCCTCCGCCAGGCGTACACCACCGGCCAGGACAACGGGGCCTGTCATCTGCAGGCGGCCCTCGCGATGTTCGCCGCGGTCACCGGCGACGAGGACGTCTGCCGGGAGCGCGCCGAGGCCGCCCGCTCCTACGCCCTCGCCCGCGGGCTCGGCCTAGCCGCCGCGCTGGCCCTGTTCGCGCTCGCCTTCCTCGACCTGAGCACCGGCCGCTTCGCCGCCTCGGCGGCCCGGCTGCGCGCCCTCGCCG
>LRTP01001252.1 GCA_001550305.1 Streptomyces diastatochromogenes
CCTCGCCGCATTCGGCCCCGGGCACGGGCACCGCGCCATCCGTCACATCGCCACCCCGCACTACGTCGAGGCCGCCGTCCGCACCGGCGACACACGGGTCGCCCGGGCCGCTCACGCCGACTACGACCACTGGGCGCGTACCGTGCGCAGCCCCGACGACCTGGCCCTCAGCGCCCGCTGCCGGGCCCTGCTCGCCTCCGGCGCGGAGGCCGTCGAGCACTACCGCACCGCCCTCGACCTGCACGCCTCGGGCACCCGTGACTTCGAACGCGCCCGCACGGAGCTGCTGTTCGGCGGTGCGCTACGGCGACTGCGGCACCGGACGGAGGCCCGTGACCGGCTGCACAGCGCCCTCGAGGCGTTCGAGCACTTCGGTTCGCCGCAGTGTGCGGCGGCGGCGCGGACCGAACTCCGCGTCCTGGGGGAGCCCGTCTCGCCGGTGCGGGGCGCCGACGATCTCGTCGCCCGCCTCACCGCGCAGCAGTTGATGGTCGCGCGCATGGCGGCCGACGGGGCGACCAATCGGGAGATCGCGGCGCGGTTGTTGCTCAGTCCGCGGACCATTGATCATCACCTGCGGGGAGTGTTCGCGCGGTTGGGGATTCGGTCGCGGATCGAGTTGGTGCGGTTGTTGGGGGAGCGGTGAGGGGGGCTTGGTGTCGTTGGTCGGCTGCGGGTGGGTCGTGGCTGGGCGCGCAGTTCCCCGCGCCCCTTACGGGGCGCTCAGACCCCCTGCGCCGAAATGAAGGCGGTTCCGTCCCAGGTGCCGTCCAGCCGAGACGCCAGCCACCCAGGCGCCTCCGCGCAGAAGTCGGCGACCGGGTAAGCCCCCGCCCCCGCGGGCAGTGCTCCCAGCAGCGGAGCCTCCGCCACGACCGGCAGGTCCGCGAGGTTGCAGCGGGACGCCAGGTCGGGGGAGTCGGGCCAGCTGCCGATGACGATTCCCGCCAAGTCCAGCCCACGGCGCCGCAGTTCACGAGCCGTCAGCTCGGTGGTGTTCAGGGTGCCGAGGCCCGCTGACGCCACCACCAGCACCGGCGCGTCCAGCAGGCTCGCCGCGTCCGCCAGCGTGCCGCCCTCGTCGTCGAAGCGGACGAGGAGACCACCCGCTCCCTCCACCAGCACGAGGTCGTGCTCCGTGGCCAGTTCGGCCGCCGCCTTCGCCACCGCGACCGGGCTCACCGGGGGCAGGGAGGCCCGACGCGCGGCCGTCGCGGGAGCCAACGGCTCCGGATAGCGGGCGAGTTCGAGCGTGGTCACGGCGCCCGCGAGCCGGGCCACCTCGTCGGCGTCCCCGCGCTCGTCCGGGCGTACACCCGTCTGCGCCGGCTTGAGTACGGCCACGGAGCGTCCGGCCGCGAGGGCCGTGGCGGCGACGGCGGCCGTCGTGACCGTCTTGCCGACCTCCGTGCCCGTCCCCGTGATCACCAGAACCGCCATGTCATCCCTCCCGTGCCGCCGCGCACACCGCGCGCGCGATCCGTGCCACGTCCACGTCACCCGTGACGTACGGCGGCATCGTGTAGACGAGGTCGCGGAACGGGCGCAGCCACACGCCCTCGCGCACGGCCGCCGCCGTGGCCGCCTTCATGTCGACCTCGTGGTCGAGCTGGACGACGCCGATCGCGCCCAGGACACGTACGTCCCGGACACCCGGCAGCGAGGACGCCTCCGCCAGGCCGTCCCGCAGACCCGCCTCGATCCGCTTGACCTCGGTCTGCCAGTCCTGTCCGAGCAGCAGGTCGATCGAGGCGCAGGCCACCGCGGCGGCGAGCGGATTGCCCATGAAGGTCGGGCCGTGAGCCAGCACCGGGACCTCACCGCGTGAGATGCCCTCGGCCACCCGCGCCGTGCAGAGCGTCGCCGCCATCGTCATATAGCCGCCGGTCAGCGCCTTGCCGACGCACATCACGTCCGGCGTGATACCGGCGTGCTCCGCCGCGAAGAGAGCGCCCGTTCGGCCGAAGCCGGTCGCGATCTCGTCGAGGACGAGAAGCACGTCGTGGGCGTCGCACGCCTCCCGCAGCACCCGCAGATACGCGGGGGAGTGGAACCGCATCCCGCCCGCGCCCTGTACCACCGGCTCCACGATCACCGCGGCGAGCTCGTCGGCGTGCCGCCCGATCAGCTCGCGCAGCTTGTCGGCGTACGACTCCTCGTACGCGACCGGCGGGGCGTCGGCGAACACCTGGCGCTGGAGCACGCCCTGCCACAGCTCGTGCATCCCGCCCTCGGGGTCGCACACCGACATCGGCTGCCAGGTGTCCCCGTGGTAGCCGCCGCGCCAGGTCAGCAGCCGCTGCTTGCCCGGGCGGCCGAGCGAGCGCCAGTGCTGGAGGCACATCTTGACGGCGACCTCGACCGACACCGATCCGGAGTCGGCGAGGAAGACGTGTTCCAGGCCTTCGGGCGTGATGTCGACAAGTCGCTTCGCCAGCCGCACGGCGGGCTCGTGCGTGAGCCCGCCGAACATGACATGGCTCATGCGCTCCAGCTGGTCGCGCGCCGCGTCGTTGAGGACCGGGTGGTTGTAGCCGTGGATGGCCGACCACCAGGACGACATGCCGTCGACCAGCTCGCCCGAGCCGTCCGCCAGCCGCAGGCGTACCCCGCTCGCCGACTCCACGACGAGCGGTTCCTGGCGGCCGGGCATGGGGCCGTACGGGTGCCAGACATGCCGCCGGTCCAATTCCAGCAGTTCCCGCACGGGCAGCGTGGACGGCTCGGACGGGTCAGGCATTGGGGGCGAGGTCCGTTCCGGCACCCCGGCGGCGTACGGCGACGAGATCCGTACGCGCTTCGGCGGGCTGCTCCTGCTCGGCCTGCACCTTCACGGAACCGCAGACGCCACCGCCCTCGTGCGAACCGCACCCGGCGTCCGCGTGCGCACCGCATCCGGCCTCGGCGTGCGCACCGCAGCCCGCGCCCGCCGTCAGGCGGTGCTCGGGCAGGGTCACCTCGCCCGTGCCCTCCACCTCGAACCCGGCGTCCGCGATCATCTCCAGGTCGGCCTTGCCCGCCTGGCCCTCGCTGGTGAGGTAGTCGCCGAGGAAGATCGAGTTGGCCAGGTTCAGGGCGAGCGGCTGCATCGTCCGCAGGTGGACCTCGCGACCGCCCGCGATGCGGACCTCCACGTCCGGGCAGACGAAACGGACCATGGCCAGGATGCGCAGGCACCGCTGCGGGGTGAGGTTCCACTCCTTGGCGAGCGGGGTGCCCTCGAAGGGGATCAGGAAGTTCACCGGAACGGAGTCCGGGTCGAGCTCGCGCAACGAGTAGACGACGTCGACGAGGTCCTCGTCCGACTCGCCCATGCCCGCGATCAGACCCGAGCAGGCCGACAGACCGGCCGCGTGCGCCTTCTGGACCGTGTCCACCCGGTCGGCGTACGTGTGCGTGGTCGTGATGTCCCCGTACGTCCCCTCGGACGTGTTCAGGTTGTGGTTGTAGGCGTCCGCTCCCGCCTCGCGCAACCGCTCGGCCTGGCCGTCGGAGAGCAGGCCGAGGCAGGCGCACACCTCGACGTCCTCGTTCTGGTCCTTGATCGCCTTGATGGTGTCGGAGACCCGGTCCACGTCACGGTCCGTCGGTCCGCGGCCGCTGGCCACCAGGCAGACCCGCTTGGCGCCCCCGGCGAGCCCGGCCGCCGCGGCCTGCGAGGCCTGGTCCGGCTTGAGCCAGGTGTACTTGAGGATGTCGGCCTTGGAGCCGAGGCGCTGCGAGCAGTACGAGCAGTCCTCGGGGCACAGACCGGACTTCAGATTGACCAGATAGTTGAGTTTCACTCGACGGCCGAACCAGTGCCGGCGGACTTTTCCGGCCGCGGCCACCACGTCGAGCACGTCGTCGTCGGACGTGGCCAGCACGGCCAGCGCCTCGTCACGGGTCGGCAGCTCGCGCCGAAGCCCCTTGTCCACCAGCGTGTTCAGCAGGTCCATGAGATCCGATCCTGACGTATGCGAGCCGCTGCGGCCAAGGAGAGTTTGCACAACAGAGACGCTTCGACGTGTGGGTATTGCCACATCATGGGCGCCGCGTCGCCCCGCTAGGGTCTGTGCACTGCCTACAAAACGACCACCTTCATGACCCCCTCACGACCGCTCCCAGGGCCCGGAGGCACCAACATGGCCGGATCGCCGTTCGCGTGGATCGACGAGCAGGCGCACCAGCGCCTACAGGCCGGACTCGTCCGCACCCTGCGCCCCCGCGCCGCCGACTCACCCCTTCTCGATCTGGCGAGCAACGACTACCTCGGGCTGGCCCACCACCCCGAGATCACGGCCGCCGCCGCCCAGGCCGCGCGCCGCTGGGGCGCCGGTGCGACCGGCTCGCGGCTCGTCTCCGGCACGACCGAACTTCATGGGGAACTCGAACGCGAGCTCGCGGACTTCTGCGGCTTCGAGTCCGCGCTCGTCTTCTCCTCCGGCTACGCGGCCAATCTCGCCGCCGTGACCACACTCGCGCCGCACGGCTCGCTGGTCGTCTCGGACGCGGGCAACCACGCCTCCCTCATCGACGGCTGCCGGCTCGCCCGGGGCGCGACCCAGGTCGTGGCGCACGCCGACCCCGACGCCGTGCGCAAGGCGCTGGGCACGCACGAGGGTCCCGCCGTCGCCGTGTCCGACACGGTCTTCTCGGTGGACGGCGACGCGGCCCCGCTGGCCGAACTCGCCAG
>LRTP01001253.1 GCA_001550305.1 Streptomyces diastatochromogenes
GGGCGACCCGGACGTGGTCGTGACCGCCACGCTCTCCAAGTCGTTCGGCAGCCAGGGCGGAGCCGTCCTCGGCCCCGGCCCGGTCATCGACCACCTGGTCAACGCGGCGCGCACCTTCATCTTCGACACGGGTCTCGCGCCCGCGGCGGCGGGCGCGGCTCTCGCGGCGCTCAGGCTGTTGCGCCGTGAGCCGGAGCGCGCCGCCCGGGCGCGTGAGGTGGCGACGGCGCTGCACACCCGGCTGACCGCCGAGGGCCTGGAAGCCGTACGACCTGACGCCGCCGTGGTCTCCGTGCGCGCGCCGTCCCCCGAGCAGGCCGTGCGATGGGCCGCCGACTGCCGTGCAGCGGGACTCGCCGTCGGCTGTTTCCGCCCGCCGTCCGTGCCGGACGGCATCTCACGGCTGCGGCTGACCGCCCGCGCGGACCTCACCGACGCGCAGATCGAGCACGCCGTCGGCGTGATCAGTTCAGTCCGGCGACAAAGCCCTCCCAACTGGCGGGAGTGAAGAGCAGGGCGGGGCCCGCCTTGTTCTTGGAATCGCGCACGGCGACCAGTCCGGCCCAGGGCCCTGGGCCGGGTCGGGCCGTCTCGACGCAGTTGTTCATACCCGTACTGCGGCTGCTGCGCAGCCATCGCACGTCGCGGAGTGAAGTACTGGAAGGTATGTACCGAGGCAGTGCGGACATGGGGGGTGCCTCCTTACGCGCCGTCACCTATCCCGGCGATGTAGTCCAACGAGTCCTCGGGCGAAAGGGCGTGGAACTGAAGGGCGTTGAAGGCCTCGGTGTAGGCCTGAAGGTCTTCTTTCCGTTCGAGATAGAGGCTACTCGTCAAGTGGTCGAGAACAACCACATCCAGATCAGTTGTGTTCGGAAATGAGAAGATAACGAAAGGCCCGGTGACGCCGATATGGGCTCCCGCGGCGAACGGCAGGACCTGAAGCCGCACTTGAGGCAGGGCGGCGGCCTCCCGCAGACGCTCCAGTTGCCGAGCCATCACCTCCGGGCCGCCGACCTCGCGTCTTAACACGGCCTCGTCCAGGACAGCGGTCAGTTCCAGCGGCGGATTCGAACGCAGGACGTCCTGCCGGGCGAGGCGCACCTCGACGAGCGCGTCGAGCTTGCCGTCCTCCAGGCCGCCGACGGCGACCCGGGTCACCTCCCGTGCGTACTCGGGTGTCTGGAGCAGTCCGGGTACCACCGAGGTCTCCAGCGTGCGCATGCCGCTGGCCTGGGACTCCAGACTGATGAAGTCGCGGTACGTGGGCGGCAGGACCCCGCGGTAGGCGTGCCACCAGTGATGGCGACCGTTGCCCTCGGAGCCCGCGAGGCCGACCAGGAGCTCCCGTAACTCGGGCTCCGTGACGGCGTAGGCGTCCAACAGGCGCTCCACGTCGGCCGGTTTCACCCCACTGATACCGGTCTCGATCCGGCTCACCTTCGACTGGTGCCAGCCGACGAGACGGGCCGCCTCACCACTGGTGAGACCCGCATAGGCGCGCAGCGCGCGCAGTTCGGCACCGAGCTTGCGGCGGCGCACCGCGGGACCGTGCTGCATGGCCGTACTCCTTACTCCTTCCGAGCCGCCCAAATACGCTCCGCCGTCGCAGAGTTCACCGCATCGAGCGACAGATATATGCATATCTCGGTGGATCGCACCCGTGACCGGCCCAGTGATGGCAGTCTGGCGCGAAGCACCAGTCCGGGACCGTACTCGAACCATCCGCTCCGTGTCGGACTCCGGTCCCGTGGGAAAGGGACGACGTCGCCATGGCAGATCACCAGGAAGCATCCGTCACTCTGCCGAGCGATCCCGCCTCGGTCTCCGCGGCCCGGAATTTCGTCGCCGATGTGTTGGCCGAATGGGGCCTGCCGTGCGACGCCGAAGTCGCGGACACCGTACGCCTGATCGTGTCAGAACTAGCCACCAACGCCGTCCAACACACTTTCGGACAGTCGCCCACCTTCACGGTGGACGTCCGCCTCGACCGAGACGAACACCTGCGGATCGGCGTCACCGACAGCCATCCGCGCTTTCCCAAACGTCTGCCCGCCGCCGTCCAGCAGGACAACGGGCGCGGCATGGTGATCATCCGCTGGCTGACCGCCGAATGCGGCGGCAGGCTCGTCGTCCGGCCCACCCGCGAGGGCGGCAAGACGGTCGCCATCGAGCTGCCCTGGACGGTGCTGGCCCAGCCGGTGACGGCCGGCGGCCCACAAGAGCCTTGAGGAGCGGCTCAGTTGTCGTGTCCGCCCCGTCCGGCGCCTCGCGGCGGGGCCCGCAAGGCCTCGGCCGTCGGCGCCGACCGGCCCCCGGTCCGACGGACGACGGAGATCATACGGCGCGGATCTCCCGGTCACAGTGACCGCGCCCCCACCGGAGCCGCCGCCGTCCCGCCCACCCTCTCCAGTCACCTTCCCCAGCCGGCTGCCGCGGTTCGTGCCCGTGGGCAGTCAGGCGATGAGCGCGCTCACGGTTCTCGGTCCGGTGCTTCTCTCGGAGCCGTCGCTCCGCTGACGACGGCACGGTGCACCAGGCCGGGCAGGAGGCCCCACAGCGCCACACAGACGAGCAGGGTGCCCGCGCCCGAGGCGATCCCGGCGGCGCGTCCCAGCGCCACGTCCACGACGAGCAGCACCGATCCCGTCAGCGCCAGCATGAGCACACCCATCCCGACGGTGGCCAGGACGGAGGAGACCCGCACGATGGTCGGCTTCGCGCCCTGCCGGAAGAGCGACCTGTGCAGCGCGGCCGGCGCCGTGAAGAGCGCGGCGGCCACCACGGCCAGCAGGAGGGTGGTGACGTACGTGGCGCGCTGCACCGTGTCGAGGGACGGGAAGCGCGGGGTGAACGCCAGCGTCAGCAGGAACGCGAAGAGGATCTGCACACCGGTCTGCGTGACGCGCAGCTCCTGGAGCAGTTCGCCGAAGTTGCGATCGGCGCGCTCGAGAGGCGTCTCGTTCCGCTCCTCGGAGGAAGGTCGCTCAGCCATGCTGAACGATTAACCGCTTCGTCCGCTTTTCACGCCCGGGGGTGGAACCCCGAGGGGGTGCCGGCCGGCGGCACCCCCTCGGGCAGGTCAGCTGACCCGGCCGTACCAGACGCTCTTCGTCCAGATCTTCTGCAACTTCACGACCTCCCCCGTCTTCGGGGAGTGCCAGATCTTTCCCTTCCCGGCGTAGATGCCGACGTGGTACACGTTCCGGCCCGAGTGGAAGAACACCAGGTCTCCGGCCTTGCGGTGGGACGCGGAGATGTGGTGCGTCTTGTTGTACTGCGCCGCGGCCGTACGAGGCAGCGTCTTGCCCGCCTTCTTGTACGAGTAGAGCGTGAGCCCGGAGCAGTCGAAGCGGCGTGGTCCGGCGGCGCCGTACTGGTACGGGGAGCCCTTCTTGGAAGCCGCGACCTGAAGTGCCCTCGTCGCCAACGTGGCCGCTTCGGCGTCGGATGCGACGCCAGGAACCACGAGGCTGCCGCCCACGGCGGCGATGGTGAGCGCCGAGGCCGTACCGGCCCGGGTCCACAGCGACGGGACACGATTGAGCGCAGTCATGCGCAACCCTTCGTCAGCCGCCTGTGAAGGATGACCTGTCGGATTCGGGCTGGCGAAGTAGCCCGGCCGCTTGCGCGGCTTCACCCCAAGGACCGCCCGGATCTCTCCGGCGACCCGTCTTGCTGGGTCCTCCACTCCTGCCGATGCACTTCTGTCGACCGGTCATCCGGGCAGCGGCAGGACTCGGCGTCCGCCCGGACCGCCCCGCCGCTGTGGCGGGGGCTTGTCGTCGGAAGGGATCTTCACGCATAGCGGTCGGAAAATCCGAGCGGAACCGGCGATTTGTGGGGTTACTCACCACTCACCCGTTCGGGTGGACCACCCTCTGTTCGGGCGATGTTGGGGACATCGACGACGCGCCCACCAGCACCGGAGCATCTCGTTCCGCCTCCGGGCCAAGCGCGTTGCGCAACTTTTTCGGTTCCCCGAAGGGGTCTGTGATTACTCCATCAGGGGGTACGCCATCTGGTCCGTTTGAACCCCGGGCCGGACACCCCGCCGACCCGGCGCGCACGGCGACCCGGCTGCGGATGTGTCAATTGTCGGCGTCGGGGGGCAGGGTGACGCGGGCCGCCCGCCGCTCACCGTCGAGGACGCGCAGGGCCTGCGCCAGCGTCGGCGCGTGCACCTCGCTCTCGCCGCGCTGGTGCATCAGCGCGAGGGCGTCCCGCAGCTCGGTGGCCTTGGCGACCAGCGCCTGGGCGGCACGCAGGCCACGGTAGGTGTCTCCGGGCCTGGCCGGGTTGATACGGCCCAACAGGTCGACCACGTCGAGGTAACGGTCGATCAGCTCGGCCTCGGCTCGTGTCAGTGCGGGCAGCGGGGGCAGTTCGGGCACCATCGGCGGATCACCTCGCGTCGGGTGTGGCGTTCCTCGCACCGGGCGCGGTGCGCGAGGTCTTGCGGCTGGGGATGATCCCGTCCACCAGTCCGTACGCCAACGCGGCCTGAGCGTCCAGGATCTTGTCCCGCTCGATGTCGGCGGCGACCTGTTCAGGACTCTGCCCCGTGTGCCGTACGAGCATGTCCTCCAGCAGCCTCCGAGTGCGCATCAACTCCTCGGCCTGGAGGGCCAGATCGCTCGCCTGTCCCTGTACCGGCTCGGGAAGCGACGGCTGGTGGATCAGCACCCGGGCCCCCGGCAGCGCGAACCGCTTGCCCGGCGCGCCGCCGGCCAGCAGCACGGCGGCGGCCGACGCGGCCTGCCCCAGGCAGGTGGTCTCCACGTCGCAGCTGACGAACTGCATCGTGTCGTAGATCGCCGTCATCGCGCTGAACGAGCCGCCGGGGGAGTTGATGTACAGCGCGATGTCCTGGTCCGGCGCCAGGTATTCGAGGTGCATGAACTGCGCCATCACGTCGTTCGCCGAGGTGTCGTCGATCGGCGTCCCGAGGAACACGATCCGCTCGTCGAGCAGCTTCGAGTAGGGATCCAGGGTCCGGTGCCCCATGCTCGTCCGCTCGGTGAACTCGGGCAGGACATGACGGGCGGACGGTTCATTCATGGCACGCGCCTCCTGTGAAGGGTTCTGTAAAAAATGTACAGGACGTACAGAGCGTGGGAGGGGCGCTCGGCTGACAGCGAAAGTCCCCGTGCGCCGCCGGTGGAGAGGGTCGCCTGATCGTGCGAACGGATCGATTTCGGTGGAGCTGAACGAGATCGTCCGCTCTGTGGGGGTGCCGGGGGCCCGGTCTAAGCTGGTGGGCATGGCCTACGAGATTCCGGTGACGCAAGCCAGGGCTGAGCTCGCCGATCTGATCAACCGGGTGGTGTACGGGGGCGAGCGCGTCGTGGTGACACGGCACGGCAAGCCCCTCGTCGCCCTGGTCTCCGCCGCCGACCTGGAGCGGCTCGAGGAACTCCCGGAGTCCGCCGACGAGCAGGTGGTCAGCTCGCTCTCCAGCGTCCGCGAGGTCGCGTCCGCCCCGCGTGAGCGCCAGCGTTTCGGCATCGCGGCGGAGCACCGGGGGCACGGCGCCTCGTAGGGTCCCTTCGGTGGTGACGGCGACGGTGACGGCCGCGTCGAAGGCGGGCGGCCATCGCGCCGTATACCGTCCGACCCATGGCCTCGTCCCGGGCGGCGGCCTCGACGACGGCCCGGGGGCCGCCACGTCGGTCATGCGTGGATCACAGCCCGGTTAACGTCCTCGAAACGACGGCCAACTAGCGTGCCCATCCACGCCACCAGGGGTTTTGGTGGCTGCGGCCACCGGACCCCGCACGGTCCGGAGCGAGGACTGTGAGGTGGGACGCCGTGCAACTGACCCCGCACGAGCAAGAGAGGCTGCTGATCCATGTGGCCGCCGACGTGGCCGAGAAGCGACGGGCCCGCGGGCTCAAACTGAACCACCCCGAGGCGGTCGCCCTCATCACGTCGCACATCCTCGAAGGCGCGCGCGACGGCCGTACGGTCGCCGAGTTGATGTCCTCCGGACGCAAGATCCTCACCCGGGACGACGTCATGGAGGGCATCCCCGAGATGATCCACGACGTTCAGGTCGAGGCGACCTTCCCGGACGGCACCAAGCTCGTCACCGTCCACGACCCGATCGTCTGACGGGGGGAGCGAGAGCCATGATTCCCGGAGAGATCCTGTTCGCCGACGGACCCGTCGCCTTCAACGAGGGCCGCGAGGTCACCCGGCTGACCGTTCTCAACGCCGCCGACCGGCCCGTCCAGGTCGGCTCCCACTACCACTTCGCCGAGGCCAATCCCGGTCTGGACTTCGACCGCGCCGCCGCGCGCGGCAAGCGGCTCAACGTCGCCGCCGGCACCGCCGTGCGCTTCGAGCCCGGGATCCCCGTCGACGTCGAACTCGTTCCGCTCACCGGCGCCCGTGTCGTGCCCGGCCTGCGCGGGGAGACCGGAGGTGCCCTCGATGCCTGAGCTCTCGCGCGCCGCGTACGCCGACCTGTTCGGCCCCACCACCGGCGACCGCATCCGACTCGCCGACACCGACCTGCTGATCGAGATCGAGGAGGACCGTTCCGGCGGCCCCGGGCTCGCCGGTGACGAGGCCGTCTTCGGCGGCGGCAAGGTCATCCGCGAATCCATGGGCCAGTCGCGCGCCACGCGCGCGGAGGGCACTCCGGACACGGTCATCACGGGTGTCGTGATCGTCGACCACTGGGGGATCGTCAAGGCCGACGTCGGCATCCGCGACGGCCGGATCACCGGCATCGGCAAGGCCGGTAACCCGGACACCATGGACGGGGTCCACCCCGACCTCGTCATCGGCCCCGAGACCGAGATCATCGCGGGCAACGGACGGATCGTCACCGCGGGTGCCATCGACGCGCACGTCCACCTGATCTGTCCGCAGATCGCCGACGAGGCGCTCGCCTCCGGCATCACCACGCTGGTCGGCGGCGGCACCGGTCCCGCCGAGGGCTCGAAGGCGACGACGGTCACTCCCGGCCCCTGGCACCTCGCCCGGATGCTGGAGGCGATGGAGCAGTACCCGCTCAACTTCGGGCTGCTCGGCAAGGGCAACACCGTCTCGCGCGACGCGATGCTGTCGCAGATCCGGGGCGGGGCGCTCGGTCTCAAGCTGCACGAGGACTGGGGCTCCACGCCCGCCGTCATCGACGCCGCGCTGACCGTCGCCGACCGCACCGGTATCCAGGTGGCCATCCACACGGACACCCTGAACGAGGCCGGGTTCGTCGGCGACACGCTCGCCGCGATCGCCGGCCGCGGCATCCACGCCTACCACACCGAGGGCGCGGGCGGCGGGCACGCGCCGGACATCATGACCGTGGTCTCCGAGCCGCACATACTGCCCAGCTCCACCAACCCGACCCGGCCGTACACCGTCAACACCGCCGAGGAACACCTCGACATGCTGATGGTCTGCCACCACCTCAACGCGGCCGTCCCGGAGGACCTGGCCTTCGCCGAGTCCCGCATCCGGCCCTCCACCATCGGGGCCGAGGACATCCTGCACGACCTGGGCGCCATCTCGATCATCTCGTCCGACGCGCAGGCGATGGGCCGGGTCGGCGAGGTCATCATGCGGACCTGGCAGACGGCCCACGTGATGAAGCGGCGGCGCGGCGCCCTCCCCGGTGACGGGCGCGCGGACAACCACCGCGTACGTCGCTATGTCGCCAAGTACACGATCAACCCGGCGCTCGCACAGGGCCTCGCCCGCGAGATCGGCTCCGTCGAGACCGGCAAGCTGGCCGACCTCGTGCTGTGGGAGCCCGCGTTCTTCGGGGTCAAGCCGCAGCTCGTCATCAAGGGCGGGCAGATCGCGTACGCGCAGATGGGCGACGCCAACGCGTCCATCCCGACACCGCAGCCGATCCTGCCCCGGCCGATGTTCGGGGCGATCGGACGGGCACCCGCCTCGAACTCGTTCAACTTCGTGGCGCCGCTCGCCATCGAGGACGGACTGCCGGAGCGGCTCTCGCTGGGGAAGCGGTTCGTGGCGATCGAGTCGACGCGTGGGGTGACCAAGGCCGACATGCGGGAGAACGACGCCCGGCCGCGGGTACGGGTCGATCCCGACAGCTTCGCCGTGCACATCGACGGGGAGCTGGTCGAGGCCACCCCGGCCTCCGAACTGCCCATGGCCCAGCGTTACTTCCTCTTCTGATGTCCCGCGCGGCACTACTCGTCCTGGCCGACGGCCGCTTCCCCGCCGGAGGGCACGCCCACTCCGGCGGGGCCGAGGCGGCGGTCAAGGCCGGGCGGATCAGCGGGGCGGCGAGCCTGGAGGACTTCTGCCGGGGGCGCCTCAACACGGCGGGGCTGGTATCGGCCGCCCTGGCCGCGGCGGCCGCGCTCGGGGTCGATCCGGCG
>LRTP01001254.1 GCA_001550305.1 Streptomyces diastatochromogenes
TCGCCGGCTCTGCGGGTCGCCGCGCGGCGGCTCGGACGGCAGCTGATGCGGGCGGCTCGGGCGACCTGGCCGTCCGGGGAACTGGACGCGCTGGCACGGGCCTTTCCCAAGGGAGCGCATCAGCCGGTCGTCCTGGGGCTGACGGCGCGGGCCGCCGGGCTCGGACCCGAGGACGCCGCGTACTGCTCCGCGTACGAGAGCGTCAGCGGTCCGGCGACCGCGACCGTGCGGTTGCTGAGCCTTGATCCGTTCGATGCCATCGGGGTGCTGGCCCGGCTCGCGCCGGAGCTGGACGTCGTGGCGCGTGCGGCGGCCGACGCGGCCCGGAACGTGGTCGACGGTGGGGTCGACGCGCTGCCCTCGGCGTCGGCGCCGTTGCTGGAGATCAGTGCGCAGGCGCATGCCGCTTGGGCTGTACGGCTCTTCGCGTCGTAGCTGGACCGCCCCCCGTTCCCGTCCCCTGGGGGCTCCGCCCCCAGACCCCCGTATCGGCCTGAACGGCCTCGTCCTCAACCGCCGGACGGGCTGGATGGTGTCGGCCCGGGCCGAAGAACAGTTTGGAGCCGAAATCATGCATCTCGACCACGATCACTCCCACGACGGGGCGTCCGCCGTGAGTGCCGACGCTCGGCGGCCCGACGGCGCGCGGCGCGCTCTGCGCATCGGGCTCGGCGGGCCCGTCGGGTCCGGGAAGACGGCGACCGTCGCCGCGCTCTGCCGGGCGCTGCGGGACGAGCTGTCGCTCGCGGTCGTCACGAACGACATCTACACCCGGGAGGACGCCGAGTTCCTGCTGCGGGAGGCCGTGCTCCCCCCGGAGCGGATCACCGCCGTGGAGACGGGGGCGTGCCCGCACACCGCGATCCGGGACGACATCTCCGCGAACCTCGAAGCGGTGGAGGACCTGGAGGACGAGGTGGGCCCCTTGGACCTCATCCTCGTCGAGTCCGGGGGTGACAACCTCACCGCGACGTTCTCCAAGGGACTCGTGGACGCGCAGGTCTTCGTCATCGACGTGGCGGGCGGGGACGACATTCCGCGCAAGGGCGGGCCCGGTGTCACCACCGCCGACCTGCTCGTCGTCAACAAGACCGACCTCGCGCCGTACGTGGGGTCCGACCTGGGGCGGATGGCCGCCGACGCCAAGGCGCAGCGCGATGAGCTGCCCGTCGTTTTCCAGTCGCTGCGGACCGAGGCCGGGGTGACGGCCGTCGCCGACTGGGTGCGGGAACGGCTGGCCGCGTGGACGGCATGACCACAGCGGGAGTGCGGGCCACCGCACGGATCGGGGCACGGGCCGACGGGCGCGGCGGTACCGCGCTGCCCGTGCTGGAGGGAGAGGGGCCGCTCGCCCTGCGGCGCACCCGGGCGAGCGGGGACGAGGCACGCGTCATGCTCGTCGGGGCGATGAGCGGGCCGCTCGGCGGTGACCGATTCGCCGTGGAGGCGCAGGTGGAGGAGGGGGCCCGGCTGCACGTCGGATCGGCCGCCGCGACCATCGCCCTGCCGGGACAGGCCAAGGGCGAGGCCCGTTACGACGTGCGGCTCGACGTGTCCGGCGGGGGCGAACTGCGCTGGCTGCCTGAGCAGTTGATCTCCGCCCAGGGGAGTGACCTGTACGTGTCCTCGCGCGTCGAGCTCCGGTCGGGCGCTCGGCTCGTCTTCCGGGAGGAGCAGGTACTCGGGCGCGTCGGCGAGCAACCCGGACGGCTCACCAGTCGTCTTACCGTACGGCTCGACGGACGGCCGCTGCTGGACCAGGAGCTGTCGTGCGGCCCCGGGGCACCCGGCGGCTGGGACGGTCCCGCGGGGCTCGGCGGGCATCGGGCGCTGGGTCAACTCGTCGTCGTACGACCGGAGTTCGAGAGCGAGCCGCCGCAGGCGCGGCTGTTGGAGGAGTACACGGCCGTCATGCCGCTCGCCGGGCCCGCGGCCTTGGTGAGCGCCCTGGCGCCGGACGCGCTGCGACTGCGGCGGGTACTGGACGAGGCATTGCGCACACTCGACCGATAAGTCGACAAGTACTCTCCGCTCAACGGGACTTGGTACTCCGGTTATCGGAATGGTAAAGAAGGCCGGTCACCCCTGTTCTCAGGGACCTCACAGCAGAAAGGATCCCCGTACCAATCGCAACGATGTACGGGGAGGTCCCACTTGAGGGCTAAGAGACCGACGAGACGCCTGACCGCGTTCGCTTCGGCCGGAGCACTCGTCACGGCGACCCTGATAGCCGGAGCCGTCGCGGCGCCGTCGGCCACCGCCGACTCGCGCCACGGTCAGGACCGCGAGGCCCGCGGCGCGGCGATCGCCGCCGCCCGAGCCGCGAAGGCCGGGATCAACTGGCAGGACTGCCCTGCGGACTGGGGCTTCGAGAAGCCGATCCAGTGCGGCTGGGTCTCCGTCCCGCTCGACTACGCCCACCCCTACGGCAAGCAGATCAAGCTCGCCGTCGACCGCATCGGGAACACCGGGACCAAGGCGGAGCGCCAGGGCGCGCTCGTCTACAACCCGGGTGGCCCCGGCGGTTCGGGCATGCGCTTCCCGCGCCGCGTCACCACCAAGAACCCCCTGTGGGTGAACACCTCGAAGGCGTACGACTTCGTGGGCTTCGACCCGCGCGGTGTCGGCCACTCCGCCCCGATCTCCTGCATCGACCCTCAGGAGTTCGTGAAGGCGCCCAAGGCCGACCCGGTCCCGGACTCCGAGGCCGACAAGCGCGTCCAGCGCAAGCTCGCCGCCGCGTACGCGGACGGCTGCGCCAAGCGCAGCGGCAAGGCGATGCTGGCGCAGATGACCACGCCCAACACCGCCCGCGACCTGGATGTCATCAGGGCCGGACTCGGTGAGAAGAAGCTCAACTACCTGGGCGTCTCCTACGGCACCTACCTCGGCGCCGTCTACGGCACCCTGTTCCCGGGCCACGTCCGTCGCATGGTCGTCGACAGTGTCGTCAACCCGGCGAAGGAGAACATCTGGTACCAGGCCAACCTGGAGCAGGACATCGCCTTCGAGGGCCGCTGGAAGGACTGGGAGGACTGGGTCGCCAAGAACGACGCCGCCTTCCACCTCGGCGACACCCGCGCCAAGGTCCAGGACCAGTGGCTGAAGCTGCGGGCCACCGCGAAGAAGAGCCCGCTCGGTGGCGTCGTCGGCCCCGCCGAACTGATCTCCTTCTTCCAGAGCGCCCCGTACTACGACTCGTCGTGGGTGCCGGTCGCGACGGCGTTCAGCAAGTACGTCGCCGGTGACACCCAGGCACTCGTCGACGCCGCCGCCCCCGACATGTCCGACACCGCGGGCAACATCACCTCGGAGAACGGCAACGCCGTCTACACAGCCGTCGAGTGCACTGACGCCAAGTGGCCCACCAGCTGGTCGAAGTGGGACAAGGACAACACGAAGCTCCACAAGAGCTACCCGTTCATGACGTGGGCCAACGCGTGGATGAACCTGCCCTGCGCGACCTGGCCGGTCAAGCAGCAGACCCCGGTGAACGTCAAGACCGGCAAGGGCCTGCCCGCCGTCCTGATCGTGCAGTCCACGCGTGACGCCGCCACTCCGTACCCCGGCGCCGTCGAACTGCACAAGCGCTTCAAGGGCTCCCGCCTGATCACCGAGAACGGTGCGGGCTCGCACGGTGTGACCGGCCTGGTCAACCCGTGCATCAACACCCGGGTGGACTCCTACTTGCTCACGGGCAAGACGGACGCGGCCGATGTGACGTGCACCCCGCACGCCACGCCGACCCCGTAACACCCCACGCACAGAGGGGCGGCCGGATCCCCGGCCGCCCCTTTTGCCTGTCGCGCTTCTGTCAACTCAAGGGTATCCGGGGGAACTTGCGGGCCTGGGCCGAGACCTCGGCCGCCTCCTCCGCCTTGACGACGGCCGCGTACCGGTCGACGTACTCCTGCTCGGAGAGGGTGAGGATGGCGTACATGATCTCGTCGGTGACGGCGCGCAGGATGGCCTTCTCGTTCTCCATCCCGGCGTAGCGGGAGAAGTCGAGGGGCTTCCCGAAGCGGATCACCACGGGGTGGAGGCTCGGGATCTTCTGGCCCGGCGGCTGCGCCTCGAAGGTGCCGATCATGGCGCAGGGGATGACCGGAACCCCGGCCTTCAGCGCCATGACCGCGACGCCGACCTTGCCCTTGTAGAGGCGCCCGTCGTGCGAACGCGTCCCCTCCGGGTAGATGCCGAGCAGTTCGTCCCTGCGCAGCACGCCCAGACCCTCGCGGATCGCGGCCTGGCCCGCGTCCTTGCCCGAGCGGTCCACCGGGATCTGCCCGGCGCTGCGGAAGAAGGCGGCCGTCAGCCGTCCCTTGATACCGGGCCCCGTGAAGTACTCCGCCTTCGCCAGGAAGGTGATTCGCCGCTTCAGGATCGCGGGCATCAGGAAGTGGTCCGAGAACGAGAGATGGTTGCCGGCCACGATGGCGGGACCCGACGCCGGTATGTGCTCAAGGCCCTCGATCCGAGGCCGGAACACCAGCCTCAACAGTGGACCCAGAAGCACGTATTTGAGCACGTAGTAAAACACGGTATCTCTCCAACTCTACCGAATCGGCTCTGGGGCCGCGTTCTTCCGGACTTCATCCCTGAGGATGCTCTACTGGCCACGTGGGGGATAGGGGCGGCTCCTGACGCTCGTCAAACGCCGCGTGCCCGGTGGCGGCGTACCGCGTCGCGGTTGGCGCAGCGTGCGGAGCAGTACCGCCGGCGTCCGGTGCGGGAGGTGTCGGCGAAGATCGTGGTGCACTCGCTCACGTCGCAGCGTCGGAGGCGGTGCATGCCCCGTCCGGTCAGGTGCAGTGCGGTGCCCACGGCGATGAGTGAGAACAGTACGGAGCCGAGTGTCTGCCGGTCGTCGCGGAAGTGCAGGTGCCAGCCGCTGCCGGCGTGGTTGGTCATCCGGGGGTGGGCGGCGGCCGCCGCGAGCATCCGGTTGACCAGCTCGGCGCGCTCGTGTTCGTCGGTGGCATCGACGACCTTCTCCCACGCCTCCAGCGCGTCCTGGGCGCGGTCGAGGTCCTGAGGAGTGGCCGGGCTCTCCAGCACCAGCCCGGCGGCGCGGCAGCGGTCCGCGAGCTCCTCGGCGCCGGCCGGGCGTCGGTTGGCCAGATCGGCGGCCAGGTTCACGGCATCCTCGCCGTAAGGGTTGAGGTGCATAAGACCATTACATCAGTCTGGTCGGCATGGGACAACGCAAAGGAAACGGGCCGGCCGTGCGGCAGGCGGTGGAGTACGACCTGGTGGAGCTCGTACGTCTACGGGCCCTGCTGTTCGAGAACCTCGGCGGTCACTTCTTCAGCCCCGCGTCGGCGGACGACGACTGGCTGGACGCCCTGGCCGTGGTACTGAAGGAACAGCTGACCGCGGATGCCGTGCGCATCCTGGTGGTGGACGGTGACGGTGACGGTGACCGGGACGGCGACAGCGACAGCGACGGCGACCGTGGCCTGGCCGCCTGTGGGATCGCCACCATCGAGCAGCGGTTGCCCGGCCCGCATCTGCGCAACGGCCGGATCGGGCATGTGATCGGCGTGGTCACCGACCCGTCGTACCGGCGCCGAGGTCACAGCCGCTCGATCATGCGGAGCCTGCTCGACTGGTTCGAGGAACGTCAGGTCGCCCGGGTGGACCTGTACGCCTCCGCCGAGGGCGAACCGCTGTACCGCGAACTCGGCTTCACCGACCACCCCGACCCCGCGCTGTACTGGCGCCCGTGAGCCACCGGCCTCCCCGCGGGCGCGGGGCTTGTGGCGCGGTGGGTCGCCGGCGGGCCGGGAAAGTGGTGGGCGTGCTCTCCCGGCCCGTCGTACGGGCTCAGGACGCGGACAGCTCCGTGCGGACCGTCCGGGCCGCGGTGACCAGGTTCTCCAGCGAGGCCCGGGTCTCGGGCCAGGCGCGGGTCTTCAGGCCGCAGTCGGGGTTGACCCACAGTCGTTCCGCGGGGATGGCCTCAAGTCCCCTGCGCAGCAGGGCCGCCGCCTCGTCCGCGCCGGGTACGCGCGGGGAGTGGATGTCGTACACGCCGGGTCCGGCCTCGCGCGGGTAGCCGTGTCCGGCGAGTTCGCGGGCGACCTGCATGTGGGAGCGGGCGGCCTCCAGGCTGATGACGTCGGCGTCGAGGTCGTCGATGGCCTGGACGATGTCGCCGAACTCGGCGTAGCACATGTGGGTGTGGATCTGGGTGTCCGGGCGTACGCCCGCGGTGGTGAGGCGGAACGCCTCGGTGGCCCACGCCAGATACTCCGGATGGTCGCAGGCGCGCAGGGGCAGGGTCTCGCGCAGCGCGGGTTCGTCCACCTGGATGACCGAAGTCCCGGCCGCCTCGAGGTCGTTCACCTCGTCGCGCAGGGCGAGGGCGACCTGTCGGGCGGTGTCGGCGAGGGGCTGGTCGTCACGGACGAAGGACCAGGCGAGCATGGTGACCGGGCCGGTGAGCATGCCCTTGACCGGCTTGGCGGTGAGGGACTGGGCGTACGTCGTCCAGCGCACCGTCATCGCTTCCGGGCGGGAGATGTCGCCGGCCAGGATCGGCGGGCGTACGTAGCGGGTGCCGTAGGACTGGACCCAGCCGTGCTGCGTGGCGAGGTACCCGGTGAGCTGTTCGGCGAAGTACTGGACCATGTCGTTGCGTTCGGCCTCGCCGTGCACGAGGACGTCGAGGCCGGTCTTCTCCTGGAAGGAGATCACCTCGCCGATCTCGGCCCTGATGCGTTCCTCGTATCCGGCGCTGTCGATCCGTCCCGCGCGCAGGTCCGCCCGCGCGGTGCGCAGTTCGGTGGTCTGTGGGAAGGAGCCGATGGTGGTGGTCGGCAGCAGGGGCAGCCGCAGGTGGGCGCGCTGGGCGGCGGCCCGCTCGGGGTAGGGCTGGGAGCGGCGGCCGTCGGTCGCCG
>LRTP01001255.1 GCA_001550305.1 Streptomyces diastatochromogenes
CCGGGGCAGGCGCCCGTCGGCGGTGCGGCCGGGCGAGGGGGGCGCGGCGTGCCCACCAAGGCGCCGGCGGCCGCCGGCGCCGGTGTCAGACCCCCTGTGACAGCACCTTTTCCAAGGCGCCCAGGGCGGACTGGAGTTCCTCACCGGTGATGGTCAACGGCGGGGCCAGTCGGATCGTCGATCCGTGGGTGTCCTTGACCAGAACTCCCTCGCGCATCAGGCCCTCGCTGATCTCGCGCCCGGTGCCGATGGCCGGGTCGATGTCGACGCCCGCCCACAGCCCGCGAGAGCGGAAGCCGTCCACGCCCCGGCCCACGAGCGCCGTCAGGCCACTGCGCAGGACCACGCCCAACTCGGCCGCCCTGCTCTGGTATTCACCGGTCTCCAGGAGTCCGACGACCGCGGAGCCGACCGCCGCGGCCAGCGGATTGCCGCCGAAGGTCGAGCCGTGCTCACCGGGTCGCAGCACCCCGAGCACGTCCCGGCGGCCGACCACCGCCGACACCGGCACGATGCCGCCGCCGAGCGCCTTGCCCAGGAGGAGCAGGTCGGGGACGACGTCCTCGTGTTCCACGGCGAGCGTGGTGCCGGTGCGGCCCAGGCCGGACTGGATCTCGTCCGCGATGAACAGACAGCCGGCGCGCCGGGTCAGCTCCCGGACACCGGTCAGGTAGCCGTCGTCCGGGATGACGACGCCCGCCTCGCCCTGGATGGGCTCGATCAGCACGGCCGCGGTGGTCTCGTCGACGGCCGCTTCCAGCGCGGCGAGGTCGTTGTACGGGACGACGCGGAAGCCCGGGGTGAAGGGGCCGAAGCCGGCGCGGGCCGTCTCGTCCGTGGAGAAGCTCACGATCGTCGTCGTACGGCCGTGGAAGTTGTCCGCGGCCACCACGATCGTCGCCCGGTCCGGCGCGACGCCCTTCACCTCGTACGCCCACTTGCGGGCCACCTTGATGGCGCTCTCCACCGCCTCCGCGCCCGTGTTCATCGGCAGGACCATGTCCAGGCCGGTCAACTCGGCCAGCGACTCGGCGAACTGGGCCAGCCGGTCGTTGTGGAAGGCGCGCGAGGTGAGCGTCAGCCGGTCCAGCTGACGATGGGCCGCGTCGATCAGCACCGGGTTGCGGTGGCCGAAGTTGAGGGCCGAGTAGCCCGCCAGCATGTCGAGGTAGCGGCGGCCCTCGATGTCCTCGACCCAGGTGCCCTCGGCGTGGGCGACGACCACGGGCAGCGGGTGGTAGTTGTGCGCGAGGACGGGCTCCTCGGCGCGGATCAGGTCGGCGGAGGAGCGCGGACCGGCGGCGGAGGACGCGAGCGTACGGGCGGGAGCGGTCATGAGCGGATCTCCTGGGTGCAGCACTTGATGCCACCGCCGGCCTTGTGGAACTCGGAGAGGTCGACGGGGACGGGGACGTAGCCGTGGCGGGCGAGCCGGTCGGCGAGGGCCTCGGCGCGCGGCGCGATGAACACGTGGCGGCCGTCGGAGACGGAGTTCAGGCCGAAGGTGAACGCGTCCTCACGGGTCGCGAGCACCGCGTCCGGGAAGAGCCGGGCCAGGACCTCGCGACTGCCGGGCGAGAACGCCTCCGGGTAGTACGCGATGTTCGCCTCGGGCCCGTCGTCCAGGACGAAGAGCGCCGTGTCCAGATGGTAGAAGCGCGGGTCCACCAGCTGGAGGCTGACCACCGGGACACCGAAGAACTCCTGCACCTCGCGGTGCGCCTCGGGGGTCGTACGGAATCCGGTGCCGGCCAGTACGTACCGGCCCACCGGGACGAGGTCGCCCTCGCCCTCGCAGACGGATTCGGGACGGTAGACGTCGAAACCGGCCGCCTTGAACCAGGTCTCGTACGCGGTGGACTCGGGGCGGCGCTGCGGCGCGTGGAAGTACGAGCCGAAGACCCGGCCCGCCAGGACCAGCGCGGAGTTCGCCGCGAACACCATGTCCGGGAGATCCGCCACGGGCTCCACGGTGTCCACGGTGTGGCCGTGGGCCCGGTAGGCGCCGATCAGCGTCGCCCACTGGTCACGGGCCAGATCGACGTCCACGTGGGCGTCGGGATGCATCCAGGGATTGATCGCGTACTGCACGGCGAAGTGTCTGGGTTCACAGACGAGAAAGCGCCGAGGGCGCGGCACACGGCTGTCAGGCACAGAGAGGTTCCTCCGCTTCCTGCGGTGTCGACTGGGGGTGCCTCCAAGGTAGGAAACGGGGGATACGGGCGACAAGAGACGAGAGCTGCGTGTGTGCGCAGCATCGCTGCGTAATGGCTCAGGTCAACGCAGGTTTGATGCGTCCATTGCATCCTGTGGGGCCGCGTGGGTGGCGCCCGCCTCCGGGGCCTCCGGCAGCAGGTGCGACAGCACCATGTAGCTGATCGTCTTCCGGATGAAGGGCTCGGTGCGGATCCGCTCCAGCACCTCCTCGAAGTGGTCCACATCCGTGGCCCGCACATGGAGCAGCGCGTCCGCGCCGCCCGTCACCGTCATGGCCGCGGTGATCTCCGGATGGTTGCGGACCACCTCCGCGAGCCGCCGGGGCGGCGCCGCGCCCTCGCAGTACACCTCGACGTACGCCTCCGTGCGCCAGCCGAGCGCCGTCGGCTTCACCGTGGCCGTGAACCCGGTGATCACACCGGTCTCGCGGAGCCGGTCGACACGGCGCTTGACCGCGGTGGCCGACAGTCCGATCGCCGTGCCGATCTCGGCGAAGCTCGTCCGGGCGTTGGCCATCAGGGCCGTGATGATCTTGCGGTCGAGTTCGTCGAACATCGCGGGCTTGCTGTTCATGGCGGCACTGTATCCAGCGACAACGTCCACGCAACCAGCGACAACGTCCGCATGTCCGGCGACGACGTCCACGTCCCGCACATGTCCAGGCATGCCGATCGCTCCTACACTCCACTGTCATGCTGCGCGCGCTCGCCGTCGACGACGAACAACCGTCCCTCGAGGAACTCCTCTACCTCCTGAACGCCGATCCCCGGATCTCCAGCGCCGAGGGCGCGAGCGACGCGACCGAGGCGCTGCGCCGGATCAACCGGGCCCTGGAATCCGGACCCGGCGGGCCCGAAGCCATCGACGTCGTCTTCCTCGACATCCACATGCCCGGACTCGACGGACTCGACCTCGCCCGGCTGCTCACCGGCTTCGCCGCACCGCCGCTCGTCGTGTTCGTCACCGCCCACGAGGGCTTCGCCGTCCAGGCCTTCGACCTCAAGGCCGTCGACTACGTCCTCAAGCCGGTACGCCGGGAGCGGCTGGCCGAAGCCGTCCGGCGGGCCGCCCAACTCCAGGACGCCGCACCGCGGATACCCGTCCACGAGCCCGACCCGGACCACATGTCCGTCGAACTCGGCGGCGTCACCCGCTTCGTGGCCGTCGAGGACATCACCCACGTCGAAGCACACGGCGACTACGCACGTCTGCACACCGCCCAGGGCAGCCATCTCGTCCGCATCCCGCTCTCCACCCTGGAGGAACGCTGGCGCTCACGCGGCTTCGTCCGCATCCACCGGCGCCATCTCGTCGCCCTGCGCCACATCGGCGAACTCCGCCTGGACGCGGGCGCCGTGAGCGTCCTCGTCGACTCCGTCGAACTCCAGGTCAGCCGTCGGCACGCCCGCGAACTGCGCGATCTGCTGATGCGCCGGACCACGAGCTGAGAGGGGGAAGCGGCGTGCCGCAGGACCCGACCGAACGCCGGGTGGTCGTCACCGGGGTGCCCCGGCGCACCCGCCGCACCTCCGGCTACTACCGGCCCAGGACCGAGATCGACGAACAGACCACGCTCGGCCACACCTACGTCCGTTCCCTGATGCGCAGTCAACTCCGCGCGGCATTGGTCGTGTTCGCCGTACTGGTCCTGCTGGTCGGGCCACTGCCCCTGGTCTTCGCCGCGATGCCGGACGGCGCGAGCCTGGAGTGGGCCGTGCTCGGCTTCTGCGTCTACCCGCCCCTGGTCCTGCTCGCCCGCTGGTATGTGCGGCGCGCGGAACGCAACGAGAAGGACTTCGTGCGCCTGGTCGAGGACCGCTGAGCCGTGAATCAGAACTACGCCGTCCCCGCCGTCGCCCTCGTCGTCGTGGCGACCGTCCTGGTCGGCGCGTTCGGCCTGCGCATCTCCCGGACCACCTCCGACTTCTACGTCGCCTCACGCACCGTGGGCCCCCGGCTCAACGCGGCCGCGATCAGCGGCGAGTACCTCTCCGCCGCCTCCTTCCTCGGCATCGCGGGCCTCGTCCTCGTCCAGGGCCCCGACATGCTCTGGTACCCCGTCGGCTACACGGCCGGCTATCTCGTGCTGCTCCTGTTCGTCGCGGCCCCCCTGCGCCGCTCCGGCGCGTACACCCTGCCCGACTTCGCGGAGGCACGCCTCGGCTCACCGGCCGTGCGACGCCTCGCCGGTGCCTTCGTGGTCGGGGTCGGATGGCTGTACCTGCTGCCCCAACTACAGGGCGCCGGGCTGACGTTGGCCGTCCTGACCGACGCGCCCGACTGGTTCGGCGGGGTCCTCGTCGCCGTCGTCGTGGTCGCCACCGTCGCCGCCGGAGGCATGCGCAGCATCACCTTCGTACAGGCCTTCCAGTACTGGCTCAAGCTCACCGCCCTGCTGGTCCCCGCACTCTTCCTGGTCCTCGCCTGGCAGGCCGACGGCGCCCCGCGCCAGGCCTTCGCCGAACCCGCGACCTTCCGCGAACAGCGCGTCGTCCGTATCGACGACAGCCTCGACCTGAGGCTCTCGGCCCCGCTGGGCGTCACGGCCACCGGCAAGGTCGACGGCCACCGCCACGACGGCGAGCGGCTCCGACTCCGCGCGGGCGTCCACCACATCGAGCGCGGCACCCGGCTCACCTTCGCCAAGGGCGACCCCGTCCCGGCCGCCGACCGGGGCAGCAACGGCGGCATGTCGACCTCGCTGGCGGCGGGCCGCGAGGAACGCCCGCTGTACGCCACGTACGGACTGATCCTCGCGACCTTCCTCGGCACGATGGGACTGCCGCACGTCGTCGTCCGCTTCTACACCAGCCCGCACGGCGTCGCGGCCCGCCGCACCACCGTCGCCGTCCTCGGCCTCATCGGCGCGTTCTACCTGCTGCCGCCCGTCTACGGGGCGCTCGGCCGCCTGTACGCCCCCGAACTGAGCCTCACCGGGAACGCCGACGCCGCCGTCCTGCTGCTGCCCGACCGCGTGATCGGCGGGCTCGGCGCGGATCTCCTGGGCGCGCTGGTGGCGGGCGGGGCCTTCGCGGCGTTCCTGTCGACCGCGTCCGGACTGACCATGGCGGTGGCCGGGGTGCTCACCCAGGACGTGCTGCCCTCACGCGGCGTACGCCACTTCCGGCTGGGCACCGTGCTCGCCATGGCGGTACCCCTCGCGGCGAGCGTGATCGTCGGCGGACTGCCCGTCGCCGACGCCGTCGGACTCGCCTTCGCCGTGTCCGCGTCCTCCTTCTGCCCGCTGCTCGTCCTCGGCATCTGGTGGCGGCGGCTGACCCCACCGGGCGCGGCCGCCGGAATGCTCGTCGGCGGCGGCGCCGCCTTCGTCGCCGTCGCCGCGACCATGGCGGGCTACCCGGGCTCGGGCGCGCCGCACGCACTGCTCGCCTGGCCCGCGCTCTGGTCGGTGCCGCTCGGATTCCTCACCATGATCCTGGTGTCGCTGGCCACGGCCGGACGGGTGCCGGCCGGAACGGCGGCGATCCTGGCCCGGTTCCACCTGCCGGAAGAACTGGCCGGAGGAGACAGGCGCGCGGATGCCGACGCACGCGGGGAGGCCAAGGCGTGAGCGGATCGTCGAGCGAGGCGGTGACGGCGTGAGCGGATTCCTGGCGGGCCTGTGCGTCGCCGTGCTCCCGCTGCTCGCCGCCGGGTTCTGGCTCGGCAGGCGCACCGCGCGGCCCGAGAACCTCGGCGGCCTCGGCACCCCCGTCGAACACGCCACCTTCGAGACTCTGCACACCGCCTCGCTGGCCGCGCCCCCACTGCGCGCGGGCCTCACCGGCGAGACCGCCCGCAAGTCCGCCCGCCGACTGCGCACCCTGCTCGGCACGGACGCCCTGTGCCTCACCGACCAGGACACCGTCCTCGCCTGGGACGGTCTGGGGGAGCACCACCGCACCGAGATCATGGAAAGGCTCGGCAGCCCCCTGGAGACCGGCCGCGGCGAGGCCTTCCGGCTGAAGTGCGACGAGCCCGACTGCTCCCTGCGCTGGGCCGTCGTCGCACCGCTCACCGTCGACGACCGCGTCCACGGAGCGCTCGTCGCCTGTGCGCCCCGCGAGTCCGCCGTCCTCGTCCGGGCCGCGGGTGAGGTCGCCCGCTGGGTCTCCGTGCAACTGGAACTCGCCGACCTCGACCAGTCCCGCACCCGTCTGATCGAGGCCGAGATCAAGGCCCTGCGCGCCCAGATCTCCCCGCACTTCATCTTCAACTCGCTGGCGGTGATCGCCTCGTTCGTCCGCACCGACCCCGAGCGAGCCCGTGAACTGCTCCTGGAGTTCGCCGACTTCACGCGCTACTCGTTCCGCAGGCACGGCGACTTCACCACCCTCGCCGACGAACTGCACGCCATCGACCACTACTTGGCGCTGGTCAGAGCCCGCTTCGGCGACCGCCTCTCGGTCACCCTGCAGATAGCGCCCGAGGTGCTGCCGGTCGCGCTGCCCTTCCTCTGCCTCCAGCCCCTCGTGGAGAACGCCGTCAAACACGGACTGGAGGGCAAGACCGACAAGAGCCACATCAGCATCACCGCCCAGGACGCGGGCGCCGAGGCGCTGGTCGTGATCGAGGACAACGGCACCGGGATGGACCCCGACCGGCTGCGCCGGATCCTCGCCGGGGAGGTGAGTCCCTCCGGCGGCATCGGACTGTCCAACGTCGACGACCGGCTCCGCCAGGTGTACGGGGACGAGTACGGCCTCGTCATCGAGACCGCGGTGGGAGCGGGCATGAAGATCACCGCCCGGCTGCCGAAGTACCAGCCGGGGGTGCACTCGGCTGGACCGCTGCCCAGGGAGTGACAGTGACCCCCGCGCGATCAGGCCCCCCGCGAGGCCACCATCCCGACCGTGAGCAGACCGAGCACCACCCAGCCGAACCACAGCCAGCCGTTGCTGCCGAGCGCCACCGTGTAGGCCGTCACCATGACGAGTCCGCCGACGGTGAGCACCCCCATCGCCTTCGTCGAACCGGGCATCGCAGTACACCCTTCTCCCGGCGGGGTCCGCGACGCGGGCCGTGGCCTGCGCCCATTTTCACCCGAAGGGACGTAGTTCGCCAGGGCCGGGTGTGCTACTCGCCTCCGTGCATGAGGGACTTGTCCAGACGCTCGATGCTGCAGACCACCAGGTAGTACCCCTTCCTCCACAGTCCTGTGCTGCGCAGGCCATGACTCACATAGGTGTCGGCGGGATAGTCGAGTTGCTGCGGCGGGGCGTCGGCCGCGCATTGTGCGTCCGCCTCGGCATCGGGCTTCTTGCCGGGTGTGAGAGTGGTGAGGTGCGTGATCCGGAAGACCCGGCCCACATGGTCCTGGTCGCAGGAGACGAGTTCGTAGTGGGTGTATTCGCTCGCGTCCCCGCGGGCATGGCCGAGGCAGTCGCCCTGCTGCATCTGGGTCGCGTCCTCGAACGCCATCCCGTACGGGCGGAGGGCGCCGAGCCTGCCGTACACCGGACCGTGCTTCCCGACCAGCAGGCATGCGACGTTCCCGCCGGTGGCGTCGAAGCCCTCGCGGGTGGGCACCACGGCCAGGCTCTGGACGTGCCAGGCGAGTTTGTCGGCGGTCGCCTTCGTCCGCTCCGCGCACTGGTCCGGTCCGTCGCTGCCGGCCTCCTCGAAGGAGCGGGCCTTGTACAGCTCCATCACCTGCCCGTCGGGGCGCAGCGCTCCGCAGCTCGGATCCAGTCGCAGACGCGGGGTTCCCGAGGACGGTGCGGGGGACGGGTCGCTCAGTACGCAGTCGCCCTTCTTGAGCGGTGCGGAGAGCCCGACCTGGGCGCCGTACGGGGCTACGGGCGTCCGCGTCCCGCCGTACCGGGCCGTACCCCAGATCACTCCCGCCGTCAGCGACAGAGCGAGGAGCAGTGCCGCGGTCACCTGCAGGAGCAGTGTCCGCTGGTGACGCCCCCCGCCGGGACCCTGGGCGGGCGCGGCGGGGCCCACGAAGCTGGGCGGACCGAAACCGGCACCGGGCTGCGGGGGGAGCGGGGTCGGCGGACCGAAGCCCTGGCCCGGGCGAGGGGCGTA
>LRTP01001256.1 GCA_001550305.1 Streptomyces diastatochromogenes
GCGGCCGGGGCACCGGCTGCCTGCGCCATGGGTGCGTACGCCGGGTGCTGCGCCGGCGCGGAGGAGGCCTGGGCCGTGGGGACGTACGAACCCGGCGCCGCGAAACCCCGTTCCCGGGCCGGTCCCTGGTCCCGGGCGGGGGACGGGCTCTGGTCGTGTGCGGGCGGCGCGTAGTCGTGGTCCCTGGACGGGCCGCCCGGGGGGCGGCCCGGTGGCGCGGGACCGCCGGGCCCGTCGGAGGTGACGAGCCCCGCCCACGCGGGCTGGGAGCCGGTGTCGACCTGGGTCGGCGGATGGGGCTCGGGCAGGATGATCCGGGCCAGGGCCGCCGCCGTCCGTTCCGCGGAGATCCGCAGGGCGGGGTCCTTGACCAGCAGCGCGTCGATGATCGGCCCCAGCGCTCCGGCCCGCCGGGACGGCGGCGCCTCCTCCGAGACCACCGCGGCGAGCGCCCCCAGGTGGCTGTCGCGGTCGAAGGGGCCGTGGCCCTCCACACCGAAGTACAGAGTGCAGCCCAGCGAGAACAGGTCGGAGGCCGCGGTCGGCTGCCCGCCCTGCGCCCGTTCCGGTGCCAGATAGCCGGCCGTGCCGACGAGAACAGAGGTACGGGTCCAGCGGGTCTCGGGGGAGTCCGGCTGGACCGAGACGCCGTAGTCGGTGAGGAGGATGCGCGCGCCGGGGGTGCCCGCGCGGTCCGGGGCGAGCAGGATGTTGGCCGGTTTGACGTCCCGGTGCATGATGCCGCGCTCGTGCCCGGCGGTCAGCGCGTCCAGCACCGCGAGGCCGAGGCGGGCGCACTCGTCGGGCGCCAGCGGGCCGCGCCGGGCGAGCCAGGCCCGCAGGTCCTCGGCTCCCGCCACGTACTCCATCACGATCCATGGCAGGCCGTCGTGCTCCAGGACGTCGTGGACCGTCACCACGTGCGGGTGGCCGCGTAGCACCGCTGCGTGCCGGGCCTCGGCGCGGGCGCGCGCGATCCGCGACTCGTGCTCCTCACTCCCCTCCCGCACATCGCGGAACCTGATCTCCTTGAGCGCCACGTCGCAGTCGAGCCGCTGGTCGTGGGCGAGCCAGACGTGGCCCATCCCGCCGGAGCCGACCTGCTGCAGAAGCAGATACCGGCCGTCGATGATCCGGCCCACTCCCGACTGCGCTGATCCTGCTGTCATCCGGTTGCCCCCGGGTTCTGCGTTGTCGTACGCGGGTCAGGCCGCGCTCTCGGTGGACCCACCGGGCGCGGAGTCGCTCGTACCCGGGTCGACCGGGGCGGGCGGTGTGCTCGACACGGGCTCACTCCGCGGCGGCGCGCTGCTGACGGTGGGCTTGGTCGAGGTCGGTTCGTGCGAGGTCGGTTCGGTCGTTGGCACGGTCGGGGCGGTGGCCGTGGGGGTGGTCGGGGCAGTGCTCGTGGGTGAGCCGGTCGGAGAGGTGTGCGACGGGGTCGACGTCGTTCCGCCGCCCGTTCCGCCGCTCGTGTCCGTGGGGGTGTTGGTGGGCGTGTCCGTGGACGTGGCGGTCTTCGTGGGGGTGGGGATGACCGTGTCCGTAGGCGCACCCGACCCGGTGCCGCTGCCGGACGACGAGGCGCTGCCCGACGACGCGCCGTCGGACGAGGAGCCGGACGATCCCCCCGACGAGGTCGGCGGGGTCGTCCCGGGATCCGAACCCGCTCCGCTCGTGCCGCCCGCTTCGTTCGTGCCGCCCGTGCCCGTGCCGGAAGCCGGCGGCGTGGCCGGACCACCGCCGCTCGCGGACGGGCTGTCGGACCGCGCCGACAGGACGACCGACGTGCCCCAGGCGACCTGGCTGCCCTCGGTCGGCCGGGACGCCGTCACCTGGGCGTCGTCGGCCGGCAGGGTGTCACCGGCGTACGACATCCCCAGCCCCGCGTCGGTCAGCCGCCGGGTCGCCTCGGCGAAGGTCATGCCGGTGACCGGTGGCACGGCGTGCTTCTGCTGGGTGTCGAAGGACTTGTCCTGGCTGCCGTCGCTGCCCACCGGGCGGGCGATCCCCCGGTCGGGGTTGCGCACGTCGACGAGCTGGAGCTTGTGGATCTCCTGCGCCCCGGGCGGCGGCTCGACCATCACGACGCGGTCCTGCCGGTAGTCGGCCCACTGATCGTTGCCGTTCTTGAACCGCACATCGGTCTTCGAGGCCTTTCCCTCGAAGGGGAGCAGCGGATTGCCACAGGAGCACTTCACCGCGGGCAGTCCCTGTTGGTCGACCAGAATGGCGATTCCGGCCTGCAGCAGCGCGGCGTACGAAACCGCCTTGCCGTTCTTGTAGTCGTGATTCGTCACGAGAGTGTCGTGACGCAGTACGACGGGTGTGAGTTGATCGATATAACCCGGGATCTGATCGGTGCTTATATGCAGGACTCGCGCCCATTCCTGGGCCTTCGCCGAGTTCTTGGGGTCGGTGAGGAATTTCTTCAACTTCGCCACGGCGCAGGTGCCGGGTTTCGTGGTGCCGCCCCACACGCCGGTGCCAGGGCCGGTGCCGGGTGCGGTACCGGGTTCGGGCGCCGGCGCCGGTGAACCGCTTCCGTCGCTGCCGTCAGGGGCCCCGCCGTACAGCCCGGGACTGTTACTGGCCTGCACGCCACCACTGGGCCGGGCCTCGGGCAGATGGATGTCCGTGCCGAGCTGTCGGTCCTCCTTGAAGAAGGGGGAGACCGAGGAAACCCCCACCGCCACGGCCCGTACCACGAACAACTGATCGGATTTGCTGCACCCGCTGACTATCAGTACCGAAACCAGCAGTAGAGCGAGCCTTCGGGCGGCGGAAATCCCCGCCCTTTGCATGGACGCACGAATTGACATGACCGCTCCCCCTGCGGTTTCCCCCGTTGTCCCCCCATGCTACTGAACCGAAAAGCCCTTCACGCAAGGTGAATTGCAAAGTTAATTCAGCGGCCGCGTGCGTTGAGTGAGGCCAGATAGGCGTTGTACGCCTCGAGTTCCTTGTCGCCGTCGCGGTCGGCGGCCCGGTCCGTGCGACGGGCCTGCCGCTTCTCGGAGGCGTACCACTGGAAGAGCAGCGCGATCAGCACGAGGACGGAGGGGATCTCGCTGAACGCCCAGGCGATGCCGCCCGCGGCGCTCTGGTCGGAGAGCGCGTCGATGCCGAGCGAGGCGGGCGGGTTCTTGTACGTCTCCACCATGGGTGCGGACGCCATCATCAGCGCGATACCGAAGAACGCATGGAACGGCATGCCCGCGAACAGCTCCAGCATCCGCATCAGATAGCCCGGCCGGTGCGGTCCGGGGTCGACGCCCATGATCGGCCAGAAGAAGACCAGGCCGACGGCGAGGAAGTGGCACATCATCGCGATGTGCCCGGTCTTGGAGCCCATCAGGAAGTCGAAGATGGGGGAGAAGTACAGCGCGTACAGGCTCGCGATGAACAGCGGGATCGTGAACGCCGGATGCGTGATGATCCGCATGTAGCGGCTGTGCAGGAACATCAGGAGCAGTTCACGCGGCCCCTTGTTGCCTCGCGTGGCGGCCACCGGCAGCGCGCGCAGCGCCAGTGTGATCGGCGCTCCGAGCAGGATCAGGATCGGCGAGAGCATGCTGATCACCATGTGCTGCACCATGTGCACGCTGAACATGACCATGCCGTAGTCGTTGAGCTTGGTGCACATCACGAGCATCACGGTCAGCACGCCGAGCACGAAGGCGATGGTCCGCCCGACCGACCACTTGTCACCGCGCCGCACGAGCCGCACAACCCCCCAGCCGTACAGGCCGAGTCCCACCAGGCAGGCGACGAGGAAGAACGGGTCCGTGGACCACTCGAGCCCCCGCCCCAGCGTGAACGGCGGCAGATCCATGGTCATGCCGTGCCCGCTGTGATCCATCCGCCGGCTCCTGATTCGTACGTTGTGCGCTGTCTGTCCGAACCAGAGTAGGACTGCCCCCGGCCACAACTGTGACCGGGGTCAGTGCAGTGCCCCGTCAGGGGCGCGGGGAACTGCGCGACACGCCACGATGCTGCCGCAGCCGAGAACGAACCCTCAGAGCACGCACTCCGCCTCGGCGTACCGCTCCTCAGGAACCGTCTTCAGGCTCTCCACCGCCTCCGCGAGCGACACCATGACGATGTCGGTCCCCCGCAGCGCGGTCATCTTCCCGAAGTCGCCGCGATGCGCGGCCTCCACCGCGTGCCAGCCGAACCGCGTGGCGAGCACGCGGTCGTACGCCGTCGGGGTCCCCCCGCGCTGGACGTGCCCGAGGATCACCGGTCGGGCCTCCTTGCCGAGGCGCTCCTCCAGCTCCAGGGAGAGCTGCCGGGCGATGCCGGCGAAGCGCTCGTGCCCGTAGACGTCCTTGCCGCCCTCGTCGAACTCCATGGTGCCCGGGCGAGGCTTCGCCCCTTCCGCGGCGACGACGATCGCGAACCGCTTGCCCGCATCGAAGCGCTCGCCGACCCGCGCGGCCAACTCCTCGATGTCGAAGGGGCGTTCGGGGACGACGATGGCGTGCGCGCCCGCCGCCATGCCGGAGTGCAGGGCGATCCAGCCCGTGTGGCGGCCCATGACCTCCACGATCAGCACCCGCTGGTGGGACTCGGCGGTGGTCTTCAACCGGTCCAGGGCCTCGGTCGCGACGCCGACGGCCGTGTCGAAGCCGAAGGTCACGTCCGTCACGGCGATGTCGTTGTCGATGGTCTTCGGCACGCCGACGATCGGCAGGCCGTTGTCCGAGAGCAGCCGGGCCGCCTTCAGCGTGCCCTCGCCGCCGATCGGGATGATCGCGTCGAGCCCGAGCTCCTCGACATGGCCCTTGGCCCGCTCCACGCCGTCACGCAGCTGCGCGGGCTGGACCCGGGAGGAGCCGAGGATCGTGCCGCCGCGAGCCAGGATGCCGCTCACCGCGTCGAGGTCGAGCTTCAGGTAGTCGCACTCCAGAAGCCCCTTCCAGCCGTCCCGGAAGCCGATGACCTCGTCGCCGTGGTCGACGACGGCGCGGTGCACGACGGACCGGATGACGGCGTTCAGGCCGGGGCAGTCGCCGCCGGACGTGAGGACACCAATGCGCATAGCCCGAAATACCTTCTCAACGTGGGCCGGGTACCGGACCACGCTGTCCGGCTGGAATCCCGGTCACCCTACCGGCGGGACGGGGTGGTGCCGTAGCGGGCGTCCGCCTGGTGGACGCGGCCGCACAAGTGAGCGGACATGCGGTCAGGCGGGCCCGACCTGGGTACACCGTGCCGGATACGCCTAGGGCGCGCTTGAGGTATCCCTCGAGCGCGCCCTGTGGACATCCCGTACCGTTTGTCCGTTGTTGGCCGACCGTTCAGGCGGGCTGCTGCGCCGCGGAGATGCGCTCGCCCCGGAGTGCCTCGTACCAGCGGTCGTCGATCGGCGGCAGCGCGTTCACGTCGAGCGCCAGCTTGAGCAGCAGGTCCGCGATCTGCGGGTTGCGGGCGAGCACGGGCCCGTGCATGTACGTGCCGAAGACCGTGTCGTTGTACGCGCCCTCGGTGCCGTCGCCGGTGCCGTTGCCCTTGCCGAGCCGCACCTGCGCGAACGGACGCGCGGTGGGGCCGAGGTGGGTGACGCCCTGGTGGTTCTCGAAGCCGGTCAGCTGCGGCAGGCCGAGGCGCGGGTCGATGTCTCCGAGTACGTCGCCGACGCACCGCTCGCCCTCGCCGCGTACCGAGACCACGTCGAGCAGGCCGAGGCCGGGCTCGCGCTGCCCGAGGTCGTTGATGAACTCGTGGCCGAGGATCTGGTAGCCGGCGCAGACCGAGAAGACGATCGCGCCGTTGCCCACCGCGCGATGCAGACCGCCGTCGCGGCGCAGACGCTCCGCGGCGAGCCGTTGCGGCCGGTCCTCGCCGCCGCCGATCAGATAGATGTCGCCGGAGGTCGGGATCGGCTGGTCGCTGCGTACGTCGAGACGGGCGACGTCGAGACCGCGCTGGCGGGCCCGGCGCTCCACGACGAGGGCGTTGCCCTGGTCGCCGTAGGTGCTCAGCAGGTCCGGGTAGATCCACACCAGGCGCAGGCTGTTGTCACTCATTCTCTTGGTCCTCCGTGGCTGCTCAGTTGCCGACACGACGCCTCAAATCCTGGAATGCGGTGTAGTTCGCGATGACCTCGATGCGACCGGGCGGGGCGAGCTGCACCGCCTGGTCGAGGTTCTCGCAGACCTGGAAGGACTGGTTGGCGACCTCGAGACGCACGGCGAGGTCGAGCTTGCGGTCGCCGAGCACGAAGATGGGGTGCCCGGTCAGTCGGGTGTAGTCGACGTCCCACAGCCAGGAGGTGTCGGTACCGTCGGCGCCCCGCGCGTTCACGGACAGGATGACCGGGGTCGGCGGAGGGTCGATCAGGGAGAACGTCTCGAGCCAGCCCGCGGGGTTCTTGGCGAGCAGCAGACGCAGGTCGCGCTGCATGAACTGCACCACGTCGTAGCGTCCGGCGACCGCCTGCACCTGGTACATGCGCTCCAGGGCGACCTGCGGGGGCACCCCGAAGACCGCGGCGACGGCGGCCGACGAGGCGGCGTTCGCCTTGTTGGCCCGGCCGGGCAGCTGGAGGTGGATCGGCCACGCGGAGCCGTGCGGGTCGAGGACGTGGTCCCCGGACAGCGCCCAGGTCGGCGTCGGACGGCGGAAGCCGCAGTCGCCGCAGAACCAGTCGTCTCCGGGGCGCTGCATCACACCGCCGCAGGACGGGCAGGACCAGGCGTCGTCCTTCCACATCTGACCGGCCGCCACCCACATGACGTTCGGCGAGGAGGAAGCGGCCCACACGACGAGCGGGTCGTCGGCGTTGGCGACCACGACGGCCTTGGAACCGGCCAGGCCCTCGCGCCAGTGCTCGGCCATCATCCGGGTCTCGGCGGCCCGGTCGAGCTGGTCGCGGGAGAGGTTGAGCAGGGCGATGCACTTCGGGTCGGTGTCGCGGGCGACACCCGCGAGGTACTTCTCGTCGACCTCGATGACCGCGAACTTCGCGTCCGAGCCCCCGGCGAGAGCCGAGGTGATACCGGCCGGCATGTTGGCGCCCAGCGCGTTGGACACGACCGGGCCCGCGGCGCGCAGCGCCTCCGCGATCAGCCGGGTGGTCGTGGTCTTGCCGTTGGTCGCCGACACCAGGATCACGTCCAGGTGGGTGGCGAGCCTGGCCAGCAGATCGGGGTCGAGCTTGAGTGCCACCCGGCCGCCGATCACCGATCCGCTGCCGCGTCCGGCGGCCCGTGAGACGGCCGCCGCCGCCTTGCCCGCCGTCACGGCCAGCTTGGCCCGCGGCGTCAGCGGGTCCGAGTTGCCTGACATCGTTTCTCGATCCTCCTTGCGTACGCGCCGCGCCTCTGCCCCCGGCACCGTGTGGGCCTCAGCCTATCGAGATCCACTCACGTGCCCGAATCGCGGCACCTCCACGGTGCCCGCGCGACATTCGCGCGCCCATGAGGACCGTACCCTTGCCGCCATGCGACACGGCTCCATCCCCGGCACCCGAGGGCGCGTCCGGCCGGTGACTCTGCTCGGCGACCCCGTTCTGCACACACCGTGTGAAGACGTCACGGACTTCGGTCCCGAACTCGCGCAACTCGTCGAGGACATGTTCGCGACGATGTACGCCGCCCAGGGCGTCGGCCTCGCCGCGAACCAGGTCGGCGTCGCGTCGCGGGTCTTCGTGTACGACTGCCCGGACGACGAGGATGTCCGCCATCTGGGACACGTGGTGAACCCCCGTCTCGTCGAGGCGGACGGCGTGGTGCTGCGCGGGCCGGAGGGCTGTCTCTCGCTGCCCGGCCTGGAAGCGGGGACGGAGCGGTACGACCACGCCGTTGTCGAGGGTTTCACGGTGGACGGGGAGCCGGTGTCGGTGCGGGGCACGGGGTGGTTCGCCCGGTGTCTGCAGCACGAGTACGACCATCTGGAGGGTGGTCTGTACGTGGACCGATTGAGCGGTTGGCGCCGGCGCCGGGTGATGAGGCAGGCGGCGCGGGCGTCTTGGGGGCGCTGAGCTTCGCGGGCCGGCTGCGGGTGCCACGAACAACCCGCAGCCGGCACCCGACCTCAGAACCCAGGGCCCCCGACACGATCGCCGGCCGCGGCCAGCCGGCCCCACAGCAGATCGGCCAGACTCCGTACCAACTCGGCCCGGGAGCAGGGCTGCTCGCCGAGCCACCAGTCCCCGGCGGCATGCATCATGCCGACGATCCCGTGCCCCCACACCCGCGCCAACTGCTGACTGCCCGGTCCGAGATCCACCCGTTCCTCGATGACCTCGGCCAACTCCTCGCCCATGCGGCGCAGCAGCGGCGCGGAGTGCTTGCCCAGGTCGAAGCCCTGGTCGGCGGACGAGGCGCCCTCCGTGGGGTGCATCAGGAAGCGGTAGACCTGGGGGTGCGCCTCGATGGCCGCGAGATACGTGTCGAGCGTGGCCTCCACCCGCTCCCGGCGCTCCGCGGGCGCGTCCAGCGCGGCCCGCAGCGCTCCGAGGAGGGCGTCGGTGTGCCGCTTGGCCAGGGCCGCGTACAGTCCACCCTTGTCGCCGAAGTGGCGGTACAGGATCGGCTTGGTGATGCCCGCCTCGGCGGCGATGGCGTTCATCGAGGCCCCGGGGCCGTCGCGGAGCACCACTCTGTCGGCGGCTTCCAGCAGCTCGCGCCGGCGGCGGTCGGCGGACCTCTGCTGATCGGTCCGCTGTGTGGTGTCCATGATCTCTCCCCACCCGTGGTGATTCGGTGACGCCTGCGCAAAGTAACACTCATCGGCCCATGCGTATCGAACGGGCTGCCGAGCGGTACGTGGGAGTTGACTTCTACTACTGATCAGTAACAGACTCCAGTTACCGCAAGTAACACTTTAGTGCAGTGCTGGAGGGGTCATGGCCGAGTTCACCATGGAGCTCAACGACGAACAGAGGGAGGTCCGCGACTGGCTCCACGGGTTCGCCGCCGATGTGATCCGCCCCGCGGCCGCCGAGTGGGACGAGCGCGAGGAGACTCCCTGGCCGGTCATCCAGGAAGCCGCGAAGGTCGGCATCTACTCCCTCGACTTCTACGCCCAGCAGTACTTCGACCCGACCGGTCTCGGCATACCCATGGCCATGGAGGAGCTGTTCTGGGGCGACGCGGGCATCGCCCTGTCGATCGTCGGCACCGGCCTCGCCGCCGTGGGCGTCCTCGCCAACGGCACCGAGGAGCAGATCGGCACCTGGATCCCGCAGATGTACGGCGACGCCAACGATGTCAAGGTCGCGGCCTTCTGCTCGTCCGAGCCCGACGCCGGCTCCGACGTCGCCTCGATGCGCACGCGTGCCGTCTACGACGAGGCCAAGGACGAGTGGGTGCTCAACGGCACCAAGACCTGGGCGACCAACGGTGGCATCGCCAATGTCCATGTCGTCGTCGCGGTCGTCGACCCGGACCTCGACTCCAAGGGACACGCCTCCTTCATCGTGCCGCCGAGCACGCCG
>LRTP01001257.1 GCA_001550305.1 Streptomyces diastatochromogenes
GCCAAGGACGAGTGGGTGCTCAACGGCACCAAGACCTGGGCGACCAACGGTGGCATCGCCAATGTCCATGTCGTCGTCGCGGTCGTCGACCCGGACCTCGGCTCCAAGGGACACGCCTCCTTCATCGTGCCGCCGAGCACGCCGGGCCTCTCCCAGGGCCAGAAGTTCAAGAAGCACGGCATTCGTGCCTCGCACACCGCGGAGGTCGTCCTCGACAACGTTCGCATCCCTGGGTCCTGCCTGCTCGGCGGCAAGGCGAAGCTGGACGAGCGCCTGGCCCGCGCCCGGGAGCGCGCCAAGGCGGGTGGCGGCGAGCGGGTGAAGAACGCCGCGATGGCCACGTTCGAGGCGTCGCGTCCGGCGGTCGGGGCCATGGCGGTGGGCACGGCCCGCGCCGCGTACGAGGTCGCCCTCGACTATGCGATGACGCGTGAGCAGTTCGGGCGTCCGATCATCGACAATCAGGGTGTCGCTTTCCAGCTCGCCGACATGCGTACGTCCATCGATGCCGCGCGTCTGCTGGTGTGGCGGGCTTCGTGGATGGCGGTCAACGGGAAGCCGTTCACCGCGGCCGAGGGGTCGATGTCCAAGCTGTTCGCCAGTGAGACGGCGAAGAAGGTCACCGGTCAGGCGATCCAGATCCTGGGTGGAAATGGCTACACCCGCGAGTATCCCGTGGAGCGGATGCACCGGGATGCGGCCATTTACACCATTTTTGAGGGTACGAGCGAGATTCAGCGGCTGGTGATCGCTCGGACGCTTTCCGGGATGCCGATTCGGTAATCACCCCGCGCCCCTAGGGACTGGGGCGCCGCCCTCACCGGAGCTTCAGAGGGGTGAGCTGCTCGATGTCGTACCTCGCCCGCAGTTCCTCGATGGCCGCGTGGTCCGGCGGGCCCCCGTCCCTCAGGATCTCGAGCAGCTCCTCGAAGTAGCGCTCGTGGTCCGGGGGCGGGGAGGCCTGGAAGAACATCTTCGCCTGGTTCTCGGTGGGGTTGGAGAAGGCGTGGGGACAGCCCGGGGGCACGACGATGACCGTGCCCGGGGTTGCCCGCACCACCCGGTTGCCCGAACTCGACTCCCACTTCTGCCAGTTGTCGGGGGTCCGGATCCGAGGCTCGAAGGCGAGCACGTCCAGCTCCCCTTCGAGCACGTAGAACAGCTCCTCGCTGCGCGTGTGCACATGGGCGCCCACGTCGAACCCGGGCGGTACCAGCACCTCGAAGGTGGACGCGGTGCGCGAGTGCGAGCCGGTCACCTTGAACGTCACGTGCTGGGCGGGGGTCTGCACGATCCGGCCGTGACCCGGTGGTACCAGGAGTCCTTCGGTCATGGTCATCGCGCTCACCACGTCACGGGCAGAGCCTCGGGGCCACGGATCAACGCGCCTTTCCTGAACGGGACCTGACTTGGGGGAACGGCGAGCCGCAGCCCCGGCAGCCGGTCCACGAGCGCCTCGACCAGGAGTTCCGACTCCAGCCTGGCCAGCATCCCGCCCGGGCAGTAGTGCGGGCCGAAGCCGAACGCCACGTGCGGATTGGGGCTGCGCCCGAAGTCGATGTGCTCCGGGTCCGGGAAGACCTCCGGGTCGCGGTTGGCGGCCAGGTACGAGACGTAGATCGGATCGCCGGCCCGGATCAGTACGCCCCTGATCTCGACGTCCTCCCTCGCGATCCGCGACAGGCCGACCATGTTGCGGTGCGGGATGTAGCGCAGCAGCTCGTCGATGGCCTGGGGGCGGATCCGGGGGTCGGAGCGCAGCCGGTCGGCCAGCGCCGGGCGGGTCAGGAGCAGGTAGAACATCTGCCCGCTGTTGTTCGTGACCGCCTCGCCGCCGATCTGGAGGAGGACGGCGAGTCCGACGGCCTCCTCCAGATCGATCTCGTCCCGGCCCACGGCGGCGCCCAGCAGCGAGGTGACGTCCTCGTCCCTGCTGTCGTTCCGGGCGCCGATGAGCTTCCTGAAGTAGGCGCCCATCTCGTCCTTGGCCCTCTCGCTGACCTCGGCGCCGTGCGCGGAGGACAGGATCAGCTGCGTCCAGGTGTGCATGCCCCGCCGGTCGTCGGCCGGGACGCCCATCAGCTCGCAGATGACCGCGATGGGGAAGGGGGTGAGGACGGCCTCGGTGAGATCGGCGGGCGGTCCGATCCGCAGCAGCTCGTCGACCATCACGTCGAGCGTGCGCCGGGCCTTGTCGCGGACCCGTTCCACCCCGCGTGCCGTGAAGGCCGCTGCCACCGAGCGGCGCAGCCGGGTGTGGTCGGGCGGGTCCAGGAAGCCCACCGCGCCGCGGACCGGGATGAAGTGCGGGGCGAGCCGGGTGACCGACTGGTCCATGACCGCCTCGCGGCTGAACCGTGGGTCGTTGGCGACCATGCGCACATCGTCGTGTCGGGTCACCAGCCAGGCCCAGCCCTCGCCGTTGGGCAGCTGGATCCGGGTGACCGGTCCCTCGCGCATCAGCTCGGTCAGGACCGGGTCGAAGTCCACGCCCTTCAGGTCGAGGGCGGGCCAGTGCCGGACAGGCGGCAGTGGCCCGGGCATCGTCTTCTCGGTCATTTCGTTCACACCGTCTCGTTGCTGCCGTCGCGCCAGCGGCCCAGGGCCATTTCCGCGGTGATGCCGGGGCCGAAGCCCGCGAGCAGTCCGCGCGCGGCGTGCTCGGCGCCGCCCTCGTCGAACAGCCGGCGCAGCGCGTCCAGGACGACGGCGCTGGCGATGTTCCCGTACTCGGTGAGGGTGGCCCGGCTGAACCGGAAGGCCTCCGGCGGGACCTCGAGGAACTTGCTGAGGTCGTCGAGGATCCGGGGGCCGCCCGCGTGGATGATGTAGAAGTCCAGGTCGGAGGCGTCCCAGTCGTGCTGTCGCGCGAGGGCGTGGAGGGCGGGAGCGAGCGGTTCCATCGTCCCGGGAACCCGCTTGTCCAGCAGGAAGTGGAAGCCCGTGGCGCGGACGTCGTACATGATCCAGTCCTCGGTCTTGGGGACCAGGTAGGAGCCGTTGCGCTCCAGGTGGACGCCGGTGCCGCCGTTGCCGCGGACGACGGCGGCGGCGATGCCGTCGCCGAACAGGCCGTTGCAGAGCAGCGAGCCGACGCTGAGATCGGTCGGCTGGTAGCAGAGCGAGCAGAACTCGCAGGCCACGATGAGCGCGTTGGCGTCGGGGTACGCCGTGGTGAAGTCGTGGGCCCGGTTGATCGCGGCGCCGCCCGCCGCGCAGCCCAGCTGGGCTATGGGTATTTGCCGGGTGTCGCTGCTGAAGTCCATCGTGTTGATCAGCCAGGCCGTGAGCGAGGGCATCATGAACCCGGTGCACGAGACGTAGATGATCATGTCGATGTCGGTGGTGAGCAGCTCGGCGTCGTCCAGCGCCCGCTGTATGACGGCGGGGACGCGGGCCTTGGCCTCACTCTCGTAGACCTTGTTGCGTTCTTCGAAGCCCGGGTGTTTCAGCGTCTCCGCGATGGGCTGCACGATGTGCCGGGTTTGGACACCAGTGTTCTCGATCAGTCGGAGTGCCAACGGCAGTTGCGGGTGGTCCTCGTGACGGGAGCGAGCCAGCTCCAGCGTCTCCTCCATCGTGATCACGTATTCCGGCACGGAGACCGAAGGTCTGCACAAAGTCGCCATGACGCGCGCCTTCTTTCGCCTTCCGGGGAACTCTCGTCCCCCGGCGGAAGAGTGGTTCACCCACGGGGGCGGTTCACCCACCGGGGTGGTCCACCCACGATCACCCGGAAGCGTGGGGATCTCGCGTCGGGTTACTCCATTCCGGGGATTCTTGGGAGGACGCGGGAGTGCGAGGGAAGAGGCCCCGGGACGGCCGAACCGAAGGAGTACGCCATGGTGCGCACGGCCAGGGAACTGCTGGAGGACACCACCGGGAAGCTCGCCCCGGACCCCCACGCCAACCGGCTGTTGCCCCTCATCGCCCGGGGCGCGGCCCAGCGTTCCACGCTCGCCGCCCTCGCCCTGGAACAGCGCCATGTGATCGCCGCGGACCGCCGTGCGTTCCTGCATCTGGCCGAGCGTCCGGACGTCGAGCCGCAGAGCGCCGCCTTCTTCACCATGCTCGCGGAGGGTGAGGCTCTGGCCCAGGACAGACTGGATGTGTTCGCCGCCGCCTGCGGGGTGGACGAGGCGCGGGCGGCGGCCTACGAGCCGCTCGCGGACTGCCAGGCCTATCCCGCGTACGTCGCCTGGCTGGCCCTGAACGGCTCACCGGCCGACGTGGTGCTCGCCCTGAGCGGCAACTTCACGACGTGGGGCGGCTATTGCGCGGCGATCGCCGAAGCCCTGCGCCGTCACTACGGCTTCGGCGGCGAGGTGTGCGGCTTCTTCGACTTCTTCGCGGCACCCGCCCCGGAGCTGGAGCGGAAGGCGCTCACGGCTGTACAGGCGGGGCTGGACGCGGGGCGGATCGGGGAGACCGAGGTCCTCAGGTACGGGCGGCTGCTGCAGAGCTACGAGGCGAAGTTCTGGCACGCCCTGTGGGAACTCGACCAGCGGCCGACCTGAGGGCGCGTCGGCCCGGCGCGCGGACCGGGCGAACGCGCGCCGTCAGTCGGACGTCGTCCCGCTGCTGTGCGCGATGCAGGCCACGTCGATGCGGTCGGCGAGCTTGGCGAGTTCGATGGTCAGTGTCGCCACCGTGTCCTCGTCGAGTCCGTCCTGGCCGGCCTCCACCAGGTGCAGCCATCGGCCGCCCACCGTGCGCAGCAGTTTGCTGACGTCGGCGGCCGCCACCTGCAACGTGCCGCGGTCGTCGACGATCAGAGGCAGGGTCACTTCGCGGTTCACAGGGGGATCGTAGCTGCGGAACGCTTACGCTCCGTGCCATACGGTGGTGATGTTGCAGAACTCGCGGATTCCGTGTCCCGACAGTTCACGTCCGTAGCCCGAGCGCTTGACCCCGCCGAACGGGAAAGCCGGGTGGGAGGCGGTCATCCCGTTGAAGAACACGCCGCCCGCCTCCAGGTCGCGCACGAACCGGTCCACCTCGGCCTCGTCGTTCGTCCATACGTTCGAACTCAGCCCGAACGGCGTGTCGTTCGCGAGCGCCACCGCCTCGTCCAGATCGGCGGCGCGGTAGAGCGTGGCGACCGGCCCGAAGGTCTCCTCCTGGTGGACGCGCATCTCGGGGGTGATGTCGGTGAGGACGGTCGGCGCGTAGTACCAGCCGTGCTCCGTGAAGCCTTCGGGACGCTCGCCGCCGCAGAGCACGGTCGCGCCGTTCTCCACCGCGTCGTCGACGAGTTCCTCCAGGTCACCGCGGCCCTGCTCGGTGGAGAGCGGTCCGATGTCGGTGGCCTCGTCCAGCGGATCGCCGACCTTCAGCGCCTTCATGCCCGCCGTGAAGCGCTCGGCGAAGGCGTCGAACACGTCCGTGTGCACGATGAACCGCTTGGCGGCGATGCACGACTGCCCGTTGTTCTGCACCCGGGCCGTCACCGCGGTCCTCGCCGCCCGGTCCACGTCGGCGGACGACATGACGACGAACGGATCGCTGCCGCCCAGCTCCAGCACCGTCTTCTTGACCTCGTCCCCGGCGACCGAGGCCACCGCGCGCCCCGCCGGTTCACTCCCGGTCAGCGTCGCCGCCTTGACCCGGGGATCGCGCAGGATGCCCTCCACGGCGCCCGAGCCGATCAGCAGCGTCTGGAAACAGCCCTCGGGGAAGCCCGCCCGGCGGAACAGGTCCTCCAGATAGAGGGCGGTCTGCGGCACGTTCGAGGCGTGCTTGAGCAGGCCGACGTTGCCCGCCATCAGGGCGGGCGCGGCGAATCGGACCACCTGCCAGAGCGGGAAGTTCCACGGCATGACGGCCAGCACCGGGCCAAGCGGCCGGTAGCGCACCAGGACGCGGGAGGCGCCGGAGTCCTTGACGTCGGAGTCGGCGGGCTCCTCGTCGGCGAGCAGCTCCTCGGCGTGGTCGGCGTACCAGCGCATCGACTTCGCGCACTTGGCGGCCTCCGCGCGGGCCTGCTTGACGGGCTTGCCCATCTCCGTGGTCATCACCCGGCCGATGTCGTCCCGCTCCTCGTCGAGGAGGTCGGCCGCCCTGTGCAGCAGCCGTGCGCGCTCGGCGAAGGACGTGGTGCGATAGTCGCGGAACGTGGTCTCGGCCGTGGCGAGCCTGCGCTCGATCTCCTCGGCGCCGAGCGCGTCGTACGTTTTGAGCGTCTCGCCGTTCGCCGGGTTCACCGTCGCGATGGGCATGGCCGACCTCCTGGAGCGGGCTGTTCCTCGAGCCTGTTTTCCGACCCTCCCGTGCGGCGCGGTGCGGCGCAACGCGGAGGGCGTTCTCAGTCCGAGTGCTCCGCCAGCCGCTCGAGAAACGCCGCCTGCGCCGGCACGATCAGCTCCCCGGCCCGGTCCAGGCCGAACCATTCCACCCGGTCCAGCTCGGGAAACTCCTGGCGCCGCCCCGACTTCGGCGGCCACTCCATCTCGAAGGTGCCCGGGACCACGGTCGCCGGGTCGAGGTCCGCCTCGATCGCCCAGGCCGTGACGACCTTGCCGTTCTTCTGCGTGACCTCGCCCAGCGGGACGGCCTCGCCGTCGGGCGGCGGCAGCCCCAGTTCCTCCTGGAACTCCCGGCGCGCCGCGTCCCAGGCGGTCTCGTCGGGCTCGTACTCGCCCTTGGGCACGGTCCACGCCCCGGCGTCCCGCCGCGCGAAGAAGGGGCCGCCCATATGGCCGAGCAGCACCTCCGGGCCGTCGTCGGTGCGCCGGTACAGCAGCAGTCCCGCACTGCGCTTCCCCGTCACGGAGCCACCTCCGGGTGTGCGGCGAGCAGGGCCTCGACCGTGTCGGCCTCCGCGGGCGTCTTGTCCTCGCGGTAGCGCACCACGCGGGCGAAGCGCAGGGTGACCCCGGCCGGGTAGCGGGTGGACCTCTGCAGACCGTCGTAGGCGATCTCCACGACGAGTTCGGGCCGTACGGTGACCACGTGGCCGCTGTCCTCGACGGCCAGCTCCTGGAGCCGCTCGGTCTGCCAGGCCAGCATCGCGTCCGTCATGCCCTTGAAGGTCTTGCCGAGCATCGCGAACGAACCGTCCGCGGCGCGCGCCCCGAGGTGCAGGTTGGAGAGCTTGCCGGTGCGCCGTCCGTGGCCCCACTCGGCCGCCAGGACCACCAGGTCGAGGGTGTGCACGGGCTTGACCTTCAGCCACGACGCCCCGCGCCGGCCCGCGCTGTAGGGGGCGTCCAGTGCCTTCACCACCACGCCCTCGTGACCGCGCTCCAGCGTCTCGGCGAGGAATCGTCGTGCCGGGGGGATGTCCTCGGGCCCGTGGGCGAGGGCGCGCCGCACCCGCATCGGCTCGGGCACCAGCCGCGCCAGCTCCGCGTGCCGTTCGGCGAACGGCAGATCCAGCAGATCCCGCCCGTCGACCGACAGCGCGTCGAAGAAGACGGGGGAGACCGGCACGCTCTTCGCGGCCGTGGCCACGTCCACCCGCGAGCCCACCCGCCCGGCCGTCTCCTGGAAGGAGCGTGGCCGCCCGTCCTCGTCCAGCGCGATCACCTCGCCGTCGAGGATGAACCGGGTGCCCTTCAACTCCATCGCGGCGGAGGTGAGTTCGGGCAGCCGGTCGGTGATGTCGTCGAGGGTGCGGGTGTAGATCCGTACGTTGTCGCCGTCGCGGTGCAGCTGTACGCGGATGCCGTCGAGCTTCTCCTCGACGGCACACGCGCCCAGCTTCTCCACGGCCTCGGACACGGACGTGGCGCTGTGCGCGAGCATGGGCAGCACCGGGCGGCCCACCGTGAGCCGGAAGCCGTCCAGGGCCCCCGGGCCGTCCGTCAGCAGCGCCCGCGCCACCGTCTGCAGCGATCCGGCGAGCATCACCGCCCGCCGTACGTCCGCGGCGG
>LRTP01001258.1 GCA_001550305.1 Streptomyces diastatochromogenes
GTCGCCTCGGCGAGCCCCTCGACCGCGACCGCGTCCAGCGCGCCCTGCCGCACCTCACCGGTGAGCAGCCCGAAGAGGAACCGCTGCTCGTCCTCGGTGGCCGCCGCCCGCAGCTCGTCCATCAGCCGCCTGCGCTCCGCCTGCGAGCCGGCGCCCGTGACCGCGCCGACCTCCGTGAGCCGGGCGTCCACGTCCCGCACCGTGAGCGAGGGCTCGGGCGCGGGTGGCACAGGCCCGCTCAGCAGCTTCCAGCCGATACCGAGCCGCCCCTGGGGGAGACGGCCCGCCAGATACGGGATCACGATCGGCACGTCGTCCGCGTCGGCGTCCCGGAACAGCTCGGCGAGCAGAGCTGTCTTCCGGGACCGCGCCGAGGTGGCGGCGACCTCCCGGGACACATGGGCGAGCCGGGCGAGCAGCATGGAGCCATGGTGCTACGGAGGGGCGCCGTCCACACCCGGGCGGTTCAGCTCCGCGGCCGGGACCTGTCCTGGGCGGCGTCGAGGTCGGCGAAGAGCAGCTCGCCGTTGAGCGTGGCCGCCGCCCGGTAGCCCGCGCCCGCGGCGTTCACGACCTGCTCGGCGAAGCCCACCGCGTTGCCCGCCGCCCAGACGCCGGGCACGGTCGTCAGGCCCGTCTCGTCGACCACCGGGTACGTGCCGAACGGGGTCTCGCGCAGCTCGGCGCCCAGCCGCTCGAACAGGTCGTTGCGGGGGACCGCGCGCGGCGCCACGAAGAGCGTCGAGCGGTCATGGACGGTGCCGTCCGTGAGCCGGACCCCCGTGAGCCGGTCGCCCTCGACGACGAGTCCCGCGACCTCACCGGGCACCACGACGACCCCGGCGGCGGCGAGCCGTCGCGTGTCGTCGGCCGTCAGCTCCGCCTCGGTGACCGTGTGCAGGAACAGCGTGACGTCCTTCGACCACTGGGAGACCATCAGCGCCTGGTGGACGCTCATCGGCGTGGTGGCCAGCACCCCGAAGGACCTGTCGCGGACCTCCCAGCCGTGGCAGTACGGGCAGTGCAGCACGTCCCGCCCGAAGCGCTCGGCGACCCCCGTGACCGTCGGGAGCTCGTCCGCCAGCCCGGTGGCGAGGACCAGCCGCCGGGCGTGCACGGTCCGTCCGGCCGCGAGCGTCACGCGGAACTCGCCGTTGTCCTGCCGGGACACGTCCACCGCCCGGTCCCGGACCAGCTCGACGCCGTACCGCGCGATCTCCTCGCGCCCCGCGGCGAGGAACTCCGCGGGCGGCATGCCGTCCCGGGTCAGATAGCCCTGCAGATGCGCGGCGGGCGCGTTGCGCGGCTCGCCCGCGTCGACGACGAGCGTGCGGCGCCTGGCCCGGCCGAGGACCAGTGCGGCGGACAGGCCGGCCGCGCCGCCTCCGACGACGACGGCCTCGTACCTCTCGGTCATGTCGGTCATGGTGACCACCTCCACCGCAGACGGTCGCCCGACCGGTGCCGCATTGACAAACGTCTTTGCCGAATCTGCAATATGGGCATGAGCAAGGGTATGGATGACGACGCACGGACGGACGAGGTGCTGGCCGAGGTCGGGCCGAGGCTACGGCGCATCCGCAAGGAGCGGGGCGCGACACTCGCCGGCCTGTCCGAGGCGACCGGTATCTCCGTGAGCACGCTGTCGCGGCTGGAGTCGGGGCTGCGCAAGCCCAGTCTGGAGCTTCTGCTGCCGATCGCCCGGGCCCACGAGGTGCCGCTGGACGAGCTGGTGGGCGCGCCCCCGGTGCGCGACCCGCGGGTACGCGCCCAGCCGATCGTGCGCGGCGGCCGCACCCACTGGCCGCTCACCCGGCAGCCCGGCGGACTCCAGGCGTACAAGGTGCTCGAACCACAGCGCAAGCTCGAGCCGGAACCCCGGACCCACGAGGGCTATGAGTGGCTGTACGTGATGTCGGGGCGGCTGAGGCTCGTGCTGGCCGATCATGATGTGGTGCTCGGTCCGGGGGAGGCCGCCGAGTTCGACACTCGGGTGCCGCACTGGTTCGGGTCGACGGGGGAGGGGCCCGTGGAGTTCCTGAGCCTGTTCGGGCCACAGGGGGAGCGGATGCATGTGAGGGCGCGTCCGGCCCGCTCGTGAGGGCGTGACGCACATGACTGTTCCCTGATCGGCAAGCGACCGCTTAGTATGCGGTCGAACCCGGTCAGACAGAGCAGTCCCGTGGAGGCCCCGCATGCAGGCATGGCAAGTACACCAGCTCGGCGAACCGAGCCAGGTGATGCAGCTCCAGGACGTGGAGCGACCGGTGCCCGGTGAGGGGCAGGTCCTGCTCAAGGTACGCGCGGCGAACATCAACTTCCCGGACGTGCTGATGTGCCGCGGCCACTACCAGGTCAGGCCGCCACTGCCGTTCACGCCCGGTGTGGAGATCTGCGGCGAGACCGAGGACGGACGCCGCGTGCTGGCCAACCCCGCGCTGCCGCACGGCGGTTTCGCCGAGTACGCCGTCGCGGACGCCGCCGCCCTGCTGCCCGCGCCCGACACCCTCGACGACGCCGAGGCGGCCGCCCTGCACATCGGCTACCAGACGGGGTGGTTCGGTCTGCACCGCCGGGCCCGTCTCGAAGCCGGTGAGACGCTGCTCGTCCACGCCGCCGCCGGAGGGGTCGGCAGCGCGGCCGTGCAGCTGGGGAAGGCGGCCGGCGCCACCGTCATCGGCGTGGTCGGCGGGGCCGACAAGGTGGCCGTGGCGCGCGAGCTGGGCTGCGACGTCGTCATCGACCGGCGTACCCAGGACGTCATCGCCGCCGTGAAGGAAGCCACCGGCGGCCGGGGCGCCGACGTGATCTACGACCCCGTCGGCGGTGAGGCGTACACCCAGTCCACCAAGGTCGTCGCCTTCGAGGGCCGGATCGTCGTCGTGGGCTTCGCCAGCGGCTCGATCCCCAGCCCGGCGCTCAACCACGCCCTGGTGAAGAACTATGCGATCCTCGGCCTGCACTGGGGTCTGTACGGCACCAAGAGCCCCAAGCTGATCCAGCACTGCCACGAGCAGCTCACCGAGCTGGCCGCGCGCGGTGCCATCAAGCCGCTGGTCAGCGAGCGCGTGCCGCTGGGCGGCGGCGCGGCCGCCGTGCAGCGGGTCGGCGACGGTGTCACCACCGGCCGGGTCGTCGTGGTGCCCTCTCTCGAGAACGGAGCAGCCGCATGACCGACGCAGCCGAACTGCGCACCCGTACGAAGGAGTTGCTGGCGGCGCACCCGCCCGCGACCACGGACCGCCTCGACTTCCTCAAGGCCCGCTTCGACGCCGGACTCGCCTGGGTGCACTACCCCGAGGGCCTCGGCGGGCTCGGCGCCCCACGCACCCTCCAGGCCGTCGTGGACGCCGAACTGGAGGCCGCCGGCGCCCCCGACAACGACCCGCGGCGCATCGGCATCGGCCTCGGCATGGCCGCGCCGACCATCCTCGGCTTCGGCACGGAGGAGCAGAAGCGGGACTTCCTCAGGCCGTTGTGGGTCGGCGAGGAGGTCTGGTGCCAGCTCTTCAGCGAGCCCGGCGCCGGGTCCGACCTGGCCGCGCTCGGTACGCGTGCCGTCCGGGAGGGCGACAGCTGGGTGGTCAACGGGCAGAAGGTGTGGACCTCCAGCGCCCACCTCGCCCGCTGGGCCATCCTCATCGCCCGCACCGACCCGGACGTGCCCAAGCATCGCGGCATCACGTACTTCATCTGCGACATGACCGACCCGGGCGTCGAGGTGCGGCCGCTGCGCCAGATCACCGGCGAGGCCGAGTTCAACGAGGTCTTCCTCACCGACGTCCGCATTCCCGACGCGCACCGGTTGGGCGAGGTCGGGGACGGCTGGCGGGTCGCGCAGACCACGCTCATGAACGAGCGCGTCTCCATCGGCGGCATGCGCATCCCGCGCGAGGGCGGCATGATCGGCCCGGTCTCCATGACCTGGCGCGAGCGTCCCGAACTGCGCACCCACGATCTGCACCAGCGGCTGCTGAGGCTGTGGGTGGAGGCCGAGGTCGCCCGGCTCTCCGGCGAACGGCTGCGCCAGCAGCTCGTCGCGGGCCAGCCCGGCCACGAGGGCTCCGGGATGAAGCTCGGATTCGCCCGCCTCAACCAGGAGATCAGCGGCCTCGAGGTCGAACTCCTCGGCGAGGAGGGCCTGCTGTACGACGACTGGACGATGCGCCGACCGGAACTGGTCGACTTCACCGGCCGCGACGCCGGTTACCGCTATCTGCGCTCCAAGGGCAACAGCATCGAGGGCGGGACCAGCGAGGTCCTGCTGAACATCGTCGCCGAACGCGTGCTGGGCCTGCCGTCCGAGCCGCGCACCGACAAGGACGTCGCGTGGAAGGACCTGACCCGATGATGATGACGACAACACAGGGCACCCAGCCCGATCTGCTGTACTCGGAGGAGGAAGAGGCGCTGCGTGCCGCCGTCCGCGACCTCCTCTCCGACCACTGCGACGCGGCGGGCGTCATCACCCGCACCGAGACCGACACCCCGCACGACCCCGAGCTGTGGAAGGCGCTCTCGGACGGGATGGGCCTTGCGGGCCTGCTCGTGCCCGAGGCGCTGGGCGGCCAGGGCGCCACCCACCGCGAAGTCGCCGTGGTGCTGGAGGAGCTGGGGCGTGCGGTCGCGCCGGTGCCGTACCTGACCAGCGCGGTCGTCGCCACCGAGGCGCTGCTGGCCTGCGAGGGCGAGGAGGCCGCCGGGCTGCTGACGGCCCTGG
>LRTP01000126.1 GCA_001550305.1 Streptomyces diastatochromogenes
CCGCCCCCGCGAAAATCCCCGCCCACCCTTGAAAAGAAAACCGGTAGGTTCGTATCTTATGACCCTGCACGGTCCATCCCGGCACCTCCCACAGCGCCACGGAGACCCACATGACCCTGCTCACCGTCCACCAGGACAACCACCCCACCCCCGCCACCACGGCAACAGGAACGGGAACGGCAACAGGCCCCCACCCGGCAGCAGAACCAGACCCCACCACGCGGACCAGCACGGAAACAAAAACAGGCACCGGCACCAGCGCAAAAACACCCGTCGACCCCACCCGCATGCCCCGCCTCACCACCACCGTCCCCCGCGAATACGTCCACCGCTCCACCCTCGCCGAGGTCTTCCTCACCGGCTGCGAACAAACCGGCAACACCCACTACACCCTCACCGCCCAATGGCCCCGCGCCCACACCTTCTTCACCACCCCCGACGGCACCCACCACCACCCCCTCCAAGCCGCAGAAACCATCCGCCAAACCGGCATCTACCTCGCCCACGCCGAACTCGGCATCCCCCTCGGCCACCACTTCCTCATGCGCAACCTCCACCTCACCACCCACCCCCAACACCTCACCATCGGCCCCACCCCCACCGACCTCACCCTCACCGCCACCTACACCCCCCACCACCCCCACACCAAACGCCCCACCGACTTCACCATGCACATCACCATCACCCGCAACGGCCACCCCACCGCCACCGGCACCGGCCGCTTCACCTGCCTCACCCCCACCACCTACCAACGCCTCCGCCACCCCCACACCACCACAGCAGGCACCACCACAGCAGGCACCACCAGCACCAGCGATGCCGGCACCCAACACCAACCCCCCACCCCCACACCCACCCACTACGGACGCCCCCTCCCCCACGACATCGTCCTCACCC
>LRTP01001259.1 GCA_001550305.1 Streptomyces diastatochromogenes
CGCTGTCCGAGGCACCCGGCGGCGCCCACCGGGCCGTACGGAACGAGGACGGCTTCCTGCACGGGGAGCTGACGGGGATCGCGGACGCGGCGGCGGCCGACGTGCTGCTGGTTCCGGCGGACGACGGCGGGCTGTACGCCGTGGACGGGGACGCCGTGACGGTCACCCCGCAGGTGTCCCTCGACCTCACCCGACCGCTCGCCACGGTCACCTTCGACGGGGTGCGGGCACGTCGCCTCGGCGCCGCCGACCCCGCCGTACGACGAGCCCTGCGCAGCGGCGCGGGACTGCTCGCCTCCGAGCAACTCGGCCTCGCCGACTGGTGCTTGACCGAAACGGTCCGCTACCTCAAGGAACGCAAGCAGTTCAACCGGCCCGTCGGCGGATTCCAGGCGCTCAAGCACCGGCTCGCGCAGCTGTGGCTGGAGGTCGTCAACACGCGTGCCGCCGCCCGCGCCGCCGCCGACGCGCTCGCGACCGGCAGCGCGGACACCGACGTGTCGGTCGCCGTCGCCCAGGCGTACGCGGCGTCCGTCGCCGTCCACACCGCCGAGGAGGCCCTCCAACTGCACGGGGGCATCGGGATGACCTGGGAGCACCCGGTTCACCTCTATCTGAAGCGGGCCAAGGCGGACTCGATCGCGTACGGCACGGCGGGAGCCCACCGCGCGGCGCTGGCCGAACTGGTGGACCTGCAAGCCCCCTGACGTACATCTGCCTGAGGCCCGCCCACAAGGGGCGGGCCTCTCGGTGTGCGCACCGCGGGTGAAGTGAACGGACAGCGGCAGTCCGGCCAACTCCCCCCACGGCAGGGTTTGTCGGACCTCGCAGGACCGCATACTCGCTGAGGTCCGTAGCGCACCCCTCAAGGGAGGCAGAGCATGGCCCTCACCACCCGTCGCAGAGCCCTCACCACCCTCGGCGCCGCCCTGGCGGGCTCGGTCGCCCTGCCCGCCTCGCGGGCACTGGCGGGGGAGGAGAAGCACCACACGCGCCCCCTGTGGCGTGCCCACGCCCATAACGACTACGAGCACCCGCGGCCCCTGTTCGACGCCCTCGACCACCGCTTCGGCAGCGTCGAGGCCGACATCTACCTCGTCGGCGACCAACTCCTCGTCGCCCACGACCCGGTCGACCTCGACCCGACCCGCACCCTCGAATCCCTCTACCTCGCCCCGCTCGCCGCTCGTGTGAAGGCCAACCACGGCTCGGTCTACCGGGGTTACCGGCGGCCCCTGCAACTCCTCATCGACATCAAGACCGAGGGCTCGTCGACGTACCTCGAACTCGACCGCCATCTGAGCCGCTACCCGCACCTGTTCACCACCTACGCGCACGGCCGGGTGCGCCCGGGGCCGATCACCGCGGTGATCTCCGGCGACCGCGCCGCCCGTACGCCCATGGAGGCACAGAGCGTGCGGCGCTCCTTCTACGACGGCAGGCTCACCGACCTCGGCAGCGCGGCCCCCGCCTCCTTCATCCCGCTGATCTCGGACAACTGGACGCTCAACTTCACCTGGTCGGGCGACGGCCCGTTCCCCGACGCCGAGCGTGCGAAGCTGCGCGGCATCATCGCGGCGGCGCACCGGCGCCACCAGAAGGTACGGTTCTGGGCCACCCCCGACCTGGCGGGCCCGGCGCGCGAGGCGCTGTGGGGCGAGCTACTGGCCGCCGACCTGGACTACTTCAACACCGACGACCTCGCCGGACTCGAAGCCTTCCTCGACGCGCACGAGTAGACGTGTGCGCGTAGGACGCACGCGAGTGGACGCACACGAGCAGGCGCACGCGCTGGTGTGCGAGTGGGCGTAGACACCACACGTTCGGAGGACACGTCAGCCGCCCGGACGAACCCTCCGCTACGCGACACTTGCGGCCGAAAGCCGCGGTGTCGACGTGGCGGAGGAGGTTGACGATGGCCATTTCCATCTCTGTGGTGGTACTGCTCCTGATCCTCGCGGTGGTCTTCCTGCGCAACGGCGCGCTGAAACCCTCGCACGCGGTGGTCTGCGTCCTGCTCGGCTTCTATCTGTCGACCACCAGCATGGCGCCGACCATTCAGAACGGGCTCACCGCGACGGCGGACATCGTGAGCAGCCTGCGCCCCTGACGTGCGGTCCAGATGCGTGTCAGCCCGGTGTCAGCCGTGTGAGAACACTCCGATGCCGTTGGGGACCGGGCGTTCGGCGCCGCCGGAGGGGTGGTTGAGGACGCTCACCGCGCCCGCTCCCGGCATCCGCGCGACCATGGTCGTCGAGCCGCCGCCGTCCAGACTGAACGCGTCGAGGGAGCCCAACGACCGCATGGTGTGCGCCACTTCGGCGATGGTCAGTCCGCCGCGGTAGGCGGCCGCCCCGTCGAGGGCGAGCAGAAGCAGGCGTCGCCCCTTGTTCGCGATGCCCACGGCGGTCCGTACGGCCGAGGCGGTGTTGTTCAGACCGGGCAGCGGCTGCCCGTGAGTGAGGACCGGATAGCCGCCGATGGCGAAGCGGTACCGGATCCGGGTGCCGGCCGCGACGAGCCAGTGCTGAATGCGGACCGCCTGCCCCTTCGCCAGCTCGCGCAACTGCTGCGCGCCCGCCTCGCGCCCCACCAGCACGGTGGTGCCGGACGCGATGGGACCGCCGCCGGGTGTGCTGGCCCTCGACACGACCCGGCCGCGGCGGACCGTCACCTCGTAGGTGTCACCGCTGCAGGGCGCGGCGCGGTCGATGTCGGTGCCGCAGACGGCCCGCTTGCGGGAGACACCGCCCCAGGCCGAGGTGAACGCGCCGATCGAACCCTGCGGCAGCGCGTACTGGTTGAGCCCACCGAGCGCCCACCGCCCACGGGAGCTGCGCACGGAACCGTCGAGGGCCAGACTGTCCAGCCGGGCCCGGCCGTCCAGGCCCACGCCGAGCACGTTCTTCGTGTTCGTGCCGGGCGGCAGGGCGGGGCCGAAGCGCTGACCGTCCGGGACCGCCGCCTTCAGGGTGCGGCCGTTCGCGATCGCCGGACCCACGGTCGCGCCCGTGGCCTCGACCCCCGGATGCTGGGCCTCGGAGATGTCGAAGAAGTCACCGTTGACGCCGGCGACGGCGCCCTGCGCCTCGGCCAGCCGGGAGACGGCCGCCCGGGAGGCCACGGCCGCGGAGTGGAGGAGATCGACGCGCACATGAGGGTTGCTCAGATCGACGCTCAGTACGTGTGCGCGCGCCACGCCCTGGGCCGCCTGGAGGTCGAACTCCTTGTACGTGATGCCCGGGGCGACGGCCTTGCCGACGAGGGCCTTCGCGTCCGCGACCGTGCCGTTCCAGGTGTGGGCGCCTGCCACGCCGCTGGCCGGTGCCGCCCCCACCAGGGCCGCACCGGCCAGCGCGCTCCATGCCGTGAGAACCGTCAGTGCTGTTCTGAGTCGTCCGTCGCGAGGTGTCACGGTGCCCCCTGAGGTCTCGTCAACTGTCTTGGGACTCAGGGGGATTGCAGCAGACCGTGACGACCTCCGCAGGGCCTAGGCGTCTACGACGCGGGAACGGATGAGAAAACGCACTCCTTCGGGTGCTTCCAGGGAGAAACCGCTGCCGCGGCCCGCCACGACGTCGACGATCAGTCGCGTGTGGCTCCACAGCTCGTACTGGCTCTTCGACATCCAGAACGTGACCGGCTCGTCGAGCCCCTCGACGTCCAGCTCGGCGAGCAGCACGTCGGAGCCGCCGGTGCGGAACTCGCCCTCCGGGTAGCACATGGGCGCACTGCCGTCGCAGCAGCCGCCGGACTGGTGGAACATCAACGGTCCGTGGACCGCCCGCAGCCGCCGCAGCAACTCGGCGGCCGAGGGCGTCAGCTCCACGCGCGGGGCGGCGTCCGTCGTCTCCTGCTGGTCCATGGCGTGTCCCTGCCTTGATGCGCGGAAACGGATGCGACCGCTTCGCGCGAGGGTCGGTCGGTCCGGCCCAGTCAACTCCTGGCTTGGTTGCAGACAGGTTGCATGACGGCGGGAGGGAGGATCAGGTGGCATGGCGAGGGAGGAGCCACGCGCGCTCGGTGCGCGGCGGCCGCCCGTCACGGTTGGTGCGTGACGCTCACCTCTACGGTCAGCGTGCCTCTGTTGTCCTCGGAGCAGGACCCGGCGGCGTCGTTGATCCCCAGTTGCAGGGGGCCGTTTTGAGCCGCCCGGAAAGTCAGTTTCCGCCCGACGGTGTGGACGGGCGCGTCCTGACTGTCGGAGAGGCGGGCCAGCAGGGTGCCGAACGGCGCCGCCGGCTTGATCTTGCAGCTCTTCGCCCCGTCCAGTGACTGGTCCGTGAGCGCGTCGTAGCCGGTCGGCCCGGTCACGGGTATGTTCCGGTAGTCGACCGTCCATTCTCCGGAAACGAACCGTACGGTGACCCGGTCTCCCTGCTGGACGGTCAGTCCGGTCACCGACTGCCAGCCGGTCGTCGACCGGACGACCTGACTGATGGTCGCCGTCGTGGGGTCCTTCTTCAGCGGCAGCACCCCGGAGAGGAAGAGACCGCCGCCGACGCCCGCCGCCAGCACCGCCGTACCGGCCAGTGCCCACCACAGCCGCCTCGGGCCCCTCGGGCGGGACGACTGCCGGGGCGCGGGTTTGAGCGACGTGGTGTGCAGGGCCGTCGGTACGGGCTCCCCGGCCGGGACGAGTCGCTCCTGGCCGCTGGTCACGGTGTCCGCGTAGGTCAACGAGGCCGAAGGCTGGAACTCGCGCACGGTCGGTGACGGCAGTGGCCCGGCGTCCGCCTCTCCCACCGCGACGCGCCGCAGCGCGGAACGCGCGGTGGCCGCCGAAGGGCGCTCGTCGGGGGACTTGCGCAGCAGTGCCTCGACGACCGGGCGCAACGGGCCGAGCCACTCCGACAGGACGGCTTCCTCGTACGCCACCGCGTGCAGCGTCGCGGGCCGTGCCGGCCTGCGGAACGGGGACTGCCCGCCGCAGACCGTGGCGAGGGTCGCGCCCAGGGACCACAGGTCGGAGGCCGGGCCGACCGGCGATCCCATCACCCGCTCGGGCGCCATGTACTCGAGGGAGCCGATCAGTTCACCGGTGGTCGTGAGGAACTCGCCGTCGTCCAGGGCCGCGATACCGAAGTCGGTGAGGACGGCGTTGCCGTCGCGGCGCAGCAGGACGTTGGCGGGCTTGACATCACGGTGCAGCGTCCCGGCCGCGTGCACGGCCTCCAGTGCGTCGAGCAGTTGCACACCCAGGGCGGCGGTGTGCTGCGGCGTGAGCGGCCCGCTCTCGGTGATCCGGTGGGCCAGCGAGGGCCCCTCGACGAGTTCCATGACGATCCACAGCCGGTCCTCGGACTCGACCAGGTCGTGGACACCCACCACATGGGGATGTGACACCCGGGCGACCGCGCGCGCCTCACGGACCGCGCGGCGCACCCGTATGCGCTGCTCCTCGTCGCCCTGGGTGAGGATGTGCAGTTCCTTGGCCGCGACCCGGCGGTCCAGCAGCTGGTCGTGGGCGCGCCAGACCGTGCCCATCCCGCCTCTGCCGAGAACGTCGTGCAGCAGATACCGACCGGCGATCAGCCGCCCCGAGCCTCGTTCCGAACGCGTCGCCGCCTGGTGATCGCCATCTCCGGGTATCACGCGCTCTCACGTTTCCTTCGCGGTGGACTGGGCGCCCGCCGGCCGTCGTTCGATCGGTCGTCGTTCGTTCGCCGGCTCGTTGTTCGGGGCTGAGCATAGCGGAGCGCATCGGGGTGATATGCCGTCAACTCGCGTGCGGCAGAGGGCTTTTGACGGCCCATACCCTTCGGGTGCCCGACTGCCTCTCCATCGAGGTCGCGGCGGGAAGATCGCCGGCCGTGATGATCTGTGCAGTGGGTGTCAACGGGCGTCCAGGAGATCGCGTGGTACTCGGACGCGTTCGGATGGATCGTCTCCCGCGGCCGTGCGGGCTGCCCAGGGGCCCGTGGTCAGGATGCCCAGGGCGAGGATGGCCAGACCGCAGCCGGCGATGATCCACCAGGCGGCCGGGCGTGCCCCGGCGGCGATCACGGCGCCGGTCACCGCGATGCCGAGCGCGGCGCCGACCTG
>LRTP01001260.1 GCA_001550305.1 Streptomyces diastatochromogenes
CCCGCTCAGGACGCCGCCCGCCGCGACGGACTCGCTCCGCTGCCGCGCCGGGTGCCGCAGACCAGCCTGGCCACGGAGCTGCGCGAGGAGGCGGCGCCCTCCGAGGCCGACGACAAGGACGCCACCGACCTCGCCGACTTCACCGCGGAACGTGCCGCCTCCTCACTCGCGGGCTTCCAGCGCGGAACGCTCCGGGCCCGCGACGACGAGGAGATGTCGTACGACCACGGGGGCGAGGAACCGTCGTACGACCACGGGGAGGACCCGGCCCCAACCCAGCCCGCAGACCGCTCGTGGACTCCGCCCGCCGACCGCTCGTGAAGGACAGAGAAATGACACGCCCCAGCACCGCCACGCACAGCCAGCTCGACCAGCTGCTCACCGGACTGGTGGAACGGGTCGCCGATGTGAACCACGCCGTCGTGCTCTCCGAGGACGGACTGGTCGTCAGCAAGTCCACGGCGTTCGTCCGCGACGACGCCGAACGGCTGGCGGCGACCGCGTCCGGCCTGATGAGCCTCAGCAAGGGCGTCAGCATGGACTTCCGCGGCGGTCCGGTGCGCCAGGCGCTGATCGAGATGCGCGACAGCTATCTGATCCTCACCGCCGCCGGCCCCGGCGCCCATCTCGCCGTGCTCACCAACCAGGGCGCGGACGTCGGCGTGGTGGCGTACCAGATGAACATGCTGGTGAAGAAGATCGGCGAGCACCTCAGGGCAGCACCTCGTGCGGGCGTCGCCGCCGCGGCCGACAACGGCGAGTGAGGTGAGCGAAGGCGACGCGGCCGGCCGGCTGGTACGGCCGTTCACGCTGACCGGAGGCCGCACCCGGCCCAGCCGCGCCGACTTCACCCTCATCACGTCGGTGACCGCGGTGGATCCGCCGCCCGAGGGCGCCACCAGGCCGCAGCCCGAGCACGCCCGGATCCTGCGGCTGTGCGCGAAGCCGATCGTGGTGGCGGAACTCGCCGCCGAACTCGACCTGCCGGTGAGCGTGGTCGTGATCCTGCTCTGCGATCTGCTGGAGGCGGGCCGGATCACCGTCCAGGCTCCGCGTCTCGTCTCCCGTACCCCGGACCTTGACCTGCTGCAGAAAGTGAGGGACGGCCTTGGCCGGCTCTGACCCCGCCGCGCGCGGGACTTCGGCACCCGACGCACCCCCCGCTCCCGACGCGGTCAAGATCCTGATCGCCGGAGGGTTCGGCGTCGGCAAGACGACCATGGTCGGCGCGGTCAGCGAGATCGTCCCGCTGCGCACCGAGGAACCCCTCACCTCCGCCGGTCTGAACGTCGACGACCTCGACGGCATCGAGGAGAAACGGGCCACCACCGTGGCCCTGGACTTCGGGCGGATCACCCTCAGCCCCGAACTGGTCCTGTACCTCTTCGGCACCCCGGGCCAGCAGCGGTTCTGGTTCATGTGGAACGACCTCGCGATCGGCGCCCTGGGCGCCGTGGTCCTCATCGACGTCCGCAGGCCGGAGTCCAGCTTCGCCGCCATCGACTTCTTCGAGCGGCGCGGCATCCCCTTCGTCGTCGGCGTCAACGGCTTCCACGGGCAGCACCCGTACACCCCCGAGGAGATCCGCGACGCCCTGGCCCTGCCGAAGCGGACCCCCGTGCTGCTCTGCGACGCCCGTGAGCGGGGGTCGTGCCGGGACGTACTGGTCACTCTGATCGACGAGTTGATCGCTTCGTCCAGCCACAACTGACGTACGGAGAAGAGCTGTTCACCGGTCTTCCTGTGAACCGCCAGGACCCGGCTGTGCGGAAGCTGTGAGTTCCCTGATTCTCATCCTTCCCTCAGCGCGGGCTCAGCGACGGCCCAGATCCGGCCCGGATCGTCGGGGCCATGAACGATACGAACGCGGGAGGCGTCCGGCAGCGGTCGGTCGAGATCGTGGTGCCGGTCCACAACGAGGCACACGTCCTCGGCGACAGCATCAGCCGCCTCCACGCCTACCTCGAAGCCTCTTTCCCGCTCCCGTTCCGGATCACCGTCGCGGACAACGCGAGCACGGACGCCACCTGGCAGGCGGCGACCGGGCTGACGGCCCGCCTTCCGCACGTCCACGCCGTCCACCTGGAGGCCAAGGGCCGGGGCCGCGCGCTGAAGTACGTGTGGAGCAGGTCCGCGGCGGACGTGGTCGCGTACATGGACGTCGACCTGTCGACCGGACTCGACGGCTTCCTCCCGCTGGTCGCGCCCCTGCTGTCCGGTCACAGTGACCTGGCCATCGGCAGTCGGCTGCACCGCCAGGCGGCGGTGGTGCGCGGACCGAAGCGCGAGTTCATCTCCCGCTCCTACAACCTGCTGCTGAAGCTGGGGCTCGCGGCCCCCTTCTCGGACGCGCAGTGCGGCTTCAAGGCGGTACGCACCGAGGTCTTCCGGGCGCTCGCCCCGCACATCGAGGACAACACCTGGTTCTTCGACACCGAGTTGCTGGTGCTGGCCCAGCGCAACCGGCTGCGTATCCACGAGGTGCCGGTGGACTGGGTCGACGACCCCGACAGCCGGGTCGACATCGTCGCCACCGCCGTCGACGACCTCAAGGGCATGGGCCGGATGCAACGCCGGATCCTGACCGGCCGCACCCGCGTCGCACTACCGCCCCGGTCCGGTACCGCGCACGTGACGGCCGCCACCCACGGGGCCGCCTCCGTGGAGCCCGGCCCCGGTGGGGGCGAGGCTC
>LRTP01001261.1 GCA_001550305.1 Streptomyces diastatochromogenes
CGCAGCCCGCGTCGAGCACACGGTCCCCCTCGCGCAGCCCGAGTTCGCCGACCGCCGCCGCATAGGCCGGCCCGTCGTCGGGGAACCGCGCGTCCCAGTCGGCCGCGCGCGCCGTGAAGAACTCCTGGACGTGTGTGTGGTCGTCGCTCATGTCCCGCATGATCTCTCACCGACACGAAGTACGACGCTGTGCACACGTTCGAGCGTCATGCGATCGGTCACGTACCTGTCTGTGTCATATTTCAACACCTTTCGAAATGCGCCCCCGTTGCGCGCCCCTGACCGGACTAGCGTCCCTGGGCCATGGGACACCTGGACCACGCCGCCTTCGGCTGGCTGACCCCCGTGCTGTCGTACGTGATGGCCTGTATAGGCGCCGCCCTGGGGCTGCGCTGCACGGTCCGCGCGCTCGGCGCCACCGGGCGCTCGCGCCGCAACTGGCTGCTCACCGCGGCCTCAGCGATCGGCACCGGCATCTGGACGATGCACTTCGTGGCGATGCTCGGCTTCAGTGTCAGCGGTACGGAAATGCGCTACAACGTGCCACTGACCATCCTCAGTCTGCTCGTCGCGATGGTCGTCGTCGGCGCGGGCGTCTTCGCCGTCGGCTACGGCCGCGACCGGGGCCGTGCGCTCGTCCTGGGCGGGCTCACCACCGGACTCGGCGTCGCGAGCATGCACTACCTGGGCATGGCGGCGCTGCGGCTGCACGGCGTCGTGCACTACGACCCGGTGCTCGTCGGGCTCTCCGTCGTGATCGCCGTGGTCGCGGCCACCGCGGCCCTGTGGGCGGCGCTCAACATCAGGTCGCCCGTCGCGGTCGCCGTCGCCTCCCTCGTCATGGGTGGGGCGGTGAGCAGCATGCACTACACCGGAATGATGGCGGTGAGCGTGCGTGTCAGCCCCTCCGGGGAGGCTCTTCCCGGGGCCACGGCGATGCAGTTCATCTTCCCCCTCGCCGTCGGCCTCGGGTCCTATCTCTTCCTGACCTCGGCATTCGTCGCGCTGTCCCCGACGGCCCGCGAGCGCGAGGCATCCGCATCGGCCCAGCGGCCGGTCGAGAGCGTCGCCCGCTAGCCAGTGGCCGGCCCGAGCCACGACGGCTCGGACGACGCGCCCCGAACCACTCCGAGCGAGGAGGCCATGCGTACACCCCGTAGGACCCCTGCAGCCGGCGCCGAGCCGTCGGCCCCACCCCCGCAGCGCGGCCGCCGCGCCCACGCGGGACCGCCCGCCGACGAGTACACCGACCCCGACGAGGACGCCACAGGGACGCCGTCAGAGACGTCCGCGCGCGCGGGACGATGGCGCATACGTCCTCGCACGGTACGGGCCAAGATCGTCTGTCTGCTCATGGTGCCGGTCGTCTCGCTGCTTGCCCTGTGGGCGTACGCCACGGTGAGTACCGCCCAGGACGTCGCGCGACTGCGGCAGGTGCAGCGCGTGGACTCCACCGTCCGAGCCCCGGTCGACGACGCCGTCGCCGCTCTCCAGGCCGAACGTGCGGCCGCCGTCCGCCGTGCGACCGACCCGACCTCCGAGCCACAGAGCGATCTCAAGACGCTGGCGGAACGCACGGACCGCGCGGTGGCGAAGCTGCGACTGGGCGACCACAACACCGTCGCCGACGGCGCCGATCTGCCCGCCGGAGTGGCCGGACGGCTCGATGCGTTCGTCAACGGGGCCGAGAGCCTGGGGCCCCTGCGCACCGCCGTACTGGAGCGCCGTACCGGATGGGACGAGGCGTACGGGCAGTACACCAGGACCATTTCGGCGGCCTTCGCGGTCGGGGGCGCCCTCACCGGCATCCAGGACGCCGACCTGGGCTCCGACGCGCGTGTACTCCTCGAATTCTCCCGGGCCGGCGAGGCGCTGGCCCAGGAGGACACCGTGCTGTCCGGTGCCCGGCTCGCCCACACCCTGGACGGTGAGCGACTGCGGCAGTTCACCGGGGCGGTCGCGACCCGCCGCGCCCTGACCGACGCCGCCGTCGCGGATCTGCGGGGACCCGAACAGGCCTCCTGGCGCGACCTCGTGACGGGGAGCGCGTACGCCGACGTACGCGCCGTCGAGGACAAGGTGCTCGCGTCGAGGCCCGGCGGAAACGCCGTCGACGCCGCGCCGGAAGCCGACTGGAACACCGCCCACGCGCGCGTGCAGGACGCCATGCGCGCCATCGAGGCGAAGGCGGGCCGGGGTGTCGCGGACCGTGCCGACCCCTTGACCCGCGGTCTGCTGACACCCGCCGGCGCCGCCGTCGTGTTCGGCCTCGCCGCCGTCGCCGCCTCGCTCGTGATCTCCGTACGCATCGGACGCGGCCTAGTCGTCGAGCTGGTGCTCCTGCGCAACAGTGCCCTCGAGATCGCTCGACGCAAGCTGCCCGAGGCGATGCGCAAGCTGCGCGCGGGAGAGGAGATCGACGTCCGCGCGGAGGCTCCGCCAGGAGCACCCTCGGAGGACGAGACCGGACAGGTCGCGGAGGCCCTGGGCACCGTGCACCGGGCCGCCCTGCGCGCCGCCGTCGAACGCGCGGAACTGGCCAGCGGGATCTCGGGGGTCTTCGTCAATCTCGCCCGGCGCAGCCAGGTCCTCGTGCACCGCCAACTGAGCCTGCTGGACAGCATGGAGCGCAGGTCCGAGGACCCGAACGAACTGAGTGACCTCTTCCGGCTCGACCACCTCACCACCCGGATGCGGCGCCACGCGGAGAGCCTGATCATCCTTTCCGGCGCCGCACCCGGCCGGGCCTGGCGCATGCCGGTCTCGCTGACGAACGTGGTCCGCGCGGCCGTGTCCGAAGTCGAGGACTACGCGCGCGTGGAGGTACGACAGCTGCCCGAGGCATCGGTCGGCGGCGCCGCCGTGGCCGACCTCACCCACCTCCTGGCGGAAATCGTCGAGAACGCCGCCCAGTTCTCCCCGCCGCACACCCGCGTCCGCATCACCGGCGAACCGGTCGGCAACGGTTACGCCGTGGAGGTCGAGGACCGAGGGCTCGGCATGGGCAAGGAGACGCTTGACGAGGCCAATCGGCGCATCGAACAGTCCGAGGCGCTGGACCTGTTCGACAGCGACCGGCTCGGTCTCTTCGTGGTCAGCAGGCTCGCGGCCCGGCACGGCATCAAGGTGCACCTGCGCACTTCGCCCTACGGGGGCACCACCGCCGTCGTCCTGCTGCCGACCGCGCTGCTGCACGGAGGCGCGGCGGAACGTTCCCCCCGCAAGACAGACAACGAAGGGCCCGACGAACGCGAGTACGCGCGTGTGTCGGCCGCCCCGGAGCACGACTCCGTCCAGGCGCCCATCGAGCGGCCCGCACTCGTGCCCCTGGTGCAGACCGCTGTCGAACCCCCATCGCACGGCTTGCCGGAAGCCCCCGTGAACGTCTCGTCCGAAACCCCTCTGAACGGCTCGCCGGAAACGACACCACCTGGAGTCACCACTTTGCGGCTGCACCGCCCCCCGGACGACTCCGAGGGGTCCGACGACCTCCCACGGCGCGTACGGCAGGCGAGCCTCGCGCCCCAACTGCGCGCACAGCGAACCGAGGAGCCGACACAAGTGGCCGCCCACCAGCACGACGACAGACGCACCCCCGAACTCGTACGGGACCGTATGGCGGCCTACCGCGACGGCTGGGCGCGCGGCAGCGGCAGAACACCCGGTCTCGGCGCCACCCCAGACCCCGATGCGGGCAGCAACAGCAGTGAAGGAGACCCCGCATGATCCAGGACCCGAGCATGAGGGCAGCCCAGCGATCCGGCGAACTCGACTGGCTGCTGGACGACTTGGTGCTGCGCGTCGCCGAGGTGCGGCATGCGGTGGTGCTGTCCAACGACGGACTGGCGGTGGGCTCCTCCACCGGCCTCAGGCGCGAGGACGCCGAACACCTGGCTGCCGTCGCCTCGGGCTTTCACAGTCTGGCCAAGGGCGCGGGACGTCACTTCGGCGCCGGGGGTGTACGCCAGACGATGGTGGAGATGGATGACGGCTTTCTGTTCGTCGCGGCAGCGGGCGACGGCTCGTGCCTCGCCGTCCTCACCGCGGTCACGGCTGACATCGGTCTGGTGGCTTATGAGATGGCGCGGCTGGTCAAGCGCGTCGGCGAGCACCTCTACACGCCGCCGCGGGTCGCCGCGCAGCCGCCCGCCGCCGGATGACCGAGGGCGGGCGGCGCAGATGACCGAGGACCTCGCGGGCAGCCAGTGGTACGACAGCGAAGCGGGACCGCTCGTCCGGCCCTACGCGATGACGGGCGGCCGCACCAAACCGGGCCCCACCGGAGTGCGCTTCGACCTGATCGCTCTGGTCACCCTCGACAAGGCCGCACCCGGAGTCGACGAGGACTCCCTGCTCGGGCCGGAACACCGGGCCCTCATCGACCTGTGCCGCTCGGAGACGCAATCCGTGGCCGAACTCGCCGCGGACGCGGACCTGCCGGTGGGCGTGGTCAGGGTGCTGCTCGGCGACCTGATGGAACTGGGCTGCGTCACCATCAGCCGCCCGGTGCCGCCCGCACAACTGCCCGACGAGCGGATCCTCCGCGAGGTGATCGAGGGACTGAGGGCGCTCTAGATGAACGACGCGACTCCACACATCCAGGGCAACCACGCGACTCCGCACACCCAGATGACCGACGCGACTCCACACACGCGCACCCATGCACCGACGCACACCCGGCACCGTTCGACCGACGCCGACCGCTGCCGCCACTCCCGAGAGAAGTGATCGATGGTCTCCGAGAACTCCGACGCCTCGGCCGACGAAACGACCGCCCTGGCGTTGAAGATACTGGTCGCCGGCGGGTTCGGCGTGGGCAAGACCACCCTGGTGGGCGCGGTCAGCGAGATCAGGCCGCTGCGCACCGAGGAACTGCTCAGCGAGGCGGGTCAGTCGGTGGACGACACCGACGGCGTGGACCACAAGGTCACGACGACCGTCGCCATGGACTTCGGACGCATCACCATCCGGTCCGGCCTCTCCCTCTACCTCTTCGGCACGCCGGGCCAGGACCGGTTCTGGTTCCTGTGGGACGAGCTGTCGCAGGGCGCGCTGGGGGCCGTCGTCCTCGCGGACACCCGCAGGCTCGAGGACTGCTTCCCCGCGGTGGACTACTTCGAGCACCGGCACATCCCGTTCGTGGTGGCCGTCAACTGCTTCACGGGCGCTCGCGCCTACGGCGCCCAGGACGTGTCCCGCGCCCTCGACCTCGATCGCGGCACGCCCGTGGTGCTCTGCGACGCCAGGGACCGCGACTCCGGGAAGGAGGTACTCATCCGGCTCGTGGAGTACGCCGGGCGGGTGCACACCGCCCGGCTGCTCGACTCCGTCGGTTGAGGCCACGGAACATCGGGCCGAGGCCTCCGAAGGAGAGACCTAGTCCGACACCGAGGCCCAAGCCACGACCTTCTCGATACGCACGCGGACGAGGAGTTCACCCGGGACGCCGTTGCGCTTCCCGAACTCCTCGGCCCGATCCTCGCCCATGTAGCGTGCGCCGATCCGAGCTGCCCAGTGACGCAGCTCGTCCAGATCCTCCGACAACTCGGCACGACCCTCCAGAACCACGAAGTCGAACGGCGGCTGGTCGTCGTCCACGCAGAGGGCGACTCGCCCGTCGCGGGCCAGATTCCGACCCTTCACAGTGTCCTTCGCGGTGTTGAAGAGCAGGTGGTCGCCGTCCAGCAGAAACCAGATCGGCGCCACGTGCGGACTTCCGTCGGCGCGGACGGTCGACAGCTTTCCGGTGCGGGTGCCCTGCGAGACGAAGGCCCGCCATTGCTCATCGGTCATCTTCTGTGCCATGCGCCCATCCTCCTTGCCCGGAGCGCGGCCGTGGGGAAGGCTGGCTGGTCGGATCCTCCGGCCAGGGGGAAAAGAATCACGGGGAGATGGAGCATGGCGCAGAACACGGGACTCGGCTGGCTGCTCGACGATCTGACCGAGCGCGTCGAGCACGTACGGCACGCGTTGGTGCTGTCCAACGACGGGCTGGTGACCGGCGCGAGCACAGGGCTTCGACGTGAGGACGCCGAGCACCTGGCGGCGGTCTCGTCGGGCCTGCACAGCCTGGCGAAGGGCTCAGGTCGGTACTTCGGCACCGGTCAGGTGCGCCAGACGATGATCGAGTTCGACGACGCGGTACTTTTCGTCACCGCGGCGGGTGCGGGCAGCTGTCTGTGTGTCCTCAGCGCCGCGGAAGCCGACATCGGCCAGGTCGCCTACGAGATGACACTGCTCGTCAACCGTGTCGGCGAGCACCTCGGCGTGGACGTACGCCAACCGGAACGTTCCTCTTCCGTAGATCTCTGACCTGCGGATACGTCATCGCGGTCAGAGTTATCCACAGGGTCGCCGCGAGATCCGCCGAACCGGCTACGGTCTTTCTCGAAGCAAGCGCCTCACGGCGCGAGCACCTCACTCCACGGGGGAGAACCGTCATGTCCGGCAACACCATCATGCAGTCCACCGCCCCGCAGTCGGCCGCCTCGCAGTCCACCGCATTGCAGCCCGCCGCATCGAGGCCCGCCACAACGTCGCTCGCACGCGCCGCGCGAGAACTGGAGCTCAGGCGCGGCGAGTTCGACCTCGCCCTGCATCTCGGATGTGTCCGCACCATTCCCGACGAGGGGGGAGGCGGACGCCGCGTCAATCGTGCGGAGATCGAGCGGGTGCGCTCCGAGGACGGCTTCCCCGAGGCACTGAGGGAACGCGTCAAGGCCGTCGGCACCACGGAGGGTGCGGCGCTGATGGGCGTGACGGCCGCCAGGTTCACGCGCTTCGCACGCCTGGGTCTGGTGGTGCCCGTGAAGTTCTACCTGAACCGGTACAGGGCTGTGGTCTGGTTGTACCTGGCCGAAGAACTGCGCCAGTTCGGGGCGGACGAGCAGAACGCGAGGCTGCTGAAGGGCCGTACCCCCGAGGGACTCCGCGACCAGCTGGAAGCCGGCCTGGATCTCCGCCCCCGCAACTGGCGGGGCCGGCACATGGGATTCCTGCTGCGGCAGACCGAGGACCCCTGGGCGCAGGCCGCGATCGTGGCCTCCCTGCTCGACCCCGTTCAGATGGCCGAGATCGTCAGGGACCCCTACGAGCGCGCGTATCTGAACCGCTTCCGGCCCGAGCGGGCCGCCCACGGCGCCGCGCCGGACACGCCCGCCGCACACCTCGTCTCGCGCATCATGACGGCCGAGGATCCCGACGAGATCAGCTGGCTCCGTGCCGACCTGGGCCAGGCACTCGTCGAGGCCCGAGAGCTCCGTCCCGCGCCCCGTCCGACCCCGAAGGCCCCGCCGACGCCGGTCTCCCCCTTGAGCGCGGCGGCTCCGGCGGTCTCGCGACCGCGGGAAGCCGCCCTCGACGACCCGGCCCCGAGCGTGGAGCCCGAGCGGCCACGCAGGCTCCTCGGGTGGCTGCGCCGCAGAAACCCCTGACCTCTTTCCTGCATCCCTACAGCGCCCGAAAAAGCCCCTCCTGGACGACCGAGACGAGCAGGCGTCCCTCCAGGTCGTAGATGCGTCCTCGGGCCAGCCCGCGACCGCCCGTCGCGATCGGCGACTCCTGGTCGTACAGGAACCACTCGTCCGCGCGGAACGGCCGGTGGAACCACATCGCGTGGTCGAGCGAGGCCATGTCGAAGCCGCGCTGACCCCACAGCGGCTCCACCGGGATGCGGACGGCGTCCAGGAGGGTCATGTCGCTCGCGTAGGTGAGGGCGCAGGTGTGCACCAGCGGGTCGTCGCCCAGTGGCCCGACGGCACGCATCCACACCGCGCTACGCGGCTCCGCGTCCTTTATCTCCTCCGGTGTCCAGCGCAGTCCGTCCACGTACCGGATGTCGAACGGCTGGCGGCGCGCCATGCGCTCCAGCGACTCGGGAAGCGCGCCCAGATGCTCGGTGATCTCCTGCGAGACCGTCGGAAGTGACTCCGGGTGCGGTATCTCGCGGGCCGGCGGCAACTGGTGCTCGAAGCTCCCATCCTCAGGCTTGTGAAAGGAGGCGGTCAGATTGAAGATCGTGCGCCCCTGCTGCACGGCGGTGACGCGACGGGTGGTGAACGAGCGCCCGTCCCTGACCCGTTCGACCTGGTACACGATCGGCACGCCCGGCCGGCCCGGGCGCAGGAAGTACGCGTGCAGTGAGTGCACCGGCCGGTCGGCCTCGGCGGTGCGCCCGGCCGCCACCAGGGCCTGGCCCGCCACCTGGCCGCCGAAGACCCGCTGCAGCGATTCGTCCGGGCTGCGGCCACGGAAGATGTTGACCTCGATCTGCTCCAGGTCGAGCAGGTCGACGAGCCTCTCGGCTGGGTTCGTCATGTGTGGGATTCTCCTGTGCTCACAACTGGCCGACGTCGGTGACCTTGACGACCGCGCGACCCTCCGCGTCGGAGGCCACGAGATCGACCTCCGCGCTGATACCCCAGTCGTGGTCACCGTTCGGGTCGGCGAAGGTCTGACGGACGCGCCACAGACTGTTCTGCGGTTCCTCCACGATCGACAGCAGCTTGGGGCCACGGGCGTCGGGGCCCGTGCCGAGGTCCTCGTACTCGTCCCAGTACTTGTCCATCGCCTCGCCCCAGGCGTCGGCGTCCCAGCCGGATTCGCCGTCCATCTCGCCGAGCTCGTCGACGTTGTCGAGTGCGGCGAGTTCGACACGGCGGAACATCGCGTTGCGGACGAGGACACGGAAGGCGCGGGCGTTCGACGTGACCGGCTTGACCTGGTCGGCCCTCTCCTGGGCCTCCTCGGCCGTCATCTCCTCGGGGTTGGCGAGCTGCTCCCACTCGTCGAGGAGGCTCGAGTCGACCTGGCGCACCAGCTCGCCCAGCCAGGCGATCAGATCCTCCAGGTCCTCGGACTTGAGGTCGTCCGGGACGGTGTGTTCAAGCGCCTTGTAGGCACTCGCGAGGTAGCGCAGGACAATGCCCTCAGTACGGGCGAGCTCGTAGTTGGAGACGAACTCCGTGAAGGACATGGCCCGTTCGTACATGTCACGGATGACGGACTTCGGCGACAACGGATGGTCACCGACCCACGGGTGGCTCTTGCGGTAGGTGTTGTAGGCGTGGAAGAGCAGCTCCTCCAGCGGCTTGGGGTACGACACGTCCTGGAGCCGCTCCATGCGCTCCTCGTACTCGACGCCGTCCGCCTTCATCGCCGCCACGGCCTCGCCGCGCGCCTTGTTCTGCTGGGCCGCGAGGATCTGCCGCGGGTCGTCCAGGGTGGACTCCACGACGGACACCATGTCCAGGGCGTAGGAGGGCGACTCGGGGTCCAGCAGCTCGAACGCGGCGAGCGCGAAGGTCGACAGCGGCTGGTTGAGCGCGAAGTCCTGTTGCAGATCCACGGTGAGGCGCACGATGCGACCCGTGGCGTCCGGCTCGTCGAGCTTCTCGACGATGCCGCCGTCGAGGAGCGAGCGGTAGATCGCGATCGCCCGCCGGATGTGCCGCAGCTGCTGCTTGCGCGGCTCGTGGTTGTCCTCCAGCAGATGCCGCATCGCGTCGAAGGCGTTCCCGGGCCGGGCGATCACCGCCAGGAGCATGGTGTGGGTGACCCGGAAGCGGGAGGTGAGCGGCTCGGGATCGGAGCCGATGAGCTTCTCGAAGGTGTTGTCCGTCCAGCCGACGAAGCCCTCGGGAGCCTTCTTGCGGACCACCTTGCGGCGCTTCTTCGGGTCGTCGCCCGCCTTGGCGAGCGCCTTCTCGTTCTCGATGACGTGCTCGGGCGCCTGCGCCACGACGAAGCCCGCCGTGTCGAATCCGGCGCGCCCGGCGCGGCCGGCGATCTGGTGGAACTCGCGGGCACGGAGCGTGCGCACCCGGTTGCCGTCGTACTTCGTCAGCGCCGTGAACAGCACGGTGCGGATCGGGACGTTGACGCCGACACCGAGGGTGTCCGTGCCACAGATGACCTTCAGCAGACCGGCCTGGGCCAGCTTCTCCACCAGCCGCCGGTACTTGGGCAGCATGCCCGCGTGATGCACGCCGATGCCGTGGCGTACGTACCGGGAGAGGTTGCGGCCGAACTTGGTGGTGAAGCGGAAGTTGCCGATCAGCTCGGCGATCTGGTCCTTCTCCTCACGCGTGCACATGTTGATGCTCATGAGCGCCTGCGCCCGCTCCACGGCCTGAGCCTGGGTGAAGTGGACGATGTAGACCGGAGCCTGCTTGGTCGCGAGCAGCTCGGTGAGCGTCTCCGTCAGCGGGGTCAGCACGTATTCGTAGGAGAGCGGCACGGGCCGGGTCGCCGAGCGGACCACCGACGTGGGGCGTCCGGTGCGCCGGGTGAGGTCCTTCTCGAACATCGAGACGTCGCCGAGCGTCGCCGACATCAGGATGAACTGTGCCTGCGGCAGTTCCAGGATCGGGATCTGCCACGCCCAGCCGCGGTCGGCCTCCGCGTAGAAGTGGAACTCGTCCATGACGACCTGGCCGACGTCGGCGTGCTTGCCGTCCCGCAGCGCGATGGACGCCAGCACCTCGGCGGTGCAGCAGATGACGGGGGCGTCGGAGTTCACGGAGGCGTCGCCGGTCAGCATGCCGACGTTCTCGGTGCCGAAGATCTTGCACAGCTCGAAGAACTTCTCCGAGACCAGTGCCTTGATCGGCGCCGTGTAGAAGGTGACCTCGTCGCGGGCGAGCGCAGCGAAGTGGGCGCCCGCGGCGATCATGCTCTTGCCCGAGCCGGTGGGCGTCGAGACGATCACGTTCGCACCCGAGACCACCTCGATCAGCGCCTCCTCCTGATGGGGGTAGAGCGTGAGACCGCGTTCCCCGGCCCACGACTCGAAGGCTTCGTAGAGGGCGTCGGGATCTGGGGTCTTCGGCAGCTGATCGATGAGGGTCACGCCCCCATCTTGCCTGTCGACCCGCTCGATGGGGGAATCGGATGCTCGTCCGAAGATCACGACCGTTACGCTGTGGCGCCGACGAAGCGTCAGCGTATGCGGGCAACTGGACAGCGGCAGAAGAAGAATGGGGCGGGGAACGGCCATGATGGGACCAGCACACTCACTCTCGGGAGCCGCGGCCTGGCTCGGCGTCGGAGCGGCAGCGGCCGCCACCGGCCACACGATGCCCTGGCCGGTCCTCCTCGTCGGCGCCCTGATCTGCGCGGGTGCCGCGCTCGCCCCCGACCTGGACCACAAGGCGGCGACGATCTCGCGGGCCTTCGGGCCCGTCTCACGGACCCTGTGCGAGATCGTCGACAAGCTCTCGTACGCCGTCTACAAGTCGACCCGCAAGCCGGGCGACCCACGGCGCAACGGCGGCCATCGCACGCTGACGCACACCTGGCTGTGGGCGGTGACGATCGGCGCGGGCACCGCGGTCCTTGCGATCACAGGTGGCCGCTGGGCGGTCCTGGCCATCCTCTTCGTGCACATGGTGCTCGCGATCGAGGGACTGCTGTGGCGGGCCGCCCGCGGCTCCAGCAGCGACGTCCTGGTCTGGCTGCTGGCCGCGACCAGCGCCTGGATCCTCGCCGGAGTTCTGGACAAGCCGGGCAACGGTTCGGACTGGCTGTTCACCGCGCCGGGCCAGCAGTACCTGTGGCTCGGCCTGCCGATCGTCCTGGGCGCCCTGGTGCACGACATAGGCGACGCGCTCACGGTGTCCGGCTGCCCGGTTCTGTGGCCCATCCCGATCGGCCGCAAGCGCTGGTACCCGATCGGCCCGCCCAAGGCGATGCGCTTCCGGGCCGGCAGCTGGGTCGAGCTCAAGGTGCTCATGCCGGTCTTCATGCTGCTCGGCGGAGTGGGCTGCGCGGCGGCGCTCAACTTCATCTGAGTGAGCGCGTCAGCCCCGCGGGCCCCAGGAGGAACGTCAGCCCCGCACGTCCGGGGAGGAGTGTCAGCCCCACAGGCCCGAGGAGGAGCGTCAGCTCCTCGGGCCCGAGCGCGGGCGGCAACCCCTCACGCCGTCCCGTCCTTGCCCGCTCCCTGCCCCGCACCCCCGTACCGCCTCTCGAACTGCGCGATCCGGCCCTCCGAGTCCACGGTCCGGGCCTTGCCCGTGTAGAAGGGGTGGCTCTCCGAGGAGATCTCGACGTCGACGACCGGGTAGGTCTCACCGTCGTCCCACTCGATGGTCTGGTCGCTCGTCGCGGTGGACCGGGTGAGGAACGCGTACCCGGCGGCGCGGTCGCGGAAGACGACGGAGTGGTAGTCGGGGTGCTTGTCCTGCTGCATGGGTGCTCCTTGGGGGAGAGGGGCGGGGGCCGGTCAGCCGGACGTGGTGTCCTCGTCGACGATGTGCATCGCGGCCTCCTCGGCCGAGGCCGCGGCCCCGTCGATGCCGACGTCGGTGGCGATCAGCCCGCTCTCGTCGTCCTCGTGCGCTCCCTCATTGGGGGCGACGAGACGACCGGAGCGGCTGGCGCCCACTTCGTTGTCCCAGGCTTCGCCGTCGGTGCCCTGGCAGTCTCCGATGCCGTCCCCGTCCGGCTCGGCGATGTCGGGCATCTCCTCCGCGAGGCGCTGGTCCAGGCTCTCGCCCTGGCGGCGCTCCGCGGCGGTCACCCCGGAGTGCTCCACCGCCCACGGCCGCTCCGGCGGGGACCAGCCCCGGTCGAGCGGGTCACCGACACCGTCGGAGAGCAGGGTGTCCTCGGAGTCGAGCAGCCCCGCGTCGTCCTGGATCTCGGATCCGTCGGGCTGGTAGACGTCGTCTCCCCATCCGTCGACGCTGTTCACGGGTACCTCCAGGTGATGCGGGCGAGCCCGATCCCACCGCGCTCGACGGCGGGCGCGCGGGCCACTCGACACAGGCTTCGCCCTTCGCGAACCGGGTGGTTCCCGGGCGTTCCCCGAGCCGGTGCCGATATCCAGCCTTCCACTCCGGTTCGGCACTGCGCAACGCCACACGGTCCGAGGCGGTACGGGCCCGCCCGCGGAGGCGGGTCTCGGGCGCCGGTGCGACCCCTGCCGCGCAGCCGGTGCGGACCCCTGCCGCAGACGAGCCCGGACCGCACCGGCAGGGCACCCTCACCCGTGCCAGGACCTCCACAGCGACGCGTAGGCGCCGTCCGCCGCGACCAGCTCGTCGTGACTGCCCAGCTCACTGATCCGGCCGTTCTCCACGACGGCGATGACGTCCGCGTCGTGGGCGGTGTGCAGCCGGTGGGCGATGGCGACCACGGTGCGTCCGTCGAGGACGCGGGCCAGCGAGCGTTCCAGGTGACGGGCCGCGCGCGGGTCGAGCAGCGAGGTCGCTTCGTCCAGGACCAGGGTGTGCGGATCGGCGAGGACCAGCCGGGCCAGGGCGATCTGCTGGGCCTGGGCCGGGGTGAGCGCGAGCCCGCCCGAGCCGACCTCGGTGTCCAGACCGTCGTCCAGTGCCTGTGCCCAGCCCTCCGCGTCGACCGCCCCGAGCGCCGCCCACAGCTCGGCGTCGACCGCTCCCGTCCTGGCGAGCAGCAGGTTGTCGCGCAGGGAGCCCACGAAGACGTGGTGTTCCTGGTTGACCAGGGCCACGTGGGAGCGGACCGCCTCGGCGGGCATCCGGGACAGTTCGGCACCGCCGAGCGTGACGCGGCCGTCCCGGGGCGCGTAGATCCCGGCCAGCAGCCGGCCAAGGGTGGACTTGCCCGCACCGGAGGGTCCGACCAGCGCGAGCCGGGTACCCGGGGCGACCTCCAGGGAGACCTCGCGCAGCACGTCCACCCCGGCCCGGTAGCCGAAGCGCACCTCGTCCGCTCGCACGTCCCGCCCGTCCGGGACCATCTCCGGGTCGCCCGCGTCCGGCTCGATGTCGCGGACACCGACCAGCCGGCCCAGCGACACCTGGGCGACCTGCAGCTCGTCGTACCAGCGCAGGATCAGTCCCACCGGATCGACGAGCATCTGCGCGATGAGCGCGCCCGTCGTCAGCTGCCCCACACCGATCCAGCCCTGGAGGACGAAGACCCCGCCGATCATCAGGACCGAGCAGAGGATCACCACGTGCGTGACACCGATGACCGGGAAGAGCACCGTGCGCAGCCAGAGCGTGTAGCGCTCCCAGGCCGTCCACTCCTTGATCCGGCGCTCCGACAGCTCGATGCGGCGCTCGCCCAGGCGGTGCGCCTCGACGGTGTGGCCCGCGTCCACGGTCTCGGCGAGAGCGGCGGCGACGGCGGCGTAGCCGGCGGCCTCGGAGCGGTAGGCGGACGGGGCGCGCTTGAAGTACCAGCGGCAGCCGATCAGCAGGATGGGCACGGCGACCAGTACGGCGGGGGCGAGCGGCGGCGCGGTCACGGCGAGCCCGCCGAGCAGCAGGGCCACCCACACCACGCCGATGGCGAGCTGCGGTACGGCTTCGCGCATCGCGTTGGCGAGCCGGTCGATGTCCGTGGTGATGCGGGACAGCAGGTCGCCCGTGCCGGCCCGCTCGAGGACGCCGGGCGGCAGCCCGACCGACCGTACGAGGAAGTCCTCGCGCAGATCGGCCAGCATGCGCTCGCCGAGCACGGCCCCGCGCAGCCGCACCTCGCGGACGAACACGGCCTGCACGACGAGTGCGACGGCGAACAGCGCGGCGGTGCGCTCCAGATGGAGCTCCCGCGCGTGGTCCGAGACCCGCTCGACGATCGAGCCCAACAGGTAGGGGCCGGCCATCGAGGCCACCACGGCCACCGTGTTGGCGGCGACGAGCAGCAGGAAGGCCCGACGGTGCCGCCGGAAGAGTTCGGTCACGTAGGCGCGTACGGTCGCGGGGGCACCGACGGGCAGGGTGTGCGCCGTCGTCGGGGCCGCCGGGTCGTAGGCCGGTGGGGCCACGCCGATCATGCGGTCTCCTCGATTTCTTCCAGTTCCTTCAGTACGCCGCCCAGGTCGGCCTCGTCTTCTTCCCGCACGTGGCTTCGCGCGGCCCCGTCCTCTTCCCGCACACCGCTCCGCGCGGCCTCGTCATCGGTCTCCCGGGTCACCACGGCCCGGTACCGCGGCTCACCGCGTACCAGCTCGCGGTGGACGCCGACCGCCGCGACCTCGCCCTCGTGCACCAGGACGACCCGGTCCGCGTGGTCCAGGAGCAGCGGCGAGGAGGTGAGGACGACCGTCGTGCGCCCGGTGCGCATGGCGCGCACGCCGTCGGCGATCCGGGCCTCGGTGTGCGAGTCGACCGCGGAGGTCGGCTCGTCGAGGACCAGCACTTCGGGGTCCGTGATCAGCGACCGGGCCAGGGCCAGGCGCTGGCGCTGGCCGCCGGAGAGGGAGCGTCCGCGTTCGGTGATGCGGGCCTCCATCGGGTCCCCGGCGTCCAACGACCCCTGGGTGAGCGCGTCCAGGACGTCGCCGCACTGCGCTGCGGTCAGTGCGGCCTCGGCGCTGACCAGACCCGAGGAAGGCACGTCGAGCAGCTCGCGCAGCGTGCCGGACAGCAGCACCGGGTCCTTGTCCTGGACAAGGACGGCCGTACGGGCGGAGTCGAGCGGCAAGTCGTCGAGGGGTACGCCTCCGAGGAGCACCGAGGTGCCCTCCTCCGTGGGGTGGCCGCCCAGCCGCGCGGCGAGCACACCCGCCGCGTCAGGATCGCCGCACACCACGGCGGTGAGCCGTCCGGCGGGCGCGAGCAGTCCGGTCGCGGGGTCGTACAGATCGCCGGCCGGCGCCTCGGCCGAGCGCGATCCGCCGCTGTCCATGGCCCGTTCCAGGGACAGCACCCGGGCGGCGCGCTTGGCGGACGGGCGGGAGAAGGAGTAGGCCATCGCGATCTCCTCGAAGTGTCGCAACGGGTACGTGAGCAGCATGACCGCGCTGTACACGGTGACGAGTTCGCCGACCGTGATCCGGCCGTCGCGGGCGAGGTGAACGCCGCGCCAGACGACGGCGATCATCAGCAGGCCGGGCAACAGCACCTGGATGGCCGAGATCAGCGACCACATCCGGGCGCTGCGCACGGCCGCGCGGCGGACCTCCTGGGAGGCGCGGCGGTAGCGGTCGAGGAACAGTTCCTCGCCGCCGATGCCGCGCAGCACGCGCAGGCCCGCGACGGTGTCCGAGGCCAGTTCCGTGGCGCGTCCGGCCTTCTCGCGCTGGAAGTCCGCGCGCCGGGTGGCACGGGGCAGCAACGGCAGGACGGCGAGCGCCAGGACGGGCACACCCACCGCGACGAGTACGCCGAGCGCGGGCTGGTAGACGACCAGGCCGATACAGACCAGCACGACGGTCAGGGCGGCCGCCGCGAACCGCGACAGGGCCTCCACGAACCAGCCGATCTTCTCGACGTCGCCGGTCGAGACCGCGACGACCTCGCCGGCCGCGACACGTCGCGTCAGGGCGGAGCCCAACTGGGCGGTCTTGTGGGCCAGCAGCTGCTGGACGCGCGCGGCGGCGGTGATCCAGTTGGTGACCGCGGCGCGGTGCAGCATGGTGTCCCCCAGCGCGATGCAGGCGCCGCACAGCGCCAGCAGCCCACCGGTCAGGGCGAGTCGGGTGCCGGAGCGGTCGACGACTGCCTGGACGGCGAAGCCGACGCAGAACGGCAGCCCGGAGACGGCCACGAAGTGCAGCAGTCCCCAGGCCAGGGCCTTGAACTGGCCGCCGAGCTGATTCCGGCCGAGCCACCACAGGAATCGGGGACCTGAGCGCGCGTCCGGCACACCCGGGTCGGGATAGGGAAGGTCTTGAATCTGCATGACGTCCCAGTGGCTCGTGTAAGGGGTGGGGTCAGGGGGTGGGGCCGGGGCGATGCCGTGGAGTTCCGGCGACCGACCGACCGTGGGGGGTCGGCAGCAAACCGTGAAAGGTTCGCGTCACGGTGCGACCTGAGGCAAACGGTTTTTCATCCCAGGACATGGATTCAGGACAGAGAATCGGGACGCGCGTTCGGGAGACAGGAGTTGGGTCGGGGGCTCCGAGACAAGGCTGGGACCGCTTCCGACCCATCGAAAGTGTGCCTGGAAAGGCAACGCCTGACCGAGAAGTCGGGGGGTAGGGGATATTCGTCCGATACGTGATGCAACGATGGGTCGCATGCGAAAAGACGGTGCGAGGCGTACGGGGTTCACCGCTGTGGCGTGCGGTGTCCTCGCTGTGTTCCTGTCGGCCTGTGGTGGTTCGGAAGGGGGGAACGGTGCGGTGAAGGGCCACGGCGGGGCCGGTGCCAAGGGCGAGAACGCCCCCGCGCGCGCCGTCGATCTGACCCGGATACCGGAGGTCGGCAACCGCCTGCAGGCCCGGATCCCGTCCAACGCCCACCAGGTGGTGGCGGTCTACGGCGAGGGCAGGGACTCCGCCGACTCCACGGTCGTGCTGTACGCGAAGTCCGGTTCCACCTGGGAGGTGCGGCGTTCCTGGCAGGCGCACAACGGGACGAAGGGCTGGACCACCGACCATCACGAGGGCGACAAGCGCAGCCCCGTCGGAGTGTTCTCGCTCACCGACGCGGGCGGAGTGCTCGACGACCCGGGCGCCCTGCTCCCGTACGACCACTCGGCGGCCTATCAGGCTCCCCGCGACTGGGCCAGGTCGCACTGGCACGACTTCGACTACGTCGTCGCCATCAACTACAACCGCCGCGTGGGCACCCCGCCGGACGACCCGGACCGCCCCCTGGGTCAGTCGAAGGGCGGCAGCATCTGGCTGCACATGGACCATGGCAGCGGTACGTCCGCGTGTGTCAGCGTGCCCAAGCCGGCCATGGAGTACCTCCTGCGGACGCTCGACCCGCGTCAGCACCCCGTCATCGTGATGGGGGACAAGGCCGATCTGAAGGTGTAGCGGCGTGGCCGACCGGGCTGCCCCGCGTGGCGCGGTCACCGAGTGCCCATTGCGGGGCGGGCCGACTCCCCCGTAGAACACCGCACATGAGAAGACGGATCGTCATGTCCATGCTCGCCGGAGTGATCCTCTCGGCGAGTACCTTCCAGGGAGCGGGCCCGGCCTCGGCGGCACCGCCGGCGGACGCCGCCCAGTTCGCCGCC
>LRTP01001262.1 GCA_001550305.1 Streptomyces diastatochromogenes
GGCCGCAGCTCTCCCCGACGCGGCGCCCGCCGCCGAGGAGGAGGCACTCGCGGCGACCGTCGGCGGTGACGTCGGCGACGCGCTGCGGCGCCTCTCGCCGGAACTCAGACAGATACTGCAGGCCATGGTGCTCGACGGGCTGTCCGTCCGGGAGACCGCGGTCCTGCTCGGGCTGCCCGAGGGCACGGTCAAGACCCGTGCCCGCCGGGCCCGGATCGCAATGAGGGAGGCGCTGGCATGAGCGTGGAACACGCGTCGATGCGGATCATCCACGGATACGCACGCGGCGGCACGGACCTCGCCGCCGACGAGGTGTGGGCCCTGGAGGCCCATCTGGAGGCGTGCGGGGTGTGCCGTGACCGGCTGTCGGCCGCCGTCACTGCCGAGGCGCCCGCCGTGGCGGCGCTGGTCGGCACCGTCTGGTCCGGCCTCGAACCCCAGCTGGCCGCCATTGCCACGATGCCGCGCCAACGGCGCTGGTCGGCGCGGCTGTCGAGGTGGATGACGCCCACGATGGTGCCATGGCTGGCCATGGTCGTGAGCGTGACACTGCTCGCGCTCCTGCTCGACCTGGTCGACACCGGCTCCGGCGAGGTGTCGCTGGTGCTGCTGCTCGCCCCGATCCTGCCCGTCCTGGGCGTCGCGGCGTCGTGGTCGCGAGGCCTGGACCCGGCGCACGAGCTGACGGCCTCCGCGCCGAGGGCGGGACTGTACCTGGTGCTGCGGCGCACCGCGTCCGTGCTCGCCGTGGTCGTCCCCGCGCTGCTGGTGGCCGGATGGGTGACCGGTGTGACGGCCGCGCAGTGGCTGCTGCCCTGTCTGGCCTTCACCTCGACGACCCTGGCGCTCGGCGGTGTCGTGGGCGTGACCCGCGCCGCTGTCGTGCTGGCGGCCGTGTGGGCCGCCGCGGTCGTGGCGCCGACCCTGGCTACCAGCCGTACGACCTTCGCCCTGCAGACGGGCAGCCTGCCCGTGTGGGGACTGGTCCTCGCGCTCGGTACCGCGGTCGTGATCGCCCGAAGGGGCGCGTACTCCGTGTTGGGAGCCCATCGATGACCATCGGAAAGGAACACCACATCATGTCCGCGGTAAGCGCGGCCGGCATCGCACCGACGGCCTACGCCTGGGAGATCCAGGCGACCGGGCTGAAGGTCAGGGTCGGCAGGAACCGGATGGCCGTCGACGGGCTCGACCTGTCGCTGGGCACCGGCGTACACGGCCTCCTCGGCCCCAACGGGGCGGGCAAGACCACCCTCATCCGGACGCTGGCCACCGTACTGCGCCCCACCGAGGGCACCCTGGAGCTGCTCGGCGAGTCCGCGGGCGGCATGGGCGAACACCGGTCGCTGCGCCGCCGGATCGGCTACCTGCCGCAGGAGTTCGGCTACTACAAGCGCTTCACGGTGCGCGAGTTCGTCGAGTACATGGCGTGGCTGAAGGAGGTGCCCAAGGCGGACATCCCCGCCGCCGTACAGCGCGCCGTGGAGAGGGTGGGTCTGGCGGACCGCGCCAACGAGAGGATGAAAGCCCTCTCGGGCGGCATGGTGCGCAGGGTCGGCATCGCCCAGGCCATCGTCAACGACCCGACGATCCTGCTGCTGGACGAGCCGACGGCCGGCCTGGACCCGGCGCAGCGGCTGCGCTTCCGCGAGCTGCTGCAGGAGTTGGGTACGGACACCTGCGTGCTCGTCTCGACCCATCTGGTGGAGGACGTCGCCGCCGCCTGCACCAACGTGGTGCTCCTCGCCGAGGGGCGACTGGTCTTCCAGGGTCCTCCGGACGAGCTGGCCTCGGTGGGCGGCCCCGAGCACGTGGGTGACAGCCCGCTGGAGCGCGGCTACTCGGCGATGTTGCTCAACCCCGAGCAGGGAAGGGGCACCTGGTGAACGTCCGCGTCCTGCGCATCGAGTTGAAGCGCTCCGTCGCCCCCTGGGCCGGCGCCGTGGTCCTGACGACGGCGCTGGCGTTCCTGTACCTGATTCCCGGATCGTGGTGGACGGGCACCACGGCGTGGACGGCACAGTGGACGTCCATGGCCCTGTGGACCCGCTCCGTGCTGTTCTACCTGTGGCCGCTCGCCGTGGGGCTCGGGGCGCTGCAGGGCCTGCGCGACCACCGCTCGAAGATGTCCGAGCTGCTGACGAGCACGCCGCGGCCCGCCCGGCACCGCGCGGCCACGCTGGCGG
>LRTP01001263.1 GCA_001550305.1 Streptomyces diastatochromogenes
GGCCTTCGCCGCCGCCGCGGACGCCGAGCTCGCGGCCGCCCGGACGCTGCCCCACAACGGATACAAGGTGCCCCTGATGCGCAATCTCGTCGTGGCGATGCTGACCGAACTCACCGAGGAGGTGGCCCGATGACCGGCACGACCGCGACCACGACCGCGACGACGGCGGCGACCGCGACGTTCGGGGCCGTCGGCGCCGCGCACACCCGCGTCGAGGGCGTGGCCAAGGTCACCGGGGCGGCGCGCTACGCGGGCGAGGTCCCGTATCCCGAACTCGCCCACGGCTGGCTGGTGTTGTCCACCGTGGCCCGTGGCCGGATCCGCGCGGTGGAGTCCGCGCCCGTCCTCGCGATGCCGGGCGTCGTCGCCGTCCTGCACCACGAGAACGCCCCGCGTCTCAACGGCGACTACACGAACGCCTTCGGGGCGCCCGACCCGGTCGCCCAGATCTTCCAGCACGACCGGGTCCCGTTCGTCGGCTGGCCGGTGGCGCTGGTCGTCGCCGAGACGCCCGAGCAGGCCAGGGAGGCCGCCGAGGCCCTCGTCGTCACGTACGACGAGGAGCCGCACGACGTCGTGTTCGCCGCCGGGCTCCCCGGGGTGTACGCGCCGGAGAGCGCCCCCGCCGCCCAAAAGGGTGACCTGGAGGCCGAACTCGCCGCGTCCGCCGTCGTCGTGGACGCCGAGTACAGCACTCCGGAGGAGCACCACAGCCCCATGGAGCCGCACGCGGCGATCGCGCGCTGGGACGGTGGCCGGCTCGAGGTCATCGACTCCAACCAGGGCAGCAGGTTCGTGGCGGACGAGCTCGCGAAGCTGTTCTCGCTCGACCCCCAGTCGGTGCGGGTGCGCTCGGAACACGTCGGCGGCGGCTTCGGCTCCAAGGGCACCCGCCCGCACTCGGTCGCCGCCGCGATGGCCGCGACCGTCCTCCAGCGCCCCGTACGCGTCGTACTGACCCGGCGCCAGATGTTCTCGCTGGTCGGCTACCGCAGCCCCACGGCCCAGCGGGTCAGGCTCGGCGCCGACGCGGACGGCCGGCTGCGCGCGTTCGACCACCGGGCCGAGTGCCTCACCTCGACCGTGTACGAGTTCGTCGAGCGGGCCTCCGAGTTCGGGCGCGCGATGTACGACTCCGACGCGCACTACTCGCAGACCCGTGTCGTACCGCTCGACGTGCCGACCCCGAGCTGGATGCGGGCGCCCGGCGAGGCGCCGGGCTCGTTCGCGCTGGAGTCCGCGCTCGACGAACTCGCCGAGAAGTGCGGACTCGACCCGATCGCGCTGCGCGCCCGCAACGAACCGGCCGTCGGCCCCGTCTCCGGTCTGCCGTTCAGCGGCCGCAACCTGCTCGCGTGCTTCGAGGAGGGGGCCCGCCGGTTCGGCTGGGCGGACCGTGACCCACGTCCCGGTGTCCGCCGCGAGGGCCGTTGGCTGCTCGGGACCGGCACGGCCGCGTCCACGTTCCCCGTGCTGTCCGCCCCGTCCACGGCGGCCGTGACGGCCGAGCCGGACGGCAGCTTCACCGTACGGATCACCGCGTCCGACGTCGGGACCGGGGCCCGCACCGCGCTCACCCTGATCGCCGCGGACGCGCTGGAGGTGGCGCCGGAGCGCATCCGGATGCGCATCGCGGACAGCGACTTCGGCTTCGCGATGATCGCCGGCGGCTCGATGGGCACCCGCTCCTGGGCCTGGGCGATCAGGGTCGCGGCGGACGAGCTGCGCGAGCGGCTGGCCCTGGGCGGCGGCATTCCGCCGGAGGGGATCACCGCACGCTCGGACACCGCACAGGCGGTCGGCGCGCTGGAGCAGAAGGAACGGCACTCCTTCGGTGCCCAGTTCGCCGAGGTCGCCGTCGATGTCACCAGCGGGGAGGTGCGGGTGCGGCGGATGCTCGGCATCTTCGCGGCCGGCCGGATCGTCAACCCGCTGACCGCGCGCGGGCAGTTCGTCGGAGGCATGATCTGGGGCCTGTCCATGGCCCTGCACGAGGAGGCTCACCGGGACCGGGCAAGCGGCGGTCACGTCGGCGCCGACCTCGCCGGCTACCACTTCTCCGCGCACGCCGACGTACCCGACATCGAGGCGGACTGGGTGGACGACCCCGACCCCGGGGACCCGGTCGGCATCAAGGGCATCGGCGAGATCGGGGTCGTCGGAGCGGCGGCGGCGATCGCCAACGCGGTCTGGCACGCGACGGGTGTACGTCACCGGAATCTGCCGATCCGCCCGGACCGGGTGCTGCTGGCGGGCACGGGAGGGGACCGGGATGCTTGACATCGCCGACGAGCTGAGCCGCTGGGCCGAGGAGGGAAGGGACTTCGCCGTCGCCACCGTCGTGAGCGTCGGCGGCAGCGCCCCGCGCGGCCCCGGCGCCGCCCTCGCGGTCGACAGCGGCGGCACGGCCATCGGCTCGGTCTCCGGCGGCTGTGTGGAAGGCGCCGTGTATGACCTGTGCGTCCAGGCGCTCCAGGACGGCCGGACGGTGCTGGAACGGTTCGGCTACAGCGACGAGGACGCCTTCGCGGTGGGGCTGACCTGCGGCGGGGTCATCGAGGTCCTGGTCACCCCGGTGCGCGCGGACGCGCCTGAGCGGCCGGTGTACGCGGCGGCGCTGGCAGCGGCGTCCCGGGGCGAGGCGGCGGCCGTCGCCCGGGTGGCCCGGGGACCGGTGGAACTGCTGGGGAGGGTGCTGCTCGTCCGCCCCGACGGCTCGTCCGACTCCTCCGACTCCTCCGGCTCGTCCGGCTCGTCCGACTCCTCCGGCTCGTCCGACTCCTCCGGGGCATCCGACCCGTCCCGGTCGCCCACGTCGTACGCGGGAGGGTCGGGCGTCTCCCACGAGGGGAGCCTCGGCGGTCGTCCGGAGCTGGACCGCACGGCGGTCGCCGAGGCACGGGCCCTGCTGTCGGCGGGCCGCACCGGCACCCTCGAACTGTCGGAGGACGGCGCGCGCTGCCCGGGTGGCGTGACCCTGCTCGTCGAGTCGAGCGTGCCACCGCCCCGAATGATCGTCTTCGGCGCCGTGGACTTCGCGACGGCGCTGGTACGGGTGGGCAGGTTCCTCGGCTATCACGTGACCGTGTGCGACGCCCGCCCGGTCTTCGCCACCCGGGTCCGCTTCCCCGACGCCGACGAGATCGTGGTCGACTGGCCGCACCGCTACCTCCGGCGGACCGTGACCGACGACCGCACGGTCCTGTGCGTGCTCACTCACGACGCCAAGTTCGACGTACCGCTGTTGGAGGCGGCCTTGCGCATGCCGGTGGCGTTCGTCGGCGCCATGGGGTCACGCCGCACGCACGAGGACCGTGAGCGGCGGCTGCGTGAAGTCGGCCTCGGCGAGCGGGAGTTGGCCCGCCTGAGATCTCCGATCGGGCTCGACCTCGGGGCCCGTACGCCCGAGGAGACCGCGCTGTCCATCGCGGCGGAGATCGTCGCGGCCCGGGAGGGCGGGACAGGCGCTCCTCTGACCGGTTCCAGGACACCGATCCACCGCGACGGGAGTGGACGGGGGACCGGCGCGGCCGGGGCGCGGGAGGCTGCCTGAGAAAGGCGCGTGAAGTCCGACGACCCGAGCGCGAGGTGCACGGGTCGACCACCCTGGAGGTACCGCCGGTGCCCGGCCGGCGCGACCTGGGAGGTTGGAATGGACACCATGCACGCGGTGCGCGGCCACCGACGGGGCGGCCCCGAGCAGCTGACGTACGAGCTCGCCCCGCGCCCGGTGCCGGGCCCCGGAGAGGTCCTGGTCGGGGTACGGTCCGCGTCCATCACGCCGGACGAACTGGTCTGGGACGCGACCTGGACCGACAGCTTCGACGGCAGCGGCAGCGAGCGGGTGCCCGTCGTGCCGTCCAAGGAGGTCTCGGGTGTCGTCGCCGAGCTCGGCCCCGAGGTGTCGGACTGGAAGGTCGGCGACGAGGTGTACGGGCTGATCCCGTTCACCCGGGACGGGGCCGCGGCGGAGTTCGTCGCCGTCCCCGCGGCCGTGCTCGCCGCCAAGCCGGCCCGGCTCGACCACGACCACGCGGCG
>LRTP01001264.1 GCA_001550305.1 Streptomyces diastatochromogenes
CCGCTCGTGCTGACCACCACCCGGCGGGCCGCCGTGCCCTGCCCGCGCTGCGGCTCGGCGGACACGGAGGAGACGTCCCGCTTCGCCGCCACGTCCTGCAAGGCGCTCTGGCGCTGCCGCGCCTGCCTGGAACCGTTCGAGTACGTCAAGGAGATCTGATGGACGACCTGATGGAGTCGGCCGCCCCCGCCCCGGCGGTACGCCCGCGTACCCGCCGTCGGCCGGCCTTCCACTCCCTGCGGGTCGCCGCCGTGCAGCCCCTGTGCGAGGACGCGGCCGCGGTCAGCTTCGACATCCCGGCGGAGCTGGCGGAGGAGTTCGCCTTCGCCCCCGGGCAGTCGCTCACCCTGCGGCGCGAGATCGACGGCCGTGACGAGCGCCGCTCGTACTCCATCTGCTCTCCGGCCGGATCGGTGCCGCGCATCGGGGTGCGGGTGGTGCCGGGCGGCCTGTTCTCCGCCTGGCTGGTGCGGGAGGTGCGCCCCGGAGACATGGTCGAGGTCATGGCCCCGACGGGCGCCTTCACGCCCGACCTCGCCACCCCCGGCCATCATGTGCTGATCGCCGCGGGCTCCGGCATCACCCCCATGCTGTCCATCGCCGAGTCGGTGCTCGCCGCGGACTCCCGCTCGACGGTCACCCTCTTCTACGGCAACCGGCGCACCGACACCGTGATGTTCGCCGACGAGCTGGCCGACCTGAAGGACCTCTACCCGGCCCGGTTCCAGCTCGCCCACGTCCTCTCCCGCGAGCCCCGCGAGGCCGAGGTGCTCTCCGGCCGGCTGGACGCCGAGCGGCTGTCGGCGCTCGTCGGCTCGCTGGTCGACGTGGCGGGCGCGGACCACTGGTGGCTGTGCGGCCCGCACGGCATGGTCCGCGACGCCCAGCGGGTACTGGCCGGGCTCGACGTGCCGGCCGACCGGGTCCACCAGGAGCTGTTCTACGCCGACGACGAGCCCGTGCGGGAGGTGCACCACCAGGACACGGCCGTCGTGGGCCCGGTCAGCGAGGTCACCATCACGCTCGACGGCCGCTCCACGACCGCCGCGCTGTCCCGCGGTCGGAGCATCCTCGACGGCGCCCAGAAGACCCGTCCCGATCTGCCCTTCGCCTGCAAGGGCGGCGTGTGCGGCACCTGCCGGGCCCTGGTCACCGACGGCAAGGCCGACATGCGCCGCAACTTCGCCCTCGAACCCGCCGAGGTCGACGCGGGGTATGTCCTTACCTGCCAGTCGTTCCCGGTCACGGAGACGCTCGCCGTCGACTACGACAGCTGACGCTGTCGTTCATCACCATCGCCATCACCTTCATCGTCGTCGTCGGGAATGGTTGTGGCAGCTCGGCGTGACATCCGTCACGCCGAGTTCCCGTATCAACGTGGTGCGGTAGTACATGGCGCCTGGGCGATATAGCCAGACTTGCCACCCGCAATCCGACATACGCGCGCATGTTCCTCCGGCGTACGCCATACGCGGTCGCGTCACGCCGCCCGCCGGGCACAAGAAGCATCCTGACGGAACGTCAGACCATGCCGCACTCCGGTCAGCCGGGTCTGCACACCCATGCGCCCGATTCAAGGACGTTCGGGTCTACGAGGCCGGGTAGTAGTGACGCTCGTTGCCGCTTCCTCACGCAGGTTTTAACAATGGCGGCCCCAAACGGCGTCACCACAGCTCAAGCACCGTGTCCGTGCGGAGCCGGCCCACCGGTGGCGCCCCCGCGACGACCGAGCGAGGCCCGCATGAGCAAGCACCGCAGGAAGACGCGCCACCGGCAGATCACCATCGCTGCCGTCGTGCTCGGCGCGCTGGCAGTACCGACCGCCGCCATGGCGTGCATGAACGACCAGAGCGGCGCGGGCGCCGAGTCCTCCAGTCACTGGCAGGGCTGGAAGCACTGGCAGAACTGGCAGAACGCGTCCCTGCAGGAGCCCGCGTCCCTGAAGGAGCGGTGGAAGGGCGGCAGGTGGACCGCTCACACCCAGGAGCCGACTTCGCAGACCACCAGCGCGCCCACCGCCCCCGCCGCGCCTGAAGCGCCGGCCGCGACGGAGCCCGCCGCGCCC
>LRTP01001265.1 GCA_001550305.1 Streptomyces diastatochromogenes
GGGTCGTCCGGGGCGGACACGCCCGCCGTTCGACCCGACACCGGAACGGACACCGAGGCCGCTCTCCAGGCTCCCTCGGGTGCCCCGGGCGGCCCGGGCGCCTCAGGAACTCCGGCTGCCTCGGGTACCCCGGCCGCCTCAGGAACTCCGGTTCCCTCGGGCACTCCGGCTGCTTCGGGTACCCAGGTTCCCTCGGGGAGCCCGGATGCCCCGGCCGCCTCGGGCACTCCGGTTCCCTCAGGTACCTCGGCCGCCTCAGGCACTCCGGTTCCCTCGGGCACCCCGGTCCCCTCAGGCGGCCCAGCCCCCTCAGGTGCTCAGACCCCCGCAGGTACCCCCACCACCGCACCCCCCGGCACCCCCTCACCGGTCGACACCATGGCTGCCGTGGTGCGGCAGTGGCAGGCCGTGCATCCCGGGATCGACACCGGGCCGATGGAGATCATCGGCCGGATCAACCGCTCGGCCGCGCTGCTTCAGCAGGCCGAGGACGCCCCGTTGCGCCGGGCCGGGCTGACCCGTCCCGAGTTCGACGTCCTCGGGACCCTGCGCCGCACCGGTCACGAGCTGACCCCCAGTGAGATCGCCCGCGAGACGTTCTCCTCCGGTGCCGCCGTCACCAAGCGCCTGAAGCAGCTGACCGAGCGCGGCCTGGTCGAGCGCCGCGGTGACACCCGCGACCGCCGGGTCGCGCACGTCCGGCTCACCGACGCGGGCCGCGACCTCGTCGACGGCATCCTGCCCCAGCAGCTCGCCTACGAGACGACGGCCCTGTCCGGGATCGACCTCGCCCGCCAGCGCGAACTCGCCGACCTGCTCGGTGAGTTGCTCGGTCAGCTCGAAGGCCGTCTCGGGGCGCCACGCGTCTGAGGCCGGCCGGGGGCCCACCCACTTCGTGGTCACTCGCCGTTGACACGAGCCGCGCGTCGCTCCTACGTTCAGGCTCGCCCGGTTCGGAGTCCCGTCTGACGTACGGGATGTCGAACAAGCAGCGTGACCGCGGAGGCGCAGTGGCAGCAGACACCGAGACGCTCACCATCGACCTCGGCACCGACACCGGCGCCTTCCACGGCGGGGCGAGCGGCACGCTCTACGGCCTGTACGGCGACGGAGTGCCCAGCCGCAACGTGGTCGAGGGCATGCATGTGCGCACGGTGTCGACCAAGGCTCAGGACGGCACCCAGCACCCCGGCGCCGACGCCCTCGACATCCTGCCCTCCTTCGTGGACTGCGGCGGCAGGGACGTCTACCTCTACATGACCGACATCTACCGCGGCTTCCCCTACCAGTGGCCCGGCGCCACCGGCGAGGAACGCCTCGCCGACTACCGGGCCAGGGTGGAGAAGCAGGTCAGGCAGGTCCTGACGACGGGTGCTCTCAAGTCCCACATCGTCTACGTACCGTTCAACGAACCCGAAGGCAACATGTTCGGCACGGGGGAGTGGAGCTACGACAGGACCTCCTGGCACTCCGACCCGCGGCACTACTTCGCCGCCTGGAAGGACCTCCACCACCTCATCAAGGGCCTCGACCCGCACGCGCGCATCGCGGGCCCCAACACCTGCGTCCTGTACGACGAGGTGCGGGGCTTCCTGGAGTTCGCCAAGGCCCATGACGTCCTCCCGGACGTGGTGACCTGGCACGAGCTGTCGACACCCGCCGCGATCCGTACGAACGTCGCCAAGTACCGCGACATGGAACGGGAGTTGGGGATCGGCCCCCTCCCCGTCAACATCAACGAGTACGCGCACAACTATCACCTGTCCGTGCCCGGGCAGATGATCCAATGGATCTCCGCCATCGAGGAGTCGAAGATCGACGCCGACATGGCGTACTGGAACATCGACGGCAACCTCAACGACTCGGCGGTCGAGGCGAACAAGGGCAACGGCCAGTGGTGGCTGTTCCACACCTACGGCCGGATGACCGGCCGCACGGTCCAGGTACGGGTGCCGCACCCCAATGTCCAGTACACCCTCCAGGGCGTCGCCACGCTCGACCGGGACAAGCGCCAGGCCCGCGCCCTGTTCGGCGGCAGCGGCGGCGCCGTGGATCTCGTCTTCGCGAACGTCCCCGCCGAGATCTTCGGCGGCACGGTCCACGCCAGGCTCCACGAGATCCCGTGGACCGGCCAAGTCGGCGCCTCGGCACAGCCCTTGCGCATCAAGGACCTCGAACTCCCGGTCGACGAAGGCAGGGTGGTCCTGCCTCTCGCCGACCTCGACGCGATGTCCGCCTACGAGGTGATCCTCTCGCCCGGCGGCGACGGGGTCCTCGCGCCGCCCTCCATCGGCTGGCGCCGGTCGTACCACGCGGAGCACGCGGCCTGCACGGGCGAGGGGCACGCGAGGAACGGGCCCGAGGGATCACCCTCCGACGTCGACAGGTTCGCCACCTCGGGCACCTACCACGTCGGCGGACTGCGCACCGGCTCCGACCTCGCCGTCGTCTTCTCCGTCGACGTCCCGCAGGACGGGACGTACGACCTGAGCGTCCTCGCCAACTCCCACAACCTCCACGAACTCGTGCGGGAGCAGGGCCCCACCAACGTCTTCCTGCGTGTCGACGGAGCGGACCCCCAGGAGCTGCGCCTCCCCCTCGGCTACAAGCCGGTCGTCTGGGGGCACACCGACACCCGGGTGGAGCTGACGGCGGGCACGCACACGCTCACCCTGTCCGCGCGGGACCCCGACCTCGGCGCCACCAAGGGCGACGCGATCATCGACCGGATCGACCTCGTCCTGCGGGACGCGCACGTGACCGCGCCCGCGCTGTACGAGGCCGCGTACGCGGGACTCGGTGCCGGCGCCCGAGTGACGTACGAGCACGGCGGCGCCCGCGGGCCGGGTGCCGTACGGCTGCCGCCAGGAGGGACCGCCACGTTCTGGGTGCACGCGGCCGCCGACGGCGAGGCGCTCGTGACGATCGATCACATCGGTCCGGGAGAAGGGTTGTTGACGGTCAACGGGGTGGAGGTGGGAGGTCTCGACCGGGACGGGATCCCACTGTTCCTGGCCGGCGGCATCAACAAGCTGACGGTGACCGGCACTTCGGAGCACCTCGTCCTCGACCGGCTGTGCGTGGGACCGGGCACCGGACGCCTCGAGACCACCGTGTACCCCGCCGAGGAGGGCACGGTGACCGGCGAGGCCAAGGTGACGGGCGCCCACACCTTCGCCACCGGCGGGAAGGCGGTCGAGGGAATCGGCAGGGGGCCGGACAACGCCCTCACCCTGACCGTCACGGCGGCACGCACCGGACGTCATGCCGTGACCGTCCGCTACTCCAACGGCGAGCAGCCCCCGGCCACCCACTACAACCCCGATCCGGTCTGCCGCCACGCGGACCTGTCCGTGAACGGGGCGCCGGCGCACCGGATCCTCTTCCCCACCACCTTCCACTTCAACAACTTCTGGGACCTCGCCGTCCCCGTCACCCTGAACGAGGGCACCAACACCCTCACCTTCACCGCCGACGAACGACCCGACTTCGACGGCGACACCACCAACGCCCATCAGCAGCGCTCCGCGTACGCGCCCGTCATCGACCAGGTGGCGGTGACACCCCTGGCATGAGTTCCGGTCGAGCGTCCGGTCAGCCCTCCCCGCCCGCCACATGAACCCCGAAGAACGCTCCCTGCGGGTCCCGCAGGACGGCGATCCGGGGGCCCTGCGGCACGGACGTGGGCTCCATGAGGATGCTGCCGCCCGCCCCGACGGTGGCGTTCGCGGTGGCGTCCACGTCCTCGACGGCGAAGTACGGCAGCCAGTGCGGCGGCACCGCGTGCGGGAAGTTGTCGTCCATCGCCACCATGCCGCCGAAGTCGGCTCCCTCGATGCCCCACTGCGTGTAGTGCTCGGAGGCGTTCACGGTCCAGCCGAACACCGTGGTGTAGAACTCGACGGCCCGGTCCGGGGCGCGCGTCAGCAGCTCCACCCAGCCGAGCGCGCCCGGCGCGTTGAAAAGCCCCGCGCCCGCGAAGGCCCGCGCCTGCCACAGCTGGAAGGCCGCTCCGGTCGGGTCGAACGCCACCGCGAAACGCCCGACGTCGAACACGTCCATCGGGCCGAGGACGACCGTGCCGCCCGCGGCCTGCACCGCGTCCACAGCGGTGTCCGCGTCGGCCACCGCGAAGGACACGTTCCAGGCGACGGGCTGTGACTCCTGGTACAGCGGGGAGATCGCCGCGACCGGCGCGTCGCCGAGGTGCGCGACCGTGTAGCCGCCCGCCTCCTGGCGCGGGTCGGTCTCCGGGCGCCAGCCGAACAGATCGGCGTAGAAGCGCTTGGCCGCCTCCAGATCACTGGTCCCGAGCTCGGTCCAGCACGGACCGCCGGGCACCGGCTTGTCGAGCTTCATGACGTTCCTCCGCCCTTCCGCCAGAAGGCCTCTCCAGTACGCTATGCCCGTGCCCGGGCCGTGGCCATCCGACGCAGGGCGTCGTGCGCTCAGATTCCGGGGCGGTAGCGCAGTGGATGATCCGCCGGGATTTCCACGAGCACGATCTCGACACCGTCCGGATCCGCGATCCACATCTCGATCAGCCCCCACGGCTCCTTCACCGGCGGGCGCACGATGTCGACCCCGGCCGCCGACAGCTCCTCGTACGCCGCGTCGGCGTCGGCCACCTGGAGCCACAGCCTGAGCGCGGGCGAGGGCGGGGTCTCGGAGCGGCCCGAGACCTCCAGGAAGCCGCCGCCGAGGAAGTAGACCGTGCCGCGCTCGGGTCCCGTCCCGAACTCCCGGTGGACGGCGAGCCCCAGCCGCTCGCCGTAGAAGGCGCGGGAGCGCTCCGGGTCGGTGGGCCGCAGAAGGATCCGACTGCTCAGTACATGCACCATGCACCCGGAGCCTAGGGCCTCATGGGCGGGGGCGTTACGCTCAGCGGTGCCCGAGCCGCGCCAGAGATTTCGGAGAACTGTTCCATGGACACCGCCGCCGCCACCGGACTGACCTTCCGCGATGCCACCGACGCCGATGTGGACGCCCTCGTCGCGCTGATCGAGTCGGCCTACCGCGGGGACTCCAGCCGGACCGGCTGGACCACGGAGGCGGACATCCTCGAAGGTCAGCGGACCGACCCGGAGGGCGTGCTCGCCGTCATCAAAGCGCCGCGCAGCCGCGTCCTGACCGTGGAGCGGGACGGCGCCGTCGTCGCCTGCTGTCAGCTCGAACACCGCGGCGACCACGCCTACTTCGGCATGTTCGCGGTCAGCCCCGCACTCCAGGGCGGCGGACTCGGCAAGGTGATCATCGCCGAGGCGGAGCGGCACGCCCACGAGACCTGGGGTGTCGCGGAGATGCACATGACCGTGATCTCCGCACGCGAGGACCTCATCGCCTGGTACGAGCGGCGCGGCTACCGCCGTACGGGAAAGATGACCCCCTTCCCGTACGGCGACGAGCGCTTCGGCATTCCGCAGCGCGACGACCTGCAGTTCGAGCTGCTGGTCAAGCCCCTGGCGCAGCCGGCGCGGTGATCCTCAGGCCGTGAAGCGGCCGGTGCGTTTGATCTGGGGGTAGTCGGTGGTCGCGCCGTCCAGCTCCAGGGCCCGCACCAGCCGCAGGTGGTCTTGGGTGTTCACCACCCAGCCGATGATCCGCAGATCCGCCTTGCGGGCGTGCTCGACGACCTCCAGGGTCAGCCGGCGGATGTTGAGGCAGACGGTGGCGGCGCCGACCTCCACGGCGCGGTCCACGACATCGACGCCGTAGCGGCTCGCGATGAGCGCCGTGCGGACGCCCGGCACGAGCCGCGTGATCTCGGCGATCGCCTCGTCGTGGAACGACGACACCTCGACCCGCCCCACCAGATCGCGCCGGTGCATCACCTCGGCGAGCGCCCGCGCCGCCGCCGTGTCCTTGATCTCGGCCTGCAGCGGCGCCCTGACGACGTCCAGGACCTCTTCGAAGACGGGCACGCGCTCACCGTGCCCGGCGTCCAGGGCGCGCAGCTCGGCGAGAGTCATCTCGGCGATCGGCCCCGAGCCGTCGGTCGTACGGTCCACGTCCGCGTCGTGCATGACGACCAGCGCGCCGTCCTTGCTCAGATGCAGATCGAGTTCGATCAGGTCGAGGCCCGCCTGCTGGGCGGCGATGAAGGAACGGAGGGTGTTCTCGGGTTCGACACCCATCACTCCGCGATGACCGATGGTGAGGAAGTTCAAGATTCGACTCGCTTCCGTCGACGGCGGCTCGGCTCGCGCGTGGTCTCGGCGGCACCCACGCGGCAAGCCCGCAGCCTAATCGTCCCGCCGCGCGATGTACCCGCTCGTACGCCAGGCGGAGCGTGTCTGCCGCAAGGGGAGGGCGGGCCGTTGCCGCCGTGGCGCGTCACCCGGGTGTGGGCGAGTCTTTCGGCGGTTGACCCCGAGCGCCCCAAAGCCGTTGCTCCTGCCACTTCCCGGCGCTTCCCACGGATGTCCGTCTGTCCGGCGCCGTATAGGGGAAGTAACCGCTTCCACGGTATCCGGCAGGAAAAAGAGCGGTGAAGGTCGGGTGGTGCAGGATAATCTATCGAGTCTCCCCTTGCGGGAAGGAACCTCGTTTACATACGGTGTGCATACGCGAGGTTCTCCCGTGGAGGGTGAGAGATGACGGAAATTCTTGTGCCAGTGGGTGTGGAGGAGCGGGTTCCTCCCGTGGGCAGGGTGGTGGAGCACCCGGCTTGGCCTGTGCTCAAGGATGCCGTGGAGCAGATCCGGCCCTGGCAGTCCAAGGACGGGTCGATCGACTTCGAGGCCGAGAGCGCCCCGGGCACGGCCGATGCCGATCTGGCCGTACGCCGCGCCGTGGACGCCATCGAGCAGCTCGCCCCGCTGCTGCCGCACGACGCCGAGTACCACGAGGCGCTCGTGAAGGACCTGCGCCGCTGGGCCGACGGCGGCTTCCAGGTGCCCGACTTCCTGGACTCGCTGCTGGCCTTCCAGCCCGCCGCGCACCGCGAGGACGGCCTCCAGCACCTGGTCGTCTTCCCGATGTACACGCAGAACGGCAACCCGGACCGCAACTTCGAGGCGGTCGTGCTGCGGATGGTCTGGCCGGACTGGCTGGCGGAGCTGGAGCGCACCCGCTACGACAACCCGCTGTTCTGCGGCATCACCTTCGAGGACTTCACGGCGGGCTACGACACCAACTCGGCCGTTCTCTTCCCGGAGACGATCGCCGTGCGCGAGGCGCCGGAACGATTCTCCTGGGGTGGCATCTTCTGCGACCGCGAGGCCGCCCGCTTCCGCGCCGTCACCGACGCCGCCGTGGACGTCCTGGGCCTTCGGCTGCCCGAGGACATCGCCGCGATGGTCCACGACCAGGACCGCTGCGAGCAGGCCTTCGTGCTGTGGGACATGGTCCACGACCGCACCCACAGCCATGGCGACCTGCCGTTCGACCCGTTCATGATCAAGCAGCGCCAGCCGTTCTGGATGTACGGCCTCGAGGAGCTGCGCTGCGACCTCACCGCCTTCAAGGAGGCCGTGAAGCTGGAGGCCGAGGGCCACCAGCACGGCCGTGACGTGCAGTACGCGGTGCTCTTCGACCGGATGTTCCGCTTCCCGGTCACCGGCGACCGGGTCCGCAACTACGACGGTCTCGGCGGCCAGCTCCTGTTCGCCTACCTGCACCAGCACGACGTCGTCCGCTGGACCGACAACAAGCTGGACATCGACTGGCAGCGTGCCCCGCAGGTCACCAACCAGCTGTGCGCCGAGATCGAGGACCTCTACCGGGCCGGCATCGACCGCCCCAAGCTCGTCCACTGGTTCAAGGCGTACGAGCTCGTCTCCACCTACCTCGCCCCGCACCCCGGCTCCCGCTGGGCCAAGGGCCCGGACGCCCTCGATCTGTCCCAGCCGCCCCGTAAGCTCGTCGACGACGTGCTTCCGGACGAGTTTCCGCTGAGCATGTTCTATGAGGCGCTCTCCAAGAAACTGAAGAACGTGATCGCCTCCACCAAGGGCATCACCGCGACGAGCGCCGAGCGGGCCGCCGCGTGAGCGCTCGTACCGGGGATGTTCAGGAGGCGAAGGCGATGGCACACGGAAACGGCAACGGACCTCTCAGCGGCGCGGTGATCGCGGTCGCCGGAGCGGGTGGACCCGCCGGGCGCGCGACGCTTGCCCGGCTCGCCGACGCGGGCGCGACCGTCATCGGATCGGACAACGATCCCGAGCGGCTCGCGGAAGCCGTGGACGCGGCCCGCTACGGGCACGGCGGCGCCACCGTCGTGGGCGACACGGTCGACCTGCTCGATCTCGAGTCGACCCGCGACTGGGCCGTCCGCGTCGAGAAGGACTTCGGCCATGTCGACGGCCTGGTCCACCTGGTCGGCGGCTGGCGGGGCAGCGAGACCTTCACCAGGACGAGCCTCGACGACTGGGACTTCCTGGAGCTGCTGCTCATCCGCACGGTGCAGAACACGTCCCTCGCGTTCCACGAGGCGTTGCAGCGCAGCGACCGTGGCCGCTACCTCCTGATCAGCGCGGCCGGCGCGAGCAAGCCCACCGCGGGCAACGCCGCCTACTCCGCCGCCAAGGCCGCCGCCGAGGCGTGGACGCTGGCCATGGCCGACTACTTCCGCAAGGCAGGGGGCGAGCAGGGCCCGACGTCCGCGGCTGCCATCCTGGTGGTCAAGGCACTGGTGCACGACGCGATGCGCGCCGAGCGCCCGAACGCGAAGTTCGCGGGCTTCACGGACGTCGAGGATCTGGCCGAGGCCATCGCCGGCGTCTGGTCGCGGCCCGCCGGTGAAGTGAACGGAAACCGTCTGTGGCTGACCGAGAAGCCGTGAACCCTCCGAAGACCGACGCCCGGCGTCACCACGACCCGGCCGTCCGCGGCTTCGCCAGCGACAACTACGCGGGGGCCCACCCCGAGGTGCTCGCCGCCGTGGCCCTGGCCAACGGCGGGCACCAGGTCGCGTACGGCGAGGACGACTACACGGCGAACCTCCAGCAGATCATCCGCAGCCACTTCGGCGCCACCGCCGAGGCCTTCCCGGTCTTCAACGGGACCGGCGCGAACGTGGTCGCGCTCCAGGCGGTCACCGACCGCTGGGGCGCGGTGATCTGCGCGGAGAGCGCGCACATCAACGTCGACGAGGGCGGCGCCCCCGAGCGCATGGGCGGCCTCAAGCTGCTCACCGTGCCCACGCCCGACGGCAAGCTCACTCCTGAGCTGATCGACCGTCAGGCCTACGGCTGGGACGACGAGCACCGCGCGATGCCGCAGGTCGTCTCGATCACCCAGAGCACCGAACTGGGCACCCTCTACACGCCCGACGAGATCCGCGCGATCTGCGACCACGCCCACGCGCACGGCATGAAGGTGCACCTGGACGGGTCCCGGATAGCCAACGCGGCCGCCTCGCTGGACGTCCCCATGCGGACGTTCACCAACGCGGTCGGCGTCGACCTCCTGAGCCTCGGCGGGACGAAGAACGGCGCGCTGTACGGCGAGGCCGTCGTCGTCCTCAACCAGGACGCGGTCAGTCACATGAAGCACCTGCGCAAGCTGTCCATGCAGCTCGCCTCCAAGATGCGCTTCGTCTCCGTGCAGTTGGAGGCGCTGCTCGCCAAGGACCTGTGGCTGCGCAACGCCCGCCACTCGAATCAGATGGCCCAGCGGCTGGCCGAGGGCGTGCGCGCGGTGCACGGCGTGGAGATCCTCCACCCGGTCCAGGCCAACGCCGTCTTCGCGCGTCTCCCGCACGACGTGAGCGAGCGGCTCCAGAAGCGCTACCGCTTCTACTTCTGGGACGAGGCGGCGGGCGACGTCCGCTGGATGTGCTCCTTCGACACGACCGAGGACGACGTCGACGGTTTCGTGGCGGCGCTCAAGGAGGAGATGGCTCACTCGTAGCCCAGCACCAGCGCATGCATAGATATGCGGTCACCCGAAAAGTCATTTACTCTCGGGTGACCGCATTCCTATGCTCTCCGGGCATGGAGCTGATCCAGAACACCGCCGACCTGTCCGCCTACTTGGCCGCCGACGAGGTCATCGACCATCATCATCCGCTCGTGCGGGAGACGGCCTCGCGGCTGGCCAAAGGGGTCGTCGACTCGTATGCCTATGCGCGGGCGGCCTTCGAATTCGTGCGCGACACCATTCCGCACTCGCAGGACTCCGGCGATCTTCGGGTCACCTGGCGTGCCTCCGACGTGCTGGAGCGGCGCACCGGCATCTGCTACGCGAAGGCCCATGCCCTGGCCGCGTTGCTGCGGGCCGAGGACATCCCGACGGCGTTCTGCTACCAGAAGTTCGACGAGGTGCACGGGCTCGTCGCCGTGCGGTTCGACGGCGCCTGGCATCGGCAGGACCCCCGAGGCAACAAGCCGGGCGTGGACGCCCAGTTCTCCCTGGACGGCGAGCGGCTGGCCTTCACGCCCGACCCCGAGTTCGATGAGCTCGACTATCCGGTCCTGTACGCCGAACCTCACCCGGTCGTACTGAGCGTCCTCAAGGCCGCTCCCGACCGGCCGCGCCTCTGGAAGTCGCTTCCCGCCGCACTCTGATGCCGGCCGCCCGTCACCCGGACACGGGCGTGGTGGTGTGGTGCGACGGGGCGGAACTCGCGGCGTTACCGGAGAAGTTCAGCCCCGGGGCGCGGCTCTCCGTCCACGCCCCGGCGGGACGCTTCAGCGGGCCTCGGCCGCCTTCACCTCTTCGGGGGTCGGCGCCGTGCCGCCGAGGTGGGCGGGCATCCACCAGGTGTCGTCCGGGCCCTTGGGACGGACCGGATAGGCACGCTGCGCGGCCTCCAGGAGCTCCTGGACGCCCTCGCGCAGCCGCCGGGTGATGGCGCCCGCGTACTGGTCCTGGGGAGCCTCCACCGGTTCGCCGACCCGGATGGTGATCGGGGTGTGGCTGCGCTTGAAGTTGCGCGGGTGGCCCTTGGTCCACAGCCGCTGGGTGCCCCACAGGGCCATCGGGATCAGCGGCACGCCGGCCTCCTGGGCCATGCGCGCGGCACCCGACTTGAAGCTCTTCAGGGTGAAGGACTGCGAGATGGTCGCTTCGGGAAAGACGCCGACGATCTCGCCGGACCGCAGTGAATCCAGCGCGTGCTGATACGCCGTCTCGCCCTGCTTGCGGTCCACCGGGATGTGCTTCATGCCCCGCATCAGCGGACCGGAGATCTTGTGCCGGAAGACCGACTCCTTCGCCATGAAACGCACCAGGCGCTTCTGCGGCAGGGTGGCCAGACCGTCGAAGATGAAGTCCAGATAACTGATGTGGTTGCTGACCAGCACGGCGCCGCCCGAGCGCGGAATGTTCTCCGATCCCTTGCAGTCGATCTTGAGGTCCCAGGCCTTGAACAACACTTGGGCGAGACCGACGACGGGACGGTAGACAAGCTCTGCCATGGACGGGGTGGACCCTTTCTCTCTGCTCGGGAAGGGGTCTCCCGGCGGGAAAGTTACGCAGCCGTAGGTTTACGGCATTGCGCAGATCGTGCCCCAAGAACGGACGAGTGGCCAGTCCCAGTGCCGCGATGCGGCGAGATCCTCGTCACGTGTCCCCTGATCGACCTCGGACTTCTCACTCACCGTCACTGGGCGCGTACCGTCATCCGACGTACGAGCAGGTACATCTCGCAGCCCAGGCAGTACCCGAACGCCGAGTTGAGGAACGCGGCCGCCAGCGCGCAGCCGGTCGCGGCGAACCCCAGCCAGTCGGGCCCCGCCGTGAAACCGATCAGCCCCACCACGGCGAACACGAGCCCGACGGCCTGCGCGAACTGCGGCGGCTGCGGCGACTCGAACTGTGCGGGCGGCCCGAGTCGGGGGCGTACGACCTTCCGGAACAGCCAGCCGTAAGGAGAGCGCGTCACGCCGCCCGAGGCGCCCAGCGCGAACGCCAGTACCTGCCAGGCCAACAGCCAGGTGCTGCCGGTGATCAGAACGGCCGCCAGTACGACGGTCGTCACGGCCGCACCGAACCGCGGCCCTCTTGCGTCAATGTCCATGAATCAAGCATTCCGTATGAACGGCGGTCCGTGGACCCGGGAATCTTTGCGGTCTCGTGAATGCTTGTGCTGAAGATGACGGGACTTGTGGTGTGCGCGGTGGTGCTCGCGGCGGCGAGCGCGTTCGGAGTGCTGCAACGGCGGCGGAACGGGAGGGTGAGAGTGCGCGGGCGTGACGGTGGAAAGCGGCTCGGCGCGGCGGAGTTGGGGGAGGGGCTCGGTGAACGGGCCACGCTCGTCCAGTTCTCCAGCGCTTTCTGTGCTCCGTGCCGGGCCACCCGGCGGGTGCTCACCGAGGTGGCCGGAATGGTCCCGGGCGTGCACCACGTGGAGATCGACGCCGAGGACCGCCTCGAACTCGTCCGCGAGCTCGAGATCCTCAAGACCCCGACCGTGCTCGTCCTCGACGCCGACGGACGGATCGTGCGGCGCGCGACCGGACAGCCGCGCAAGGCGGATGTGATCGCGGCGCTGGGAGAGGCCGTCTGACCCGTGGCGATCATGGTGAGGCATCTCGCAGATGACCGGACGTACTTGACTGCACGCACCACCTATCGTCAACCTGACCGTATGCCCCCGGAACTCCTTCTCTTCGAGCGCGTCCACGTGGACCTGGCCCGCACCGCGAGTGCGCGCTGTCCGGTCTGTTGAGCACCGACGGATCTGCTCTTCACCACTCGCAGAAGGACGACTCCATGACGGCCACGCCCGACCTGGACACTTTTCGGCTCGCCTCTCCCGATGCGCAACCCGCCTCACCCGACCTCCTGCGCTCCGTCTTCCGGCAGCACGCGGCCGGTGTCGCCGTGATCACGGCGCAGGGCGACTCGGGTCCCGTGGGCTTCACCGCCACCTCGCTCAGCTCGGTCTCCGCCGAGCCCCCGATCGTCTCCTTCGGCATCGGTGTCGGCGCCTCCAGCTGGCCCGCGATCTCCGAGTCCGAGCACGTCGGCATCCACATACTCGGCGAGCACCAGCAGGAACTCGCCGCCACCTTCGCCCGCAGCGGCGCGGACCGCTTCGGCGCGCCCACCCGTTGGCGCGAGGGCCCGGAAGGTGTTCCCGTCCTCGACGGCGTACTGGCCTGGCTCGTCTGCCGGGTCGCGGCGCGGGTGCCGGCCGGGGATCATCGCATCGTGCTGGCCGAGGTCGTCCTCGGTGATCCGTCCGGCGCGGGCCGCCCGCTGCTGTACCACCAGGGACGCTTCAACGGCCTGCGCGACTGAAGCTACTCGCCGGTCCTACCGGTGAGTCCTACTCGTCGGTTACGCAGCGTTGCCAAGGTCACAGTTCAAAGCGCTTGCTTAGTGGGCAGGAACTGGGTGTACTGACGAGTAATATTTCGTTCGGAGCGCGGGCCGCCCCGACCGGGATCGGCCGCTTCAGGCGCCTATGCTGCCTGAAAGAAGGCAGCCCAGAAATGACGATGCAGTAGGAGAGCCGGCGTGAGCTTGAGGATCGTTGTCACTGTGAAGTACGTGCCCGACGCCACTGGCGACCGGCACTTCGCCGATGACCTGACCGTGGACCGTGACGACGTGGACGGTCTGCTCTCGGAGCTCGACGAATACGCGGTGGAGCAGGCGCTGCAGATCGCCGACGAAGCGGACGACGCCGAGATCACCGTGCTGACCGTCGGCCCCGAGGACGCCAAGGACGCGCTGCGCAAGGCGCTTTCCATGGGCGCGGACAAGGCCATCCACGTCGAGGACGACGACCTGCACGGCACCGACGCGATCGGTACGTCGCTGGTGCTCGCCAAGGCGATCGAGAAGGCCGGCTACGACCTGGTCATCTCCGGCATGGCCTCGACGGACGGCACCGCCGGTATCGTCCCCGCCCTGCTGGCCGAGCGCCTGGGCGTACCGCAGGTCACGCTGCTCTCCGAGGTCTCCGTCGAGGACGGTGTCGTCAAGGGCCGCCGTGATGGTGACAGCGCGTCCGAGCAGCTGGAGGCCTCCCTCCCGGCCGTCGTGTCGGTGACCGACCAGTCGGGTGAGGCGCGCTACCCCTCCTTCAAGGGCATCATGGCCGCCAAGAAGAAGCCGGTGGAGTCCTGGGACCTGGCGGACCTGGAGATCGAGGCGGACGAGGTCGGTCTCGAGGGCGCCTGGACCAAGGTCGACTCCGCGACCGAGCGCCCGGCGCGCACGGCCGGCACGATCGTCAAGGACGAGGGCGAGGGCGGCAAGCAGCTCGCCGAGTTCCTCGCGGGCCAGAAGTTCATCTAAAGGCCCGTTCGAGGCTCGCTGAACCTCCACTCGCTGACCGCCCCTCATCTTTCGTAAGCAGGAGAGAAGAAGTCCCATGGCTGAAGTTCTCGTCTACGTCGACCACGTGGACGGCGCCGTCCGCAAGCCCACCCTGGAGCTGCTGACGCTGGCCCGTCGCATCGGTGAGCCCGTCGCCGTCGCCCTCGGCTCCGGCGCCGAGGCCACCGCCCCCGCGCTCGCCGAGCACGGCGCGGTCAAGGTCCTCACGCACGACGCCGCCGAGTACGCCGACTACCTGGTCGTCCCGAAGGTGGACGCGCTCCAGGCCGCGTACGAGGCTGTCTCCCCGGCCGCCGTGCTCGTCCCGTCCTCCGCCGAGGGCAAGGAGATCGCGGCGCGCCTCGCGGTCCGCATCGGCTCCGGCATCATCACGGACGCGACCGACCTGGAGGCCGGCGACGAGGGCCCGGTGGCCACGCAGTCCGCGTTCGCCGCCTCCTTCACCACCAAGTCCCGTGTCGCCAAGGGCACCCCGGTCATCACGGTCAAGCCGAACTCGGCCGCCGTGGAGGCCGCCCCGGCCGCGGGCGCCGTCGAGGCCCTCGCGGTCTCCTTCTCCGAGAAGGCGACCGGCACCAAGGTCACCGCGCGTACCCCGCGCGAGTCGACCGGCCGCCCCGAGCTGACCGAGGCCGCGATCGTGGTCTCCGGCGGCCGTGGCGTCAACGGCGCCGAGAACTTCTCGATCATCGAGGCGCTCGCCGACTCCCTCGGCGCGGCCGTGGGTGCCTCGCGTGCCGCGGTCGACGCCGGCTGGTACCCGCACACCAACCAGGTCGGCCAGACCGGCAAGTCCGTCTCGCCGCAGCTGTACATCGCCTCCGGCATCTCCGGCGCGATCCAGCACCGCGCCGGTATGCAGACGTCGAAGACGATCGTGGCGATCAACAAGGACGCCGAGGCGCCCATCTTCGACCTGGTCGACTACGGCGTGGTCGGCGACCTCTTCGAGGTCGTCCCGCAGCTCACCGAGGAGATCAAGACCCGCAAGGGCTGATCGAGTCCGGCTCCGGCCGTACGAGGCCCCCGTGACCGCCCGCGCGGTCACGGGGGCCTCGCTCATGCCAGGCTCAGCCAGGCCTGCACGGGCAGATGGTCGCTCGGGAACTGGCCGTCCACCGAGAAGGTGTTGACGGCCGCCCGGTGCACGGTCACTCCGGGGCCCACCAGGATCCAGTCGATACGGTCGCCGTCCGGCGTCAACGACTGGTAGCCGTGGAAGGTCCCGTAGAGCGTGCCGCGCTCGGCCGCCGTGTCCCAGGTGTCGACGAGCCCGGCGCCCAGCATCGCCTCGTACACCGGGTTCTGGTGGGCGACTGCATTGAAGTCGCCGGTCACGACGAGCGGCAGAGCGCGGTCGAAGCGCGCGATGCGTTCGGAAATCAGACTCGCGGCACGCAGGCGTGCGTACTGACTCGCGTGGTCCAGATGGGTGTTGAGCACATAGAACTCCCGTGCGTCCCGCAGATCGCGGAAGCGGACCCAGGTGACGATGCGCGGGAAGGCGGCGCCCCAGGTGTTCGAGCCGATCAGCTCGGGGGTGTCGGAGAGCCAGAAGCTGTCGTGCTCGACCGGTGCCAGCCGACGGGTGTCGAAGAAGATCGCCACCGCCTCGTCGTGGCTGCCACCCACGCGGCCCGTGCCGATCCAGTCGTAGTGCGGTCCGAGGTCGGAATCGATGTCACGCAGTTGCTGGTAGATGCCCTCCTGGGTGCCGATGACGTGGGGCGCCTCCCGGCGTAACAGCTCGCGCATCACCGGGCGGCGCACGGCCCAGCTGTTGGGCTCGGCGGTGCTCGCGAAGCGCAGGTTGAACGTCATGACCTCCAGACGGTGGCCGCCGCGCCGGCTGGCGGAGGCGGACGCCGTGGTGAGCAGGGGTACGGCGACCGCGGCGGCCACCACCGTCCGCAGACCCATGCGTCGCGACACTCTGAGGGTGTTCGACATGTGTGATCCCCTCCCCTCGGGGCCAGCATGAGGGGTGTGCCCCGCGACGCGAAAGAAGGCGTGGGGCAGGAGCGCACATGACGGACCACGCCGTGGACAGGTGTTGACCATCAGGAAGGGCCATGGATAACTTCGCTCTACGGATTGTTGATTCCGTGGAGCGGAAAACTGGAGGGTGTGGGATGGGTCAGGGCCAGCAGGAGAACGTGGCGACGAGCCTCGCGGGCGCCGTCAGCGAGGAGATCAGCGCCTCCCTCGCCCCGGTCGACGCCGAACTGGCGCGGCGTTACCCCGGAGACCCCGGCACCCGGCAGCCCGTCCACACCGTGTACGTCCCCGGCGACGTGTTCGCCGCCGACACCATCCGCTCCTGGGGCGACCGGGCCCTCGCCGCCCTCGACGAGCACGCCCCCGACGCCGCGTCCTTCGCCGCCGTCCTCGGCCTCACCGACGACCTCGCCGAACCCGTGTACGACCGCGTACGCGCCAAGCTGGAGCGCGAGCCCATCGAGGACCTGCGGGTCGACTTCGAGGACGGCTACGGCCCGCGTCCGGACGCCGAGGAGGACGAGGCGGCGGCCCGCGCGGCCCGTCTGATCGCCGAGGCGTACGAGAACGGCACGGCCGCCCCGTACATGGGCATCCGCATGAAGTGCATGGAGGCGCCGGTACGAGACCGGGGCATCCGCACGCTCGACATCTTCCTGACGGGCCTGATGGAGTCGGGGGGGCTGCCCGCGGGGCTCGTGCTGACGCTGCCCAAGGTGACGTACGCCGAGCAGGTCACCGCGATGGTCCGGCTCCTGGAGGAGTTCGAGAAGGCGCGCGGCCTGGAGCCCGGGCGCATCGGCTTCGAGATCCAGATCGAGACCAGCCAGTCCATCCTCGCGACCGACGGCACCGCGACCGTCGCCCGGATGATCCAGGCCGCCGAGGGCCGCGCCACCGGACTGCACTACGGCACCTTCGACTACAGCGCCTGCCTCGGCGTCAGCGCCGCCTACCAGGCCAGCGACCATCCGGCCGCCGACCACGCCAAGGCGATCATGCAGGTCGCGGCCGCCGGCACCGGCGTACGCGTCTCGGACGGCTCGACCAACGTGCTGCCGATCGGTCCCACCGAGAAGGTCCACGACGCCTGGCGTCTCCACTACGGCCTCACCCGCCGCGCCCTGGCCCGCGCCTACTACCAGGGCTGGGACATGCACCCCGGCCACATCCCGACCCGCTACGCCGCCGTCTTCGCCTTCTACCGCGAGGGCTTCGAACAGGCGGCCGCCCGCCTCTCCCGCTACGCCAACCACACCGACGGCGACGTCATGGACGAGCCCGCCACCGCCAAGGCCCTCAGCGGCTACCTCCTGCGCGGTCTGGACTGCGGTGCCCTCGACATCGCCGAGGTGGCGCGGGTGACGGGCCTGACGAGGGCCGACCTGGAAGGATTTGCGGTGCCGAGGCGCGGCGACCTGACCATCTCGGCGAAGTAGGGCGCCCCGAAAGGGGCGCGGGGAACTGCGCGACCAGCCACATCAGGCCCGCACTGTGACGACGGATCGTCTACGCGTACCTCTCAAGCCCGGAAGTAATGGTGAGCCCCTCCGAGGCGAACAGCCGGGTCCCCAGTGCGCAGAGCGCGGCGTCGCCGCGAGCCCGCGCGCAGAACTCCTCCGGCGTCTCCCCGAACAGCTCCCGCAGCCGTGCCGACCCGGCGAGCAGCGAGGCGAGCAGCGGGCGCTCGCCGGGGTGCGGGCGAGGTGTCCCGGAGCCGTTGTGGAGAACCCCGCGGCGGTTGACGTACACATGGGCACCCGGCAGGAGCTCACCGGAGTCCAGCTCGATCCGTACGTCGGAGGCGGACAGCCATGCGCGGTCGTACGCCCCCTCAGCCACCGGAACCCCTTCACTCGCGTCCACCACCGCGAGCTGCTCCGCGTCCAGCCAGGTGAGGAACAACTCGCCTACGGCGCCCGGCGCGTGGAAGGGCGAAGCGGACACGTACCCCATGAGACTCACATGGGCCGAGACGCCGACCCCGAGGCCGAGGACCCGCGTCCTCACCATCGGGATCGTGCCCGAGACCCCGGACTGCGCCATCTTGTGCCGGAGTTGGGCCGGGCAGGCGTTGGAGCCGACCGCGAGGACCGGGACGCGGTCCTCGTACACCCTGCGTGTGAGCGGCAACAGCCGGTCCCCGTCGAGGAGTACGGACTCCTCGGGGCGGGCGCCCGGGTAGCTCAGCGGGTGCTCGCGGGGTGCCTCGGCGAGGCCGAGCGCTTCGAGGGTGCGCGGGTCCGGCTCGGCCACGGCTCAGTCCGCGGGCGGCAGTTCGCCCGAGCCGCGGGTGATCAGACGGGTCGGGAGTTCGATGCGCTCCGGGGTGATGAGGCTGCCCTCCAGCTGGCGGAAGAGGCGTTCGGCGGCGGTGCGGCCGAGGGCGGCGGCGTCCTGGGCGACGACGGTGACGCCGGGCTCGAGGAGGTCGGCGAGCTCGATGTCGTCGAAGCCGACGAGGGCGACGGGCCTGCCGCGCTCGGCGATGACACGGACGACCGTGACGGTGACTCGGTTGTTGCCGGCGAAGACCGCGGTGACGGGGGAGGGACCGGACAGCATGTCCTCGGCCGCCTTGCGCACCCGCTGCGGGTCGGTGACGCCCAGGGACATCCAGTCGTCCTCGACGGGTATGCCCGCCTCCTCCATGGCCGCCCGGTAGCCGCGCAGCCGCTCGGCGGCGGTGTGGATGCGCGGCATGTCGCCGATGAAGCCGATCCGGCGGTGGCCGTGGGCGATCAGGTGGGCGACGCCGTCGCGGGCCCCGCCGAAGCTGTCGGACAGCACCACGTCGGCGTCGATCTGTCCCGCCGGGCGGTCCACGAACACCGTGGCGACGCCCGCCTTGATCTCGGGCTCCAGATAGCGGTGGTCGTCACCGGCCGGGATGATCACCAGCCCGTCCACGCGGCGTGCGCACAGGGCGAGAACCAGCTCCTGTTCGCGGTCCGGGTCCTCGGCGCTGGAGCCGTTGATGAGCAGCGCGCCGTGGGCGCGGGCCACCTCCTCGACCGCGCGGCTGAGGGGACCGTAGAAGGGGTCGGCGAGGTCCTCAAGGACGAGGCCGATGCTCGCGGTGCGGCCCTTGCGCAGCACCCGGGCGCTGTCGTTGCGGCGGAAGCCCAGCGCGTCGATGGCCTCCTGGACGCGGCGCTCGGTGTCCGGAGTGACTCCGGGCTCACCGTTGACGACCCGCGAGACCGTCTTGAGGCCCACCCCGGCTCGTGCCGCCACGTCCTTCATGGTCGGACGGTTGCCGTAGCGGTTCTCGGATCGGCGGGCGGTCTCTGCCACGATGCGCTGTCCTGTCCTGTCGTCCACGGTTCCCGTCGTCCACGCGGCGGTCCCTGTCGGCCACGGGTCCTGTTGTCCACGGGGGTGCGTCGGTCCATGGGGTTGTATGAGGATGTGGCGTCGAGCATAGAGCCTGGACAACGTTGTCAGATGCGGGAGACACTGTCCACCGCATTCTCCGGCCTGCGCCCCCCATCGCGAGACCGGTCTGCCCCTTTCACCAGGTTCACCGGGAGAACTGACACTGATGCACACCGACCTCGTGGCTGCGCTCGACATCGGCGGCACCAAGATCGCCGGAGCGCTGGTGGACGGCCGCGGCCGCATTCTTCTGCGCGCGCAGCGCGCGACGCCCGCGCAGGAGGACGGCGACACCGTGATGGGGGCCGTCGAGGAGGTGCTCGGCGAGCTGACCGGGTCACCGCTGTGGAGTCGGGCGGGGACCGTCGGCATCGGCAGCGCGGGGCCGGTGGACGCCTCCGCGGGCACGGTGAGTCCGGTGAACGTGGCGGGCTGGCGCGACTACCCGCTCGTCGAGCGGGTCCGTGCGGCGACCGGGGGTCTGCCGGTCGAGCTGATCGGCGACGGGGTGGCCATCACGGCCGCCGAGCACTGGCAGGGTGCGGCGCGCGGCCATGACAACGCCCTGTGCATGGTGGTCTCGACGGGGGTCGGGGGCGGGCTGGTCCTGAACGGTCAGCTCCACCCCGGTCCCACGGGCAACGCGGGCCACATCGGGCACATCAGCGTGGACCTCGACGGTGACCCCTGCCCGTGCGGTTCGCGCGGCTGTGTGGAGCGCATCGCGAGCGGCCCGAACATCGCGAGGCGGGCACTGGAGGGCGGCTGGCGGCCGGGGCCCGACGGTGACACCTCGGCCGCCG
>LRTP01001266.1 GCA_001550305.1 Streptomyces diastatochromogenes
ACTCGACCCCGACCGGCCGCGCCACCTCACCCGCTCGGTCGTCCTCGCCCCGTCGGCCCGCTGAGCCGTCGGGCCGCGCACCCAGAAGGAGGAGTTGTGCCACTCGCAGCCACCGGTGACCTGGTCACCGCCGCGGCCGGGGCGCGGACCGCCGTCGCCGCGTTCAACATCATCACCCTGGAACATGTCGAGGCCGTCATCGCGGGCGCCGAGTCCGTGGCCGCCCCCGTCGTCCTCCAGGTCAGCGAGAACGCCGTGAAGTTCCGCTACGGACGGCTGCTGCCGCTGGCCCGCGCCGCCGCCGCGGCCGCCGAGCGCGCCTCGGTGCCCGTCGCGCTGCATCTCGACCACGTCCAGAGCGACGACCTGCTCCGCCAGGCGTCCGCCGCCGGATTCAGCTCGGTGATGTACGACGCGGCCCGGCTGCCGTACGAGGAGAACCTCGCCGCCACCCGGGCCGCCGTCGACTGGGCACACGCACAAGGCCTGTGGATCGAGGCCGAGTTGGGGGCGGTGGGAGGCAAGAACGGTGAGCGGCCGCTCGACGCGCACGCGCCCGGCGCCCGCACGGACCCCGCCGAGGCCCGCGCCTTCGTGGCCGACTCCGGCGTGGACGCCCTGGCCGTCGCGATCGGCAGCTCGCACGCCATGACCACCCGCACCGCCGCCCTCGACCACGACCGCCTCAAGCGGCTGACCGCGGCACTCGAAGTGCCGCTCGTCCTGCACGGCTCCTCCGGAGTGCCGGACGACGAACTGGCCGCGGCCGTCGCGGGCGGCATCGCCAAGGTCAACGTGGGAACCGCCCTGAACATCGCGATGACCGGCGCCGTCCGGGAGTTCCTCGCCGCCCACCCCGAAGCCGTCGACTCCCGCAAGTACCTGAGCGTGGGGCGGGAGGCGATGGCGGGGACGGTGGCACGCCTGATCCGCGTACTGGGCGCCTGACCTCAGGGGGCACCGACGTCGACCAGCTTCTCGAAGAAGAACTCGTGCTTGAGGAACGACACGTCGTACTCGCCCCCGGGACACGGCGGGATCAGCTGTGCCGCCTGGAACAGCCGCCAGCCGTCCCGCAAGGCGTCCACACCCGACGCGTACGGCGGCTCGTCGCTGTCCCCGGTCGTGGGGGACGTGCGGCCGGTGCCGTCGTAGGCCGACCAGCCCACCACCTCCGAGTCCAGGGCGGAGGTGGCCAGATAGAGGACCAGAACCTGCTGACGGACACTCATACGGCTTCCCTCCTGGGCTGGTTGGAGACCCGGGTCACCCAGTGGTCCAGGTCGAAGGAGTCGTCCCCGGTGAGCGCGCGCCACAGCAGGACCCGGTGGTAGATCTCGAGACGGCCGGTGGCGGGCTCGTACCAGGGGAACGTCGTGGAGAGTTCCTCGGCGACCCGCGGGTCGCCGAGGTCCGAGGTGTCCCACAGCCGCCGCTGCCGCACGGTCGGGTTGAAGCGGATCTTGAACATGTAGCGGACCACGTCGCTGTCGTTGCGCCGCCCGCCGTGCCAGAGGCCATGGTGCAGAAACACCACGGTGCCCGCCGGGCAGACCAGCCGGCTCTGCCCGCGCAGATTCTGGTAGCGCCCGGTGTCCGACTCGTTGGTGCGCCGCAGATGGCTGCCCGGCACGCTGAGCGTGCCGCCCATGTCGAGGGTGACGTCCTGCGGGTAGTACATCAGCTGCACGTCGAAGGCGTCGGTGCGCACATCGATGATCGCGTCGGCGTGCAGCGGCTGCGCCCACCCCTCGTGCGGCTCGCGGAGGTGGACGTAGTGGTGGTCGACGGCGGGTCCTGGCCCGACGAGGCTCCGCAGGGCCCCGGCCACGGCGGGGAGTTCCAGCAGCCGGCGGACGAAGGAACCCGCCGGGTAGGCGGCCGGCACGGAGCTGCCGTAGGGCACCTCGGGCACGCCCGCGCGCAGCACCTCCATGCCCTCGGCGTTCATCTCCGGCGGCACCACGGCGTCCAGCCGCAGCGAGCCGTGGGCCACGAAGTGCGCCATCCGGACCGAACTCAGGAGTGGGATGTTCGAGGTGTGCTCCGGGGTGTTGGTCATGCGACTCAACGTAGGGTCCGGGCCGCCGACGGCGCGTGGGCGCGGCTCACCACTGCTGGTAGCTTTTCACCATGCGGGAGACGGACGTCCACCTCGGCGAACCGCCCGCCGTCGTCAACATCGGCGTCGGCGTGCACGGCGTGGCGAGCCGCACGGACGTCTTCCGGCTGCCGGAACTGTGGCAGCTGCACCTCTACCAGTACGACGCCGAGCTGACCGTCGACGGCACCGCGCACACCATCCGCCCCGGCCGCGTCAGCCTCGTACCGCCCGGCACCACGGTCCGCTACCGCTACCAGGGCCGCTCCGAACACCTCTACGCCCATCTGCGCATCGCCCCCGTCGGGCGGCCTCGCGCCGTACCCGTGATGCAGGACGCGGGGCCCGAATTCCCCATGCTCTCCAGCCTGTTGCTGAACGCGATCGCGGCGGCCCCCGGAGCGCCCGAGCACACCCGGGCCGAGATCTGGACCGCGCTGTGGCGCGTCGCCCGGCTCACTCCGCCCACTGCCACGAGCCGCGGCCCGCACCCGGCGGTCGGCACGGCCATCGCCCACATCGAGGCCCGGCTGGCGGCGCCGCTCACCATCCCGGAGATCGCCCGCGCCGCCGGGATCTCCCACAACCACCTCACCCGGCTCTTCCGCGCCGAGACCGGCACCACGGTCGTGGCCTATATCCGCCGCCGCAGACTTCAGCGCGCCCACCATCTGCTGCGCGCCACGACGCTCTCCATCCCGGCGGTCGCCGCCTCCGTAGGCATCCCCGACCTGCAGGCCTTCAACAAGGCGTGCCGCCGCGAACTCGGCGCCTCGCCCCGCGTACTGCGCGGAACTACTTCTTGACGGCCCTGAGAACGACGAACTTCGCGTCACTCGCCACGAGTTCGCTGTTGCCGAAGAGGCGGCGCAGCTTCAGGTGGTAGCCGAGATGGCGGTTCCCGATGACCCACAGCTCGCCGCCCGGCCGCAGCGCGCGCCGTGCCCCCGAGAACATCCGCCAGGCCGTGGTGTCCGTCGTCGCCTGGTGCGAGTGGAAGGGCGGATTGTTCAGGACGAGGTCCACGCTCCCGGCGGGTACCTCCGCGAGTCCGTCGCCCACGCGGAACTGCGCGCCCACGCCGTCGGTGTTCTCCCGGTACGTCTCCTCGGCCGAGGCGACCGCCTGGTACGACTCGTCCACGAACAGCACCTCCGCCTCCGGGTTGGCCAGCGCCATCGCCGTACCGACTACTCCGTTGCCGCAGCCCAGGTCCACGATCCGCTCGGGGCCCCGGCTGCGCGGCAGGTGCTGGAGGAGGAAGCGGGTGCCGATGTCGAGACGGTCGGCGCAGAACACACCGGCGTGGTTGACGACGGTACGGCCGGAAACCAGGCCGATGTCGTCGGGGAGCCGGTAGCTGTACGGCCAGGGGTTGGCGGCCCGGGCGATCCCGGGGTACGGGGTGCAGAAGATCAGCCGGGCCTTCTTCTCGGCCAGCGAGGTCCGGGTCGGGCCGAGGATCCGCTCGAAGAGGTGCAGCGTCGAGGTGTGGATCTCCTTGACCATGCCCGTGCCCACGACGACGGTCCCCTCGTGCACGCCGGGCGCCAGCCGGTGCAGCTGGTCCTCCAGCAGGGCGAGGCTCTTCGGCACCCGGACGAGCAGGACGTCGATGCGGTCGGGGGGCGTGTCCTGGGTGGTCAGCAGCCGTACCGCGGTGGCCTCGACCCCGTTGCGGGCCAGGTTCGCCCGGGTCGCCTCCTGCGCGAGGAAGGAGTCGGTGATCTGCGTCGGCCGGTGCGCCGACAGCGCCGTGGCGAGCGCTCCCCAGCGGTCGCCGACCACCACGACCGACCCGGACAGCGGCGTTCCGCTCTCCGCGAGGTGCCGCAGCAGATAGGTGTCGGCGGCGTCCCAGGCACGGAGCTGGTCGCGGGGGTCCTCGGGGAAGCGGGCCAGCGCGTACTCGGCCCAGGGCGCGGTCATCCGGTCGTTCATCGTGGGTCAAGGCTAGCCGAGCCGCAGCTCAGCCACGTGCGGGCCGGGTCTTGATCAGATGCGGGCACGGAACGGGCGGGGTGCGCGAGGATGGTGGCATGTCCATGGATGCTGAGCTGTTCCCCCGGAGCCGGGCGGAGATCGCGCCGGGCGCGGTGCATCTGCCGGACTGGCTGGACCCGGTCGCCCAGCGGGAGCTTCTCGACGCCTGCCGTGCGTGGGCCCGCCCACCGGCCGGACTGCGTACGGTGCGCACGCCCGGCGGCGGCACGATGACCTCCCGGCAGGTGTGCCTGGGCTGGCACTGGTACCCGTACCGGTACGCGCGCACGGTCGCCGACGGCGACGGCGCCCCGGTGAAGCCCTTTCCCGCCTGGCTGGACGAGCTCGGCCGCCGCGCGGTCGCCGACACCCTGGGCCCCGAGGCCGCCACCGCCCCGTACGACATCGCACTGATCAATTTCTACGACGCCGACGCCCGGATGGGCATGCACCGCGACAGCGACGAGAAGTCCGACGCGCCCGTGGTGTCGCTGAGCCTCGGCGACACCTGCGTCTTCCGCTTCGGGAACACCGAGTCGCGCTCGCGCCCGTACACGGATGTCGAGCTGCGCAGCGGGGACCTGTTCGTGTTCGGCGGGGCCTCCCGGCTCGCCTACCACGGGGTTCCCCGAGTGCTCCCCGACACGGCGCCGCCCGAACTGGGCCTGACCGGCCGTCTGAACGTGACGCTACGGGTGAGTGGCTTCCAGGTGCCTTCGGACGGGGCACCGCACGAGCGGATCATGGGAGACTCGCCCTCATGAACGGCAAGGCGGGCCCCCGGACGGCGGGGGAAGGGAACACGCGGACACGGCTGGACCGGGGGCGCGGGGCGCTCGGACCCGCGCTGGAACTCGTGCACACCGGACGTGCGCCGACGCGTGCCGTACTCACCGCCGAGCTGGGCGTCACCCGGGCGACCGCCGGCGTGGTGGCCTCGGAGCTGGAGGCGCTCGGGCTGATCCGGGTCGACGCGCGGCCCGGCGCGGCGGCCGGTTCGCAGGGACGGCCCTCGCACCGCCTGGAGGTCGCCGAGGACGGTCCTGTGGCGCTGGCCGCACAGGTGCACGCCGACGGGTTCCGCGCCGCACTGGTCGGGCTCGGCGGCCGGATCGTCGCCACCGCACCCAGCTGCGAGACCGTCGACGCCGACCCGGCGAAGGTGCTGGGCGCCGTCGTCGAGACCGGCGCGGAGCTGCTTCGCGAGACCGGGCGGCGCTGCGTGGGCGCCGGACTCGCCGTACCGTCCGCCGTCGCCGAACCGGACGGGCTCGCCCTCAACCCCCTCCACCTCGCCTGGCCCGCGGGCGCCCCCGTCCGCCGGATCTTCGCCGAGCAGGTGCGCGCGGCGGGCATCGAGGGCCCGGCGTTCGCCGCGAACGACATCAACCTCGCCGCGCTCGCCGAGCACCGCCACGCCGCCGGGCGC
>LRTP01001267.1 GCA_001550305.1 Streptomyces diastatochromogenes
GCCCGGTAGGCGGCCCTCGGCCGGAGGTCGAAGGCCTGCGCGCAGGGCGTCGCCGGTCGCGAGTCGTGGGTGCCTGTGTCGGCCCTTGCCGGTGGCGAACCGAAGGCTCCCGTGTCGGTTGCCGCGCGGCCGACTCAGCCGTTGCGCCCCGCCGCCCTGCGAACCGCCTCGATGAACCGGCGCGCCGACGGCGGCCCCGGCTTGCCCGGCGCGGGATCGTGCTCGCCGAGCGTGAGCGAATAGCGGGTGCCGTTGACGTCGGCCAACGCCCGGTCCTCGGGCGCGAACCACGGCTTCGACGCCCGCACCGCCTGCACCGGCGCACTGTCGATCTCGCTGCCGTAACTCGTCAGCAACTCCAGCCTGCCGTCGCTGATCCGGACCTGTCCGGCCCGGGTGAGCGACCGCAGCCTCTTCCCGATCCGCACGCCCGTGGCCGTGAACTCCGGCTCCGCCATGATGCTCCGCCCCCTTGTGCGCGTCGGCTGTGCTCTGTCCCGTGTCGCTCTGTCCCGCGTCCCGGGCCCGGATGTCGCGCGGGTCGTGCTCCGGTGCGCGCGACCGCTCCGGGAGTGTCATCCCGCGCGGCGCGGTCGGACGCGGGCCGCGTGCCCTGCGGTGCAGTCTGCCCGCAGGCAGCGGCGAGCACCAGTGCGCATGACGAGGTGACGGCGGGGACGGGAGCACTCGCCCGGGTGCGCCCCCGTCGCTTCGGACACCCCTGCTCCAGGGGTGCCTTTGAGGTGCTCAAAGGTATGTTTATGCAGGTGAGAAGCGTGCGCAAGGTGTTTATGATCGAGGCGTCCGACCATCTGAACCGGCGTCGGCGCGATGCGTTAGGAGCCCCGCCGTGAGCACCCCTCAGCAGATCCGGACCGGCGAAACCCTCGACGTCGACCACAGCGACGCGCGGTATCGGACCTGGCTCAAAGAAGCCGTCCGCAAAGTCCAGGCCGACGCGAACCGCTCGGCGGACACCCACCTGCTGCGCTTCCCGCTGCCCGAGGCGTGGGGCATCGACCTCTACCTGAAGGACGAGTCGACCCACCCCACCGGCAGCCTCAAGCACCGCCTCGCCCGCTCACTCTTCCTGTACGGGCTCTGCAACGGCTGGATCAGGCCGGGCCGCCCGGTGATCGAGGCGTCCAGTGGCTCGACCGCGGTCTCCGAGGCGTACTTCGCGAAGCTGATCGGCGTGCCCTTCATCGCGGTCATGCCGCGCACCACGAGCGCCGAGAAGTGCCGTCTGATCGAGTTCCACGGCGGCCAGTGCCACTTCGTGGACGACTCCCGCAGGATGTACGAGGAGTCCGCCGCCCTCGCGGTCGAGACCGGCGGCCACTACATGGACCAGTTCACCTACGCGGAACGGGCCACGGACTGGCGCGGCAACAACAACATCGCCGAATCCATCTTCCGCCAGCTGGAGTTGGAGCGTTTCCCGGAGCCCGCGTGGATCGTCGCCACGGCCGGCACCGGCGGCACCTCGGCGACCCTCGCGCGCTACGTGCACTACATGCAGGCCGACACCCGAATCTGCGTCGCCGACCCGGAGAACTCGTGTTTCTTCGAGGGCTGGACCACCGGCGATCCGGACGTCACCTGCGACTGCGGCTCGCGTATCGAGGGCATCGGCAGGCCCCGTATGGAGCCGAGCTTCGTGCCGGGCGCGATCGACCGGATGATGAAGGTGCCGGACGCCGCGAGCGTGGCGGCCGTACGGGCACTGGAACAGGCCATCGGCCGCAAGGCGGGCGGCTCGACCGGCACCGGGCTGTGGAGCGCGCTGAAGATCGTCGCCGAGATGGTGACCGAGGGGCGCAAGGGGAGCGTGGTGACGCTGCTCTGCGACCCCGGGGACCGCTATCTCGACAAGTACTACTCGGACGGGTGGCTGGCCGAACAGGGGCTGGACATCGCCCCCTACACCGCGGCGATCGCGACCCTGCTCCAGACGGGCGTCTGGCCGGACTGACCTCGGGGCGCGCCCTCAGGCGGACCTGGTCGTCACGCGTGTGTCGACGCCAGCCGTCGGTCCAGCGCCGTCACCGCCTGGCGGAACGCGCGGCCCAGCCCCGCCCGGCCCAGCTTCAGGGCCAGCCGGAACGGGGCCGCGCCGTCGACGGCGAAGGTCCACTGGACCCGGGTGCCCTTCCCGGCCGGAGTCAGCCGCCACTCCTCGACCAGGGCCCGGGGGCCGGGCGCGTTCGAGACGTCCACCCGGTACGCGTAGACCTCGGGGGACTCGGCCGCGAGGACCGTTTCCTGGAAGCGCGTACCGCCCCGGAGCCGGATCTCCCGCCCGGCGCCGTCCCCGGTCGGCCGGGCGAGTGTCACCGCCGAGAACCACTCGCTCCAGCCGGGCACGTCCTCGGCCAGCGCGCGGAAGACCACCTCCGGAGGGGCCGCCACCTCGCGGGCGAACACCAGACGCAGGGGAGCGGTCTCGGCGAAGTCGAGCCCCACCGGGCGAAGACGGCGTGCCATGGACGAAACCCCCACCTGGGAACGGAGCCTCCGGTCCCGCGCAGAGAGCCGCGGGCAGCGTCACCTTAGCTGGCGGACCGTCAGATGTCTGTACCGTCCTCGGGCTCTCCGGCAACCACCAGGCGCCGCAGGTGTTCGGAGACCTCCGCCCGCGCCTCCGCCGGCAGCCCGGCGTCGGTGACCAGTGTGTCGACCTGGTCCAGCGCGGCGAACGAACTCAGACCCACCGTGCCCCACTTGGTGTGGTCGGCGACCACGATGACCCGCCGCGCGGACTGCACCAGCCGCCGGTTGGTCTCGGCCTCCGCCAGGTTCGGCGTCGACAGGCCCGCCTCGACCGATATCCCGTGCACCCCGAGGAACAGCACGTCGAAGTGGAGCGCCGCGATGGCCTGGTCGGCCACGGGGCCGACCAGCGAGTCCGACGGGGTGCGCACCCCGCCCGTCAGCACGACCGTGGCCGCGCCCTGCCGCTGGCCGGAGAGGCGCTGCGCCGAGTGGAAGACATCGGCGACCCGCACCGAGTTGGTGACCACGGTCAGGTCCGGCACGTCAAGGAGCTGATGCGCCAGCGCGTACGTCGTCGTACCGCCCGAGAGCGCGATCGCCGTGCCCGGCGCGACCAGCTCGGCGGCGACCCGCGCGATGTCCTCCTTGGCGGTCAGCTCCAGGCCCGACTTGGCCTCGAAACCAGGCTCGTGCGTACTCGCTTCCACCAGCGGCACCGCGCCGCCGTGCACCTTCTCCACCACACCCTGGCGGGCGAGCGCGTCGAGGTCACGACGGACCGTCATGTCGGAGACGCCCAGCTTGCGGGTCAGCTCGTTCACGCGGACGCCGCCCCGGCGCCGTACCTCGTCGAGGATCAGGGCCCGACGCTGCTCCGCGAGAAGGTTCTGATTCTCACTCACGTCCGCTCCGATCCTTGCGCCACAAGCTGCCCGACACTCCGTCCGAACCCACTCCCACGTGGACATTCTCCTTGTCCTAGGCCTGGAGGACGACCCATCCTCGCACGGGCCACCGACACGTGCGCCACTCCCCGCGAGGACACCGCGTCCCGCCCGTCGCGTCACTGTCACACGTATCGGGGAGATTCCGTGACCACAGGTGCGCGCGCACCCCTGAACGGAGATCCTTGTGCCTGCACATGACACATGCCAGACGCGCGCACGGGGGAAGTGCAGAAAAGTGGAACGTGCACGGGAACACGCCTCGGCGGGAAGGCTCAGCGGCCCCGCACAGCGGCCCGAAGGGGCCGATACCGCCCTCGAACTCCTGGTCCACGGAGTCGGGGGCACCACACCAGAGGAGATGCTGGACGATCCGCGGACGGTCCGGATCAGCGGCGACGACACCGCGGCCGTCTACCGGCGCGTCGACGACGCCGACGCGGAGCGGCGCCCCGACGACTACCGGGGCAAACCGGTCCCCGAGGCCTATGTGTGGTGCAACCTCACCTCCGGCAACGGCACCCGCGCCCTGTGGCTGTTGCTGCTGCCCTTCATGGTCGTCAACCTCGCGCACTGGATGCGTCCCGCCACCCGCGGCCGCACCCGGACGGTCCGCCTGTACGGCCTGCTCGTCCGGCTGGCCGGGCTCACCCTCACCGTGCTGCTGGTCGCCGCGGCCTGCGAGGTCGCCCTCGACCTGACGGCCTGGCAGTGCGCGGGCACCCGCGCGTGCGCCGAGGCGCACTCGTGGCTCGGCTTCCTCTCCCCGGACCTGTCCGACAACGGCTGGTGGAGCCGACCCGGCCGCCGCCTCGCCCTGGCCGCCCTGGTGCCCGCGGGTCTCACCTGCCTGCTCTGGTACCTCTCGCACCGCACCTGGAGCGCGTACGAGTCCCAGCAACCCGTGTCCCGCAGGCCCGAGCCCGCCGAGGAGACCGGCCGCACCGGACTCGGCAGACCCGGCTTCTGGTACGGGCGCCGTCTGGTCGCCCGGCTGCGCGCCGCGCACACCGAGGCGGGACTCCTCACCGTC
>LRTP01001268.1 GCA_001550305.1 Streptomyces diastatochromogenes
GCTGCGCGCCGCGCACCCCGCGGCGGGCCTCCTCACCGTCACCGCCGCCGTCGGCGGCCCCGCGGCCCGCTTCGACCGGGAGGCCGGGGGACCCGCCGTGCTCGGGATCCTCGGCCTGCTGCTGTACGCAGCGCTCGTCGTGGGCGCGGTCGTGGTGCTGTGGGTGGTCTGTCGGCGCGGGCGCAGCGAACACCGGCTGGACCAGGAACTGGACGCCACGCTCGTGCGCGGGCTGCCCCTGGGCTCGATCGTCCTGTTCGCGCTGACCCTGCTGTACGCCGGATGGTCACGGCCCGGCTGGCACTCGACGGGGCGGCTGCCGGGCGACACGACCTTCGGAGGCCTCGCCCTCGCCCAGGGGCTGCTCGTCATCACGCTCGGCGTGGTGGCCCGCGTTCTGCACCGCACCAGGCCCGATCCGCGCACCGCCCTGCGTGGTCTGGCCGGACCCGCCGTCGCGATGCTGGCCTGCGCCCTGGGCGGCGTGATGTCCGGCGGAGTCGCCCAGCGCGTCGCCGACTGGCTGGACGGCACGCGCGGCTCGCTGCCCGGCCCGCCCGTCCTGCTGACCTGGCAGGCGTCCGTGATCCCGCCGACGCTCCTCGTGCTCCTCGGCCTGTGCGGCAGGCTGGCCCTGCGCACCTGGCGGCTGCGCGCCGTCGAGATGCGCGCGGTGGAACTCGACTACCTCGGCGAGGCCAAGGACACCACACGTACCGGCCGTATCGCGAGCACACGCGCGATGGCCGCCCTCACCGACCGGGCGCCCCTCATGGTCGGCGTGATCTCGTTCGTGACCCTGCTCCTCGGCGCCGGAGCCCTGGTGGGCGTCCTGACCACCGGTGACGCCCCGGCGCAGGCCGCGCGAGGGTCGTACGCCTTCGTCCGAGGCGCCGCCGAAGCCGCGCAGGCGCTCGGGTCCTGGCTGATCGGCCTCGGCTTCATCCTTCTCGTCACTTCGGGGCGGCGCGCCTACAAGGACCAGGCGGCCCGCCGCACCATCGGCATCCTCTGGGACGTCGGCACCTTCTGGCCGCGCGCCGCCCACCCCTTCGCGCCGCCCTGCTACGCCGAGCGTGCCGTGCCCGACCTGACGTGGCGCATGGTCACCTGGACCCGGGCCACCGGCGGGCGCCTGGTGCTCTCCGGGCACTCCCAGGGCAGTGTGCTGGCCGCCGCCGCGGCCTGGCAGCTGAAGCCCTCCGTACGCAGGCGGGTCGCGCTGCTCACCTACGGCTCTCCCCTGGAACGGCTCTACGGGCGCTGGTTCCCGGCCCACTTCGGCCCGGCCGCCCTCACCTCGCTGCACCGGGAGGTCGACTGCTGGCGCAACCTGTACCGCCTCACCGACCCCATCGGCGGCCCCGTTCGGCTGCCCGGCGACTGCGGCCCCCAGGTCGACCGCGCGCCCCTGAAGGACCCGCTCGCCTACGGACGCACCCAGGAGCATCCGCTGCCCGCGCCGATCCTCGGACACGGGGACTACCAGGCGGACCCGGCCTTCGCCGAGGAACGCGAACGGCTGCTGGCGCGGCTGCGGCCGGAGGCGGTACCGGGCCCCCGTGCCGACGGCGACGCCACGGCCTGAGGGCGACCGCCCGTCCACGCGGCGAGGCTCAGGGCAGCTCCGGCAGGTCCTCGGGGTAGAGCAGCGTGAGGTCGTCCGTGCTCGGCTCGTCGAGCTGGGCGACCCGCCCCGCGTGCCGCTCGACCATCGCCTCGAAGGTCTGCCGCGCGGTGCGGCCGTTGCCGAACGCCGGGCCCTTGGGGATGGCCGTGAAGTACTTCAGCAGCGCCTCGGGCGCGCCGGGCGCCAGGCTGTACTCGTGCTCCTCGGCCTGCTGCTCCACGATCCGCAGCAGCTCCTCGGGGACGTAGTCGCTGAAGGTGATGGTCCGCGAGAAGCGGGACGCCACACCGGGGTTGACGCTGAGGAAGCGCTCCATCTCGGCCGTGTAGCCCGCGACGATCACGACGACCGCGTCCCGGTGGTCCTCCATCAGCTTCACGAGCGTGTCAATGGCCTCGCGGCCGAAGTCGCGGCCCGAGTCCTCCGGCGACAGCGCGTACGCCTCGTCGATGAACAGGACACCGCCGCGCGCCCGGTCGAAGGCCTCCTGGGTGCGGATCGCCGTGGAGCCGATGTGCTCGCCCACCAGGTCGACGCGGGACACCTCGACCAGGTGCCCCTTCTCCAGGACACCGAGCGAGGCCAGGATCTCGCCGTACAGACGGGCCACCGTCGTCTTGCCGGTGCCGGGGGAGCCGGTGAAGACCAGGTGGCGGCGGGCGGAGGCCGCCTTGAGGCCCGCCTGCTGTCTGCGGCGGCCCACCTCGATCATGTCGGTGAGGGCGCGCACCTCACGCTTGACGCTGTCCAGGCCCACCAGCCCGTCGAGTTCGCCGAGGACGACCTTCGGGGTACGGGCCGGCTGCGCGGGTTCCGGCTCCGAGGCGGTGACGAGCGGTTCCTGCTCTGTGGTGCGCTGGCCCGGGATCGCGCCGAGCAGGCTCGTGGACGGGTTGGACGTCTGTACGGCCGTCTCGTGCGCCAGGGGGCGCACTCCGGCGCTCTCGTCGCTCGTGCAGTCCTCGACGACCGGGCCGCCGCCCGGCGCGTTGCCGCCGTCGGCGAACTCGTAACCCCCGCGTGCGCAGCGCTCCGTACGGCACTTCTTCAGCGTCGCCCGGCAGCCGTCGATGACATGGAAGCCGTAGCCCCCGCTGCCCGTCACCCGGCAGTTGTGGAAGGTGCCGCGGCCACCCGCCGACACGTAGAAACCGGCCTCCGCGGGGGAGTCGACCGTGCAGCGCTCGATGGTGGGGTCGGCGCCCTTGGTGACGATCACGCCGGTCTGGGTGCCGTCCACGGTGCAGCCGGACAGGGTCCCGCCGCTTCCGTGGTCACGGAACCAGGCGCCCGTCGCGGCGTCGCGGATACGGCAGTCGTCGAGCTGCGCCGTCGCGCCGTCGCTCACCGACACGGCGGTGTTGCGCACTTGGGAGAGGTCGCTGTCGACGACGTCCACGCGTGAACCGCGGTCGAGGACGAACAGGGCGTCGGGCACGTCGTGCACCCGGCAGGACTCGAGCACCGCGGTCGCGCCGTCGCTGACCCACACCGCGGGGTAGTCGCCCGTGCTGTCGAAGATCTCGCACTGGTTGGCGTCCACGCGCGTGCCCGGGTCCCAGACCGACAGGCCGTTGCGCCCGAACTGCCGGACGGTGGTGCGGGTCAGGGTGAGGACCGAGCGGGAACGCAGGTCCACCGCGTTCTCCGGGATGTCGTGGATGCGGCAGTCGGCGAGGGTGAGCACGGCGTCCGTGTCCAGGGTGACGCCGTCCGACGTCGTGCGGTGCACATCGCAGTCGGTGAGATGGGCCGCGGCGCGCGCGGTGATCTGCACACCGGAGCCCTTGACCTCGTACACCTCGCAACCGACCGCCTCCAGCGAGGAGTTCTCGCCGGTCACCGACAGGCCCGCGCCGGAGGCGTGGTGCACCCGGCAGCGCTCCAGACGGGGATGCGCGCCGCCGCGGACCGCGATGCCGGACTGTCCGGCCGCGACGACCTCGCACTCCTCGAACACGCCACCGCCGCCGTCGAGTACGGCGATGCCGACGCCGGCCGGATTGTCGACCGTGCAGCGCCGCACGGTGGGACGGGCGCCGCCGCGCACCTCGATGCCGGCCGCGGAGCGCGTGACGATCCGCACGTCGAGGAGCTCCGGGGTGCCCTCCTCGACGAGCAGCGCGGGCGCCGCCGAGTCCTGGCCCTCCACGTGCAGGTCCTGGACCACGGCCGAGGCGCGCACGGTCAGCGGCACGCCGTCCACCGGCGCGATGCGCACGGAGCCGGGGGAGCCCTCCGGGCCGCGCAGCGTCACCGCGCGCTGGACCACGAGATTCTCCCGGTAGGTGCCGGGTGCGACGGTGAGCACGTCCCCGTCGGCCGCGGCCTCCAGGGCGGCGGCCAGCGATGCGTACTCTCCTGTGCGGCGCCGCCACCGCGAGGTGCCGGTGTGCGTCACCTGGACCGTGCCCTGTGCCATGGCGCTGTTGTGCCCCCACCTCGTCGTACGCGGGTCCTGCGAGGCCGTGCTGAAACCCCGTCGCGATCAAGAACAGCTTCTCACGACGGTGCCGAACGATTCGGTCGGTCCACCGTAGCGTGCGCGGGCACGGTGGGTTGACCGGAGCCGGAAGGCGGTCAGCTGCCGGTGCCCGTCCTGCCCCAGTCCGGACCCGCCCTGTCCCATGCCTGATCCCAACGGGCGTACCGGCGAAGGGTCATGCGCCACACGATCAGACGTCTGCCGCTGTCGAGGAGCCCGGCGGTGAGCAGGGCCGCGCCGATGCCCGCCAGCACGGCGTGCGTCGTCGCGGTGGCGGAATCCAGCGGGCGGGCGACCAGGTCACCGTGCGCGTCGGTCCAGAGCGTGAAGTGGTCGCCCTTGTGCGGTGACTTGAGGGCGGCTATCACCTTGCCGTGATGCGCCGTGCCGTCCGGAGCGGTCCAGTCGGCGAGCACACGGCTGTGTGGATCCTGTGCCGACGAGGCCTCGGGATCGGGGTCCAGCGGGGCCCGGGCCGCCTTGCCGACCACGGTGGCCGTCACTTCGTGGCGGGCCAGGTGCTGGTCCCGAACGGCCTGTTGGAGGGCGTCCTCGGCCGTCGCTCCGGTGAGGGCGCCGAGCAGGGGCGCGAGGGTGAGGATCAGCAGGACGGCCAGCAGGGCCAGCCACGCCTCGACCAGATCGGTCGTGCGGCGCAGCGGATTGTGCCGCCAACGCCAGAGTCCGCCGATAGCTCGCACGTCCCGCACCCCCTTTCGCCTCCGTGATAACCCCCGGCGAAGCCGTCCTATGCGAGCCCCGGGAAAGAGAGAGCGAAATCACCCTTCCCACGGGTCTTTCATGAACTTCTCACACGCTCAACGACCGTGCCCGGGGCCCGGGTTCCCGGGGGCGGGTCATTCGAGGACGGTGACCGGATCGCCGATTCGCACCGTGCCACGGGACTCCGGCACCAGGTTCTGTCCGAAGACGAGCTGGGAGCCGAAGCGGCGGTGGCGTCCGAGCGTGCGCAGCGGCTCCTTGCCGCGCTCGGCGGTGTCCTGGTCGGTGGTGGTCACGACGCAGCGGCCGCACATCTTGGGCACCCGGAAGACGACCTCGCCGATGGCGATCCGCCGCCAGCCGTCCTCGGCCCATGCCGTCGTGCCCGCCACCACCACGTTCGGCCGGAAACGGTTCATCGGGAGCGGGCCCTCGTCGGCGCGGTCGCCCTGCGCGATCAAGGAGTTGAGCGCGTCCAGCGAGGCGAGCGTGGTGACCAGCAGGGGATAGCCGTCGGCGAAGCTGACGGTCTCGCCCGGACGCGCGTAGTCCGGGTCCACCGGCCTGCGCGTGGCGGGGTCGTCCATGTGCAGGAGACGGACCTCGGTCCCCAGATAGTCACTGCACCAGGCGTGCGCGTCCGCGTCGGCGAGGACCGCCTCCAGCTTGTCGCCGAAGAGGTCCAGCGGCGTCGTGCCGGCCGGCTGGGGCACGCGGACGGTCAGCGGCTCACGGCCGGGCGCGGACAGGCGTATGCCGCCGCCGGGCAGCAGCTCGGCGGCGGCCAGTGCCAGCCGTGGTTGCTGACGCTGGGTGACGACCTTTCCCCCGTCGTCGATCAGTACCCAGCGTCGGTCTCCGGCCAGCCCCCAGGGCTCCACGACGGCCTCCCGGAGCGAGAGAGCCCGGAAGGCCTTGACCGGGTGGACATGGATCGAGTGCAGCTCCGCATTCCCCATGACTCCATCGTGCCAGCGGGCACCGACAATCCGGTCCGAATGCCGTGGTGCCCGCGTACCTCAGCCCCTCAGTACCCGCGGTACTGCTGGTTGTTGTACGGGTCCTGGTACGGAGCCGGGGCGGGGCGGGGAGCCGCGGGGCGCATGGCCTCGTAGCCGGTGCCGGCCGCCATCGGGCGCTGCGGCTGCTGGGGTCCCGGGTAGCCACGCGGGGGGCCGGCCTGCTGCGGGATGTACGGCGCCGGGGCCTGCTGCAGCGGTGCGGGCTGTTGGGCCTGCGGGTAGCCGCCGTACATGGGGGCCTGCTGCGAGGGGCCGGCGGGCAGGGCGGGAAGTGCCGAGGGGAGCGCGGGAAGGTAGCTGCTGCCCGTGTCGTAGGCGGCGGGAACCCGGATCGGGGCGATCTGGGGAGTGCCCCGCTCGGCGACCAGGGAGTCGTAGATCGGGGTGTCCGGGAAGGACGGCGCGGAGTAGTAACCGCCGCCATAGGTGGAGCGGGGGGAGGTCATGGCACATAAGTTAAGCCCACGATGTGCTGGTTGGGGAGACCGATAAGAGGGTTGTTTTCCGTGTCGGCAGTGACGCGGGATCCCCAATGCGAGCGAACTCGGCAAAAAAGGGCGCCAAACCGGGTTCAGATCGTGTAAAGGCCGAGTTCCGAGGGGGTTACCGGTGGTTGGCCAGCAGTCTTCGAAGCCTCTCGTGCGATCTTCCGAGGCACCTCACAGGAGTTCTCCGCCTTGGGGGAATAGGTTGGTCGGGAAAGGGCCCGAGGGACGGCCCGAGGCACGGCCTGGCGCGGTGACACGTGATGGGGGCGGACATGACAATGCCTAAAGGTTCGAATGTTCCTGTGCCGACGCGTGCGTTGCGCGTCGAAATGGGGTGGCGTTCGGGGCCCGGGGTCCCCGACGCGGATGCTTCCGCGCTGTTGCTGGTCTCCGGAAAGGTCCGCTCGGACGGCGACTTCGTGTTCTACAACCAGCCGGCACACCCCTCCGGCGCCGTGCGGCACGAGGGCAAGCGGGGCGACGGCGGTCAGGTGACCGACACACTGTTCGTCGACCTCGCGCGCGTGGAGGGCGCGATCGAGACCGTGGTGCTGGCCGCCTCCGCGGACGGCGGCACCTTCGGACAGGTGCCCGGTCTGTACATCCGCGTGCTCGACGCGGGACAGGGCACGGAGATCGCGCGTTTCGACAGCAAGGACGCGACCGTCGAGACCGCCTTCGTGCTCGGCGAGTTCTACCGGCGCCAGGGTGCCTGGAAGTTCCGCGCGGTCGGACAGGGCTACAGCAGCGGACTGGAAGGGCTGGCGAAGGACTACGGAATCACGGTGGACGAGCCGCAGCACGCGACACCGCCCCCGGCACCGACCGCCGCCGCGCCGATCGCCCCCGTACCGCCC
>LRTP01000127.1 GCA_001550305.1 Streptomyces diastatochromogenes
CGAGGCCGCCGCACGGGCCGAGCGTCACGCCGGACCGCAGGCCGCCCGCCATCGCCGCGAGCCTGGCGAGCCGGGCGGGATCGGCGGCGTCCGTGTGCAGGTCGACCGGGCAGCCGTGTTCCGAGGCGAGTTCCAGGACCGCCTCCACGTACCCCGTCGGGTCCGGGTCGGCGTCCGGGCAGCCGCCCACCACCGAAGCGCCCATCTTCACGGCGTCCTGCAGTATCGCGAGCCCGTCGGCGCCGGCGACCCCGGTAAGTACCCGAGGCATCGCCACCGCCGTCAGCTCGGCCAGCCCGCGCAGCGCCCGCCGTGCCTGGAGCACCGCCGCCAGCGCGTCGAGACCCTGTACGTCGCCGACGCGCACGTGCGAGCGCAACGCCGTCGCCCCGTGCCCGAGTTGCAGCAACGAGGCCTCGGTGGCCCGGCGCTGGACCTCCTGGGTGTCGTACGAGAGGGGACCGTCGCCCTCGGCGGTCAGGGCCGTGTCGCCGTGGGCGTGGGGCTCGGCGGGGGCCGGCAGGAGCAGGTAGCCGTCGAGGTCCACCTTCGAAGCGCGCGAGCCGGAGGAGGGGGTCGCCAGGCTCCCGGCGGTGCCGACCGCCTCGATGCGGCCGCCGCCCAGCCGCACGTCCACAGTCCGGCCGTCGGTGAGCCGCGCTCCGCGCAGCAGCAGGGTGGCGGTGTCGGTCTGTCCCGACGAGGAGTGGGGTGGCTGCGACTGACTGTCGGGCATCGCGCTCCTGGGGCTCGGGGGCGGCTGCGGGGAGGGGCGACTGGGAGAGGTGGGGCGCTTCGGTGGAGAGGGGCGACTGGAGAGGTGGGCGCTTCGGTGGTGGGGGTGTGGGGTGATGGCGGGTGGCTGGGTGGTGGGGGTGTGGGGTGGCTGGG
>LRTP01001269.1 GCA_001550305.1 Streptomyces diastatochromogenes
GTCGCACCACCCGTCACCGCACCGCCGGTCACCGTCTCGCCCCCCGCCATGGCTGCGCCGCCCGCCCGGCCCGGGGCGGCCCCGGTCCGCCTCTCCAAGGTCACGCTCACCAAGGAGGCGCCCTCGGTCTCGCTGACCAAGCAGGGCGGCACGTCCGGCGCCATGCGTGTCAACCTCAACTGGCAGGTGCGCAAGCAGTTCTCGGGGTGGGGCAGCAAGCGGGGCCGGGCCGTCGCGGCGCACCGGGACCTCGACCTCGACCTCTGCGCCCTGTACGAGCTGTCCGACGGCCGCAAGGGAGTCGTCCAGGCGCTCGGCAACGCCTTCGGGGCGCTGCACCAGCCGCCGTACATCCACCTCGACGGCGACGACCGCACCGGTGCCGTGGCGAGCGGCGAGAACCTCACCGTCAACCTCGACCACAAGCAGAGTTTCCGGCGCATCCTCATCTTCGTCACCATCTACGAAGGGGCGCGTTCGTTCGCCGACCTGCATGCCACGGTCACCCTGCAACCGCTGAACGGCGCCCCCGTCGACTTCTCGCTCGACGAGTGCACGGTGCCCTCGACGGTCTGCGCCCTCGCCCTCATCACCAACAACGGCGGCGACCTGATCGTCCAGCGTGAAGCCCGCTACCTCGTCCCCGAGCGCGGCGTGAGCCCGCAGCGCACGGTGGACCGCGTCTACGGGTGGGGCATGAACTGGACCCCCGGCAGGAAGTGACCCACGGAAGTGGCCCAGGGAAGTGGCCCGGGGAAGCGGCCCAGGGAAGTGACCCACAGGAAATGACTCGCGGGAAGTGACCGGTCAGCGCTCGTCGAGGGCGGTGTCCGGGCGTGCGTAGGTGCGGCCCTTCCAGGCCGCGCCGCGCCCCCTGTAGTGCTGCACCGCGGAATCGACCGTCATGAGGAGGTACAGGAACGCGGTCACGGGCAGCGACGCGGCGAGCCACACGGGCTGCCGGTAGTAGCGCAGCATCGGCAGATACGTCGCCGTCATCAGCAGCCACGCGAGCCCGCCGGCCGCCGCGATCCCCGTATGCGCGGAGAAGAGACCCGTGAAGAGGGCGACCGGGGGCACCAGGTACACCACGGCGAGGCCGAGGACCGTACCGAGGAGCAGCAGCGGGTTGTGCCGCAGCTGGGCGTACGCGCTGCGCGAGACCATGCGCCACAGGTCGTGCAGCCGGGGATAGGGACGCACGCTGTCGACCCGCTCGGCCAGCCCCAGCCAGATGTGGCCCCCGCTCCCCTTGACCGCCCTGGCGAGCGCCACGTCGTCGATGACGGCGTGCCGGATGGCGTCCGGAATCCGCGCCCGCTCGGCGGCGTCCGCGCGCAGCAGTACGCAGCCGCCCGCCGCGGCCGCCGTCCGTGAGGCCCTCACCGCGATCCACCGGAAGGGATAGAGCTGTGCGAAGAAGTAGACGAAGGCGGGGACGACGAGCCGCTCCCACACGCTCTCCACCCGCAGCCGGGCCATCTGCGAGACCAGGTCGAAGCCGCCGGTGCGCGCCGCGGCGACCAGCGTCCGCAGGCTGTCCGGCGCGTGCGCGATGTCCGCGTCCGTCAGCAGCAGGTACTCGGGGTCACGCGCGCGTGCCAGGCCGATACCGTGACGCAGGGCCCAGAGCTTGCCGGTCCAGCCCGCGGGCGGCTCCCCGGGCGAGTCGACGGTGAGCGGCAGCCCGCCGTGCGTGCGGGCGAGCGCACGGGCCAGCTCCCCGGTGCCGTCCGAGCTGCCGTCGTCGACGAGGAAGATCTCGGCGCGCCCCGGATAGTCCTGGGCGAGCAGCGAGGGCAGGCTCTCGGGCAGTACGGCGGCCTCGTCGCGCGCCGGCACGACGACGCAGACGGACGGCCAGTCGTCCGGTTCCCGACGCGGCGGCAGGCGCAGATCCGTACGCCAGAAGAAGCCCTGGCCGAGCAGCAGCCACAGCCAGGCGGCCAGTGATCCCACGGCGGTCCACGCGACGGCACTCACCCGCCGCAGTCTGCCCCACCCCGGGGGGCCGCCGGGGCGGATCGTCTATGGTGACCGGGTGAAGATCGCGCTCATGGACTCCGGAATCGGGCTGCTCGCTGCTGCCGCCGCGGTACGTCGACTGCGGCCGGACGTCGATCTCGTGCTCTCCTCGGACCCCGGCAGCATGCCCTGGGGACCGCGTACGCCCGAGGACGTGACCGCCCGCGCGCTCGCCGTCGCCGAGGCCGCCGCGCAGCACCGTCCCGACGCCCTGATCGTCGCCTGCAACACCGCCTCCGTACGAGCCCTGTCGGCGCTGCGCGCCCGTCTGGAGCCGGAGGTGCCCGTCATCGGCACCGTCCCGGCGATCAAGCCGGCCGCGGCCGGTGGGGGACCCGTCGCGATCTGGGCCACGCCCGCCACCACCGGCAGCCCCTATCAGCGCGGGCTCATCGGTGAGTTCGCCGAGGGGGTGTCCGTGACCGAAGTGGCCTGCCCCGGGCTCGCCGACGCCGTGGAGCACGGTGACCAGGAGGGCATCGACGCCGCGATCGCCGCGGCGGCCGAGCGCACCCCCGGCGATGTAAGGGCCGTCGTCCTGGGCTGCACCCATTACGAGCTGGTCGCCGAACGCATCCGCACGGCCGTGCAACAGCCCGGTCTCCCGCCGCTCGCGCTGCATGGCTCCGCCGGGGCGGTCGCCGCGCAGGCACTGCGCAGGATCGGCGAGCTCCCGGACCCGGCGGCCCCCGCCGAGGGCTCCCTCACCGTGCTCCTCGGCGGCAGCGAGGGCGGTCTGTCGGCGACCGCGCTGGCATACGAGGAAGGCCGCCTTCTTCAGGCGGTCAGCCCCGCCCGCTGACTCTGTCGCCGCTCGGAATCCTTCGCCCGCTGACTCTGTCGCCGGGCGGAGGCCTCCGAACGGCGACCGTCCGTCACCGCCCGAACGCCCCGCGTGCGCCGCGCGCCCACCCGGAGCAGTGACCCTCCGCGACCCGGTGCCCGCGGTGCGGAACCTGAGTAGTCTCTTAAACATGAGGGACCACCTCCACCGCGAAAACTTCTCGCACCCCGATGTCTGGACCGGGCGTGCGACCAATCGCGTCCAGTGGCTGCCCGCCATAGGCGGGGCCGCCTGCATCGCGCTGGGTGTCGAACTGGCCGTCGACTCGACGTGGACGTCGGGTGTCGCGGCACTGGCCATGTCCGTCGTCGGGTGCATCGCGGCGGGACTGCTCATCATGTTCGGCACGCTCGCCTTCGTGCATGTCGCCGTGAAGGTCGACAAGGACTGCCTCGAAGTGCGGTGCGGCCACATCGGTCTGCCCCGCCGACGTATTCCGCTCTCGAGCGTCGTCGGCGCCGACTTCGCCCCCCGGGTCACCCCGCGGCAGTGGGGCGGCTGGGGCTACCGCTGGCGTCCCGACAAGGGCACCGCGGTCATCGTCCGCCGCGGGGAAGGCGTGGTGCTCCGGCTCGGTGACGGACACACGTTCACCATCACGGTGGACAACGCGGAGGCGATGGTCCGGATCATCCGGGACCGGCTGCGGCCGGCCACGCCCGGCGCGGTCATCTGACCGTCGCGGAGTTCACGGCTCCAGCTGGTTCCTCGGGGTTTGGTCTCCCGCGTTCAGGACGCGCTCCAGGTCCTCGTCGGCCAGGGGCCGTGCCGTCGCGAGCCCCGCGAGCAGCCCCGCACCCGCCGTCACCGTGGTGAAGCTCAGCGCGTTGCCCAGCGAGGCGATCACGGCCAGCGCCGTGAGGGCCGCGCCCGCCGTCAGGGCGATCGTCGTGGACCGCGGCGAACGCCACAGTGAATACAGGACCCAGCAGAAGACCGCGGCGAGCAGCGCGAGGCCGACCAGACCCTGCTCGGCGGCCTGCTGCCACGGTGCCGAGTGGGGCTTGCCGTCGGGCAGCAGCGACTGCGTGACCGTCGGACCGAGTTCCCCGTACCGCCCGGGCCCCACACCCAGGGCGGGATGCTGTCCCGCCAGGTGGAGCGCGTCGCGCCAGAGCAGGACCCGGTGCTCGGTGAGCGGCCCCTCGAGGGACGCGGTCAGACCGTCGGGCAGCACGTTCTCCGCGACTGCCCAGGTCGCGCCCGTCACCAGCGCCGCAGCGAGCGCGAGACCCCCAAGTCCGAGGGCGCGCCGGCGCATGCGGTCGGCGGCGAGCGAGCACAGCAGCACTCCGGCGCCGGCGGCGCATCCCGTGGTCGAGCCGAGCACCGCCGCGCTCACCACGATCCCGACGGCGAGCAGACTCGGCGCGAGCCGCTGCGCAGGGCTGCGTGCCGCCCAGGCCGCGCAGCACGCCGCACCGGTG
>LRTP01001270.1 GCA_001550305.1 Streptomyces diastatochromogenes
CCGGCGCCGCGACCGGCAGGAGAGCGCCGAGGATCCGGCCCGAGGCGTACCCGGCGGCCACGGCGAGCACGGCCAGGAGCACGCCCTCGGGCCGTCCGTCGTGCGCGGTCGCCGTGATCAGGGCCCACACCGCGCAGGCCCCGAGCACGATCACACCCATGGCGTCCGAAACGTTTCGTCTCTCGCCTTCGGCCGCCGAACCGGCCGCGGACCTCATCCCCGTGGACCCCACCCCGTCGCCCCCCGACCTGTGCCGGACCTCGACCGACACGCCCGCATCCGGCCGCACGTCAGAGGCTCGGGCACACCGTAACGGCTGATGCGCCGGTTTGTGGATGAGTTGCGCAGGAACGGTGCATCAGGCGGGCATGCGACGGTCTGCGGAGGGACGGACCACCCCCGGGCGCCGGGAGGTTCATGGTGCGGGCCGTGCTGTCGGAGCCCAGCTCACGCGCCGTACACTCCCCGAGTGACCGCCACCGCAACTTCCGTAGACGAGCCGGATCAGCTCGAACCCCAGGCCGCGCCCGCATCGCACGGGGCCAGACTGGCTCGGCGATACGCTCCGGCCGCCGCCGCGGCGCTCTCCGGAGTACTGCTCTACGTCAGTTTCCCGCCGCGCACCGTCTCCTGGCTGGCCCTGCCGGCCTTCGCGGTCTTCGGCTGGCTGCTGCGCGGTCGCTCCTGGAAGGCGGGCCTCGGGCTCGGCTATCTGTTCGGCCTCGGCTTCCTGCTGCCGCTGCTCGTGTGGACCGGTGTCGAGGTCGGCCCCGGCCCGTGGCTGGCCCTCGTCGCCGTGGAAGCGGTGTACGTGGCGCTCGTCGGCGCGGGCATCACCCTCGTCTCCCGGCTGCCCGGCTGGCCGCTGTGGGCGGCGGCGGTCTGGATCGCGGGCGAGGCGGCACGCGCGCGTGCGCCGTTCGGCGGCTTCCCCTGGGGCAAGATCGCCTTCGGCCAGGCGGACGGCATCTTCCTTCCGCTGGCCGCGGTGGGCGGCACCCCGGTGCTCGGCTTCGCGGTCGTGCTCTGCGGCTTCGGGCTGTACGAGGTCGTACGCCAGGTCGTCGAGGGTCGGCGCACCGGCGTCGTACGCCGAGGGGCCGCCGCGGCGGCGCTGCTCAGCGTGGCCGTCCCCGTCGTCGGGGCGCTCGCGGCGCGGTCGCTGGTGAGCGACAAGGCCGAGAACGGCACGGCGACCGTCGCCGTCATCCAGGGCAATGTGCCGCGCGCGGGGCTCGACTTCAACGCCCAGCGGCGCGCAGTGCTCGACTACCACGCCCGGGAGACCGAGCGGCTGGCCGCCGAGGTCAAGGCGGGCAGGGTCGCCCGGCCCGACTTCGTGCTGTGGCCGGAGAACTCCTCCGACGTCGACCCCTTCACCAACGCCGACGCCCGCCTCGTGATCGACGACGCCGCCAAGGCCATCGGCGCGCCCGTCTCGGTCGGTGGCGTCGTCGAGCGCGACGGCAAGCTCTACAACGAGCAGATCCTGTGGGACCCGGTCAAAGGCCCCCTCGACACGTACGACAAGCGACAGGTCCAGCCCTTCGGCGAGTACCTTCCGCTGCGCTCACTGCTCGGCGCGATCAACAAGAACTGGACCTCGATGGTCCGCCAGGACTTCAGCCGGGGCGACAAGCCGGGCGTGTTCACCATGGACGGCTCCAGGGTCGGACTGGTCACCTGTTACGAGGCCGCCTTCGACTGGGCCGTGCGCAGCACCGTGACCGACGGCGCGCAGCTGATCTCGGTGCCGAGCAACAACGCGACCTTCGACCGCAGCGAGATGACCTATCAGCAGCTCGCCATGTCCCGGGTCCGCGCCGTCGAGCACAGCCGTACCGTCACGGTGCCGGTGACCAGCGGCGTCAGCGCCGTGATCATGCCGGACGGGAGGATCACCCAGCGGACCGGGATGTTCGTGGCGGACTCGCTGGTCCAGAAGGTGCCGCTGCGCTCCTCCGAGACCCCCGCCACGCGGCTCGGCATCCTGCCGGAGATGCTGCTGGTGGCGGTCGCGGTGGGCGGTCTCGGCTGGGCGGGTACGACGGTGGTCCGGGGGCGCCGGAACGGCGCCGTTCCGGGCGATCTCGCCTGACCCCGGCCGGATGACGGAATCCGGCCGTTAGGGTCGGTCCATGGCTACTCCTGACTTCATCCGCACCATCCGGGCCTCGGCCGGCCACCAGCTGCTGTGGCTCCCCGGAGTCACCGCCATCGTCTTCGACGACGAGGGCAGAGTGCTGCTGGGCCGGCGCACCGACACCCGGAAGTGGTCGATCATCGGCGGGATTCCGGACCCGGGCGAGCAGCCCGCGGCCTGCGCCGTGCGGGAGGTGTTCGAGGAGACCAACGTGCGGTGCGTCGTCGAGCGCGTGGTGCTGGTGCAGGCCCTGGAGCCGGTCACCTACGAGAACGGCGACACCTGCCAGTACATGGACACCACGTTCCGTTGCCGGGCTGTCGGCGGCGAGGCGAGGGTCAACGACGACGAGTCGCTGGACGTCGGCTGGTTCGCGGTCGACGCGTTGCCCGAGCTGAACGAGTTCGGGATGTTCCGGATCAAGCAGGCACTGTCGGACGCGCCTACGTGGTTCGACCCCCACGACCTGAGCACGGGCGCACCGGGAACCGGACGGCTCACAGCCGGATGACGACGAGCGCGGTGTCGTCGTCGGGGCCGCGCTGAGGCGCGGGGACGAGATCGGCGAGCACGGCGTCGGCGAGGGCCTCGGGGCCGAGCACGTGATGATGTTCGACGCTGTGGGCGAGGCGGTCCAGGCCGGCGTAGATGTCCTCGCCCCGGCGCTCGATGAGACCGTCGGTGTAGAGGACGAGGGTGCTGCCGGGACCGTAGCCCACCGTCGCCTCGCAGCGGGGAAGGGAGTCGTCACCCGCTCCCAGGGGCGGGTCGGTGGCCGAGTCCAGCACCTCGACGGCGCCGTCGCCGCGGGCCAGCAGAGGCGGCGGGTGGCCGGCGCGACTGTAGGTGACGGTGAGGGCGGTCTGGTCGATGACGACCTGGACGGCGGTCGCCGCGAGCGCGCCGTCGACGGTGTGGGCGTGCGCCGCGAGGGTGGTGAGGGCGGT
>LRTP01001271.1 GCA_001550305.1 Streptomyces diastatochromogenes
GGAGTTCGGCGCCGTGCCGTTGCTCGGGGGCGGTGCCGTTGTGGGCGGGCTTCGCCCCGCCCGGGCGCTGGATCCGCTCCCAGGCTGAGCGGTGTGCGACCAGGTCGTGGGGGTGCGTCGCCGAGTGCGGACCGTTGTGGCTGGTCGCGCAGTTCTCCGCGCCCCTTGCGTCCGCGCGCCTCAGGGCCGGATTGGCAGCTCGCCCCGACCGACCCGCCCCTACGCCTCCTCCATTCCACCCTCACCCCTCCGAAAGAGGACCGCTCAGTCATGACCGTCGCCGTAGCGCACCGCAGTGAACACGATCTGCTCGGAGACCGTGACGTCCCGGCCGAGGCGTACTGGGGCATCCACTCCCTGCGCGCCACCGAGAACTTCCCCATCACGGGAACGTCGATCTCCGCCTACCCGCATCTGATCGAGGCCCTGGCCGCCGTCAAGGAGGCCGCCGCCCGTGCCAACGAGGAACTCGGCCTGCTGGAACCGGAGAAGGCCATGGCCATCGTCGCGGCCTGCCGGGAGATCCGCGCCGGGAAGCTGCACGACCAGTTCGTCGTCGACGTCATCCAGGGCGGCGCCGGCACCTCGACGAACATGAACGCCAACGAGGTCGTCGCCAACCGGGCGTTGGAGCTCCTCGGCCGCGCCAAGGGCGAATACCAGTACCTGCACCCCAACGAGGACGTCAACCTCGGCCAGTCGACCAACGACGTCTACCCCACCGCCGTCAAGGTCGCCACCGTCTTCGCGGTGCGCGAGCTGCTCAAGGCGATGGCCGTGCTCCAGGACGCCTTCGCCGCCAAGGCCTTCGAGTTCCGTGACGTGCTGAAGATGGGGCGCACCCAGCTCCAGGACGCGGTGCCGATGACCCTCGGGCAGGAGTTCTCGGCGTACGCGGTGATGCTCGACGAGGACCGCAGCCGTCTCGCCGAGGCCGTCGAGCTGATCCACGAGATCAACCTCGGCGCCACGGCCATCGGTACCGGCCTCAACGCCCCCGCCGGGTACGCGGAATCCGCCCGCCGCCACCTCGCCGCGATCACCGGGCTGCCCCTGGTCACCGCCGCCAACCTGGTCGAGGCCACCCAGGACTGCGGCGCCTTCGTCCAGATGTCCGGCGTGCTCAAGCGGATCGCGGTGAAGCTGTCGAAGAGCTGCAACGACCTGCGGCTGCTGTCCTCCGGGCCGCGCGCGGGTCTCAACGAGATCAACCTGCCGCCGGTGCAGGCCGGTTCGAGCATCATGCCCGGCAAGGTCAACCCGGTGATCCCGGAGGTCGTCAACCAGGTCGCCTTCGAGGTCATCGGCAACGACGTCACCATCACCATGGCCGCGGAAGCGGGGCAGCTCCAGCTCAACGCCTTCGAGCCGATCATCCTGCACTCCCTGTCCGAGAGCATCACCCACCTGCGTACCGCCTGCCTGACCCTCGCCGAGCGTTGTGTCACCGGGATCACCGCCAACACGGAGGTCCTGCGCGCCGCGGTCGAGAACTCCATCGGCCTGGTGACCGCCCTGAACCCGCACATCGGGTACACGGCCGCCACCGACATCGCCAAGGAGGCCCTCGCCACCGGGCGCGGCGTCGCCGAACTCGTCCTGGAGAAGGGCCTGTTGCCCGCCGAGCGGCTGGCGGCGCTGCTGCGGCCCGAGGTGATCGCGGGCAGCGGCACCCCGCAGGCGGTGTGACCCGATGCGCACCGGGACCGGTCCGGCGGCACAATGGTGATCATGGCTGTGTCTTCGTCGTATCCGCCGTATCCGCCGTCCCCGACCTTCCAGCCGGTCCTGGAGCGCATCGCCACCGAGATCGGACAGACACCCGGCCGGGGGCGGCCCGCCGACTACATCCCGGCGCTGGCCGCCTGCGACCCCCGGCGCTTCGGCATGGCCGTGGCCGAGATCGACGGCACGGTGTACGGCGTGGGGGACTGGCGGCAGCCGTTCTCCACGCAGTCCATCACCAAGGTCTTCACCCTCGCCCTCGACCTGGCCCGTGAGGGCGACGAACTGTGGGAACACGTCGGCCGCGAACCGTCCGGCAACCCCTTCAACTCGCTGGTGCAGCTGGAGTACGAGAACGGCATCCCGCGCAATCCGTTCATCAACGCGGGCGCCCTGGTCGTCACCGACCGGCTCCAGACCCGTACCGGCGACGCGGCCGGCACCCTGCTGGCCTTCCTCCGTGCGGAGAGCGGCAACGCCGAACTCACCTTCGACAAGGAGGTGGCCGCCTCCGAGGCCACCCACGGCGACCGCAACGCGGCCCTCGCCCACTTCATGGCCTCGTACGGCAACATCGACAACCCGGTACCGGTCCTCCTCGAGCAGTACTTCCGCCAGTGCTCGATCGAGGCGTCCTGCGCCGACCTCGCCCTCGCCACGAGCTTCCTGGCCCGGCACGGCCTGCGCGCCGACGGCTCCCGACTGCTCACCCAGAGCCAGGCCAAGCAGGTCAACGCGGTCATGCTGACCTGCGGCACGTACGACGCGGCGGGCGACTTCGCCTACCGCGTCGGCCTCCCCGGCAAGAGCGGCGTCGGCGGCGGCATCATCGCGGTGGTCCCCGGCCGCTGCACCCTGTGCGTCTGGAGCCCCGGTCTGGACGAGCGGGGCAACTCGGTGGCAGGCGTGGCGGCCCTGGACCGCTTCACGACACTGACGGGCGTGTCGGTGTTCTGAGTCCGTACGGGCGGGGTTCACCCCGTCCCGGCTCGGTGGAGCGCCCCGTCAGGGGCGCGGGGCTGGACAATATGCGGCTCCGCCGCGTGGGCGCGACAAGCCACAACGCACCCGCACCCGACGAAGCACCACGCGGAGGTAACTCTACGGACCCCGCAGGGAAGGCACGACGTCGCTTTCCGGCCACCCGCCCTTGACACGCTTGCCAAGTGTTGGCCAAGGCTCCCCTCGATCTCCACCGCTGTCAGGCCCTGGGCCTGACCGGTACCGCCTTCCTCGCGCTCGGCGGTGAGACGGCCGGCGCCCTGCCCACGCGGGACTTCCTCGACCCCGGCTCCGCGCGTGCCGTACTCGGCGTGGTCGGGGTCTACTTCGGCGTCGTCCTGCTGATCGCCGCGTGGGTGCTGCTCGGCAAGGCCGTACGCGGCCCGGAGCCGCCGACGCCACGCGCTCTGCTCCTGGTGCTCGCCGCGTGGGCGGCGCCGCTGCTGCTCGCGCCGCCGCTGTTCAGCAGGGACGTGTACAGCTATCTCGCGCAGGGCGCCATGGTCGACGCGCACATCGACGTATACGCCAACGGGCCCGCGCAGCTCGGCGGGCCGCTCGCCGACGAGGTGGCACCGGTGTGGCAGCAGACCACGACGCCGTACGGTCCGGTCTTCCTCGCCGTCGCCTCCGCGCTGTCCGGCCTCACCCGCGGGGAGATACCGGCCGGCCTGCTCGGCATGCGCCTGGTCGCGCTGCTCGGCGTCGGCCTGATGGCGGCGGCGCTGCCCCGCCTCGCCCGGCACAGCGGTG
>LRTP01001272.1 GCA_001550305.1 Streptomyces diastatochromogenes
AGCCCCCACGACGACGAGCCGCCGTCGCCCGCGGCCGTCGCGGGAGCTCCGGCCGCCGCCGTCGCCGCCTTCCCGGTGGGAGCCACGGAGGCGCCGCCCTCGCTGAGCGGATCGACGAGGGCGCCCACGGACTGGGCCTTCGCGCGCTGCTTGAACCCCCAGTCGAGCAGCGCGGCCGCCTCCTCGTAGACGCCGCTGCCGCCGCTCTTGGGGTGCATCACGGTGACGAGGAGGGTCCGCCCGCCACGGGTCGCGGCGCCGGTGAAGGTGTTGCCGGCGTTGCTGGTGTAGCCGTTCTTCACGCCGATGAGTCCGTCGTACGTCGGCACACCCCACGCGCCCGTCAGCAGGCGGTCGGTGTTCTGGATCTGGAAGGTCTTCTTGCCGCCCGCCGGGAAGTTCGCAGTCTTCGTGTGGCAGTAGGCGCGGAAGTCGGCGTCGGCGAGGCCGTGGCGGGCGAAGAGCGTCAGGTCGTACGCGGACGACACCTGCCCCTTGTGGTCGAAGCCGTCGGGGCTGACCACATGGGTGTCCAGGGCCTGCAGGTCCTGGGCCTTGGCCTGCATCTGGGCGACCGTCCTGGCGACGCCCCCGTTCATGTGGCTGAGGACGTGCACCGCGTCGTTGCCGGAGCGCAGGAAGACGCCGAGCCACAACTGCTCGACGGTGTAGGTGATGCCGGGCTTGACGCCGACCATGCTGGAGCCCGCGGGGATGTCGGCGAGGTCGGCGTCAGTCACCCGGTGCCGCTCGGTCCGCTCGAAGTTCTTCAGCACGGTGTCCGCGAAGAGCATCTTCAACGTGGAGGCGGGCGCCAGGCGCGTGTGCGCGTGGTACGAGGCGAGCACCTCGCCGCTCTCGTGGTCGGCGACGAGCCAGGAGCGGGCCGTGAGCCGCTTGGGCAGCCCCGCGGCACCGCGCACCTGGACGCCGGC
>LRTP01001273.1 GCA_001550305.1 Streptomyces diastatochromogenes
CTCGGCGCTCCCGAACTGCACGCCGCGGACATCGATCCGGCCGCCGTGCGCTGCGCGCGCCGCAACGTCGCACCCTTCGGCGGGCACGTCCACCAGGGCGACCTGTTCGACGCCCTGCCCGACGCCCTGCGCGGCCGCGTCGACGTCCTCACCGCCAACGTGCCGTACGTTCCCACGCACGAGGTCGGCCTGCTGCCGCCGGAAGCCCGCGACCACGAACCGCTCGTCGCCCTCGACGGCGGCGCGGACGGCCTCGACGTCCTGCGCCGCGTCACCGCCGAGGCGCCCCGCTGGCTGGCCCCGGGCGGCTGTCTCCTGGTCGAGACCAGCGAGCGCCAGGCCCCCGCGGCCGTCGAGGCCTTCGCCCGCGGCGGTCTGACCGCCACGCTGGCCGTCTCCGACGAGCTGTACGCGAACGTGGTGATCGGCACCAGGCCGCCGCGGGCGGTCTGACCTGCGAGGCGGGCTCGGCGAGCACCCGGGCCCGCCCGTCGCCATGGAGCAGGGTCGGTCCTCGGTGAGTGACCTCCGTCATTGTGCAACTAGTTGCATAAGGCGTTGTCCGTCGTCTACAACAGACACACGACACCGCGCACGGAGGGCCCGATGAGCCGTTACCCGCACCTGATGAACCCGCTCGACCTGGGCTTCACCACGCTGCCCAACCGCGTGCTCATGGGCTCCATGCACGTGGGCCTGGAGGAGGCCGAGCGCGGCTTCGAGCGCATGGCGGAGTTCTACGCCACCCGGGCCCGCGGCGGCGTCGGCCTCATCGTCACCGGCGGCATCGCACCCAACGACGCGGGACGGCCGTACGAGGGCGGCGCGAAGCTGACCACCGAGGCGGAGGCCGAGCAGCACACGGAGATCACCGCCGCGGTGCACCGCGAGGGCGGCAAGATCGCGATGCAGATCCTGCACTTCGGGCGCTACGCCTACCACCAGGACCTGGTCGCCCCGAGCGCCCTGCAGGCCCCGATCAGCCCCTTCCCGCCGCACGCGCTCACCGACGCCGAGGTCGAGCGGACCATCGACGACTACGCCCGCGCCGCCGAGCTCGCACAGCGGGCCGGGTACGACGGCGTCGAGATCATGGGCTCCGAGGGCTATCTCATCAACGAGTTCATCGCCGCTCAGACCAACCAGCGCGAGGACCGCTGGGGCGGCTCGTACGAGAACCGCATGCGCTTCCCCGTCGAGATCGTGCGGCGCGTGCGCGAGGCCGTCGGCGAGAACTTCATCATCATCTACCGGCTCTCCATGCTGGACCTGGTGCCGGGCGGCTCCACCCTGGACGAGGTGATCACGCTGGCCCGGGCCGTCGAGGCGGCCGGAGCGACGATCATCAACACCGGCATCGGCTGGCACGAGGCCCGTATCCCCACCATCGCGACCTCCGTGCCGCGCGGCGCCTACACCTGGGTGACCAAGAAGGTCATGGGCGCGGTCGCCATTCCCCTGGTGACCACCAACCGCATCAACACCCCCGAACTCGCCGAGCAGTTGCTCGCCGACGGCCACGCCGACATGGTGTCGTTGGCCCGACCGATGCTCGCCGACCCCGACTTCGTGGCCAAGGCGGCGGCCGGGCGGCCGGAGGCCATCAACACCTGCATCGGCTGCAACCAGGCCTGCCTCGACCACACCTTCAGCGGGAAGATCACCTCCTGCCTGGTCAACCCGCGCGCCTGCCACGAGACGGAGCTCGTCCTCGCACCGACCCGGCTGCGCAAGCGCGTCGCCGTGGTCGGCGCCGGGCCCGCCGGCCTGGCCTGCGCGGTCTCCGCGGCCGAACGCGGCCACGACGTCACCCTCTACGACGCCGCGAGCGAGATCGGCGGCCAGCTCAACGTGGCCCGCAAGGTCCCCGGCAAGCAGGAGTTCGACGAGACGATCCGCTACTTCCGTACCCAGCTCGAACTGCACGGCGTGAACGTCCGGTTGAACACCCGCGTCGCCGCCGAGGACGTCTCCGCCTACGACGAGGTCGTGGTCGCCACCGGCGTCAGCCCGCGCACCCCCGAGATCCCCGGCGTCGACCACCCCAGCGTCCTCGGATACCTCGACGTCCTGCGCGACGGCGCCCCCGTCGGCGACCGGGTCGCGATCCTCGGCGCCGGCGGCATCGGCTTCGACGTCGCCGAGTACCTGACCGACGGCGGCGACAAGGCGAGCGAGGACCCGTCGACGTACTTCCGCCACTGGGGCGTCGACATGGACTACCAGGCACCCGGCGGCCTCGCGGCACCCGAGCGCCCCGCCCCGCCCCGCACGGTCCACCTCCTCCAGCGCAAGGCCTCCAAGGTCGGCGCCGGACTCGGCAAGACCACCGGCTGGATCCACCGCACCGAACTCAAGCACCGGGGCGTCACCATGGTCCCGGGCGTCCAGTACGACCGGATCGACGACGCCGGACTCCACGTCACCGTCGAGGGCCACAGCCAGGTCCTGGAGGTCGACACCGTCGTCCTGTGCACCGGCCAGGAACCGCGCCGCGACCTGTACGAGGAACTGTCCGCGGCGGGACGCAGCGTGCACCTCATCGGCGGTGCCGACGTGGCCGCCGAGCTGGACGCCAAGCGCGCCATCAAGCAGGGCACGGAGCTGGCGGCGGCGCTGTGACCGGCCGAGCCGCGGCCGGAACGGGCGCGCCCGGGGCCTCGGTCCGGCGTCCCTAGGATGACCCCATGTCACTCCCGCACGCGATCCTCACCGCCCTGCTCGAGAAGCCGTCGTCGGGCCTCGAACTGACCCGGAGGTTCGACAAGTCGATCGGCTACTTCTGGTCGGCGACGCATCAGCAGATCTATCGCGAGCTGGGAAGACTGGAGTCCGAGGGCTACATCCGCGCCCTGCCGTCCGAACAGCCGGCCCGGGGACAGAAGAAGAGCTACGAGGTGCTGCCGGCGGGCCGCGAGGAACTGGCCCGCTGGACCTCCGCGTCCCAGGACCCGAAGCCCATGCGGGACACGATGCTGCTGCGGCTGCGCGCCTCGGCCGTCGTCGGCACCGCGGGCCTCGCGACGGACCTGCGCCGCCATCTCGACCTGCACCAAAGGCAGTTGGCCGAGTACGAGGAGATCCAGAAGCGCGACTTCCCGCCCGGCAAGGACGCTCCCCAGGACCGGCTGCGGCATCTGGTGCTGCGGGCCGGGATCGACCTGGAGACCTTCTGGACCCAGTGGCTGACGCAAGCGCTGGACGAGTTCGAGCACCTCGACGAGCAGTAGGGGCCGTCCTCTCGACCGGAGTCGGCCGTCCAACGGACCGGAGTCGGACGGACGGCCGCCGGTGCGACGGACCCCGTGATCAGAGCCGGTGGGGCTTGGCCCGGCGGCGCAGGTACCAGGCGGTCGCCACGACGCCCGACGCCACCAGCGCACCGCCGCCCACCAGTGTGGCGGTCCCGTAGTCCCTGGTGGCCCCGCCGAGACCGCCCATCACGCCGCGCGACGGCGAGGAGGGCAAGGAGGGCAAGGAGGGCAAGGAGGTCGAGGAGATCCTCGGGGTCTTGGTGACCTTGGGGACCGCGCTGGTCGAGACGATGACGGACTGCGTACCGGCCGTCGTCCCGTCCTGGCAGACCACGACGACGGTATAGGTGCCGGCGCTGACGTTGGACCAGACCGCCGACTGAGTGGCGCTCGTTCCGGACAACGGCATCTGGCGGCCTTGGGAGAAGTTCACCTGCCCATTGGCGAGCAGCGAGGCATTGCCGAAACTGCTGCCGTTGCTCGGGCAGGAATTGGTGGTGACCGACACGCTGGACCCGCTGGTGCTCACCGAGATCCCCGAACCGAAGGCGGCGGCCGACGGAGCGGTCAGGGTGAGCGGAAGCGCAGCGACGGCGGCCACGGTCAGGCCGGAGCGGAGAAATATCTGAGAAGTACGCATAGGACTGCCCTCCAGCGGCACGGTTGGCGGTACATCCCATGCGCCGCCGAGGATTGGAAAGGCCCGTGCTGCCTCAGGGAGAGCCAATGCGCATCCGGCTCGGGGCGCACGTGGACGGGGACCGGGCAGGTGACGAATTCGTTCGTCCGGCGGATGAATCCCGCGTTTCGCTGGTGATTCTCTCTGGGCGGATGGCGGATGGCGGATGGCGGATGGCGGATGGCGGATGGCGGATGACAGCTGACGGATAACGGATGACGAAATCTGTCATCTGTCATCTGTCATCCGTCAGCTGTTATCTGCTATCCGCTAGCTGTTCTCCGTCGTCACCACGTGCGGCCCGCCTGAAGCAGCCGCTCTCGGACAACCGCCACATGCGGGTTGTCCGACGCGCCCGGCCGCTGGGTGAGGTACCCGGTGTTGATGGGCGGTTCCTCGGGGGACAGCAGGGGCACCAGGGCACCGGAGGCCAGCGCGTCGAGGCACAGATAGCGGGGGAGCACGGTGATGCCGGCGCCCGCGACCACCGCGGCCAGTACGCCCCGCAGATCGGGCACCGTGATCGACGCCTGGCCGGTCAGCCGTACGCCGAACACGTGCCGCCAGTAGCGCCGGGCGATGGGCAGATCCTCGGCGTATGTCACCAGGGGCGCCCCGTGCAGCGCGGCGGGCCCCTCGGCCGCCACTCGGGCCGGGTCGATGCGCTCGGCCCACGACGGGGCGGCGACGAGCACGAACTCCTCGTCCATCAGCGGCACCGCGGTCAGGGTGCGACCGCGCGGCCGGGTCGTGGCGACGACCAGGTCGAAGCGGCCGCCGCGCAGCCCGTCCGCGACCCCTTCGGCCTCGGCGTCGGCGTCGTCGAGCCCGACGCCGAGTACCTCGCC
>LRTP01001274.1 GCA_001550305.1 Streptomyces diastatochromogenes
CTCGGCCTCGGCGAAGTCCAGGGCGGGCAAGGAGGCCGCGTCGGCCGCCGCGTCCCCCACCCGCAGGAGATGCCGCAGCGCCGAGGCCCGCGGCAGTGCCGCCGCCACCCGGTCGGTGAACTCCGTGTCGAAGACCAGCGCCACCAGATCCGCGTCCCGGTAGAGGTAGACCAACTCCTCCTCCACGTAACGGTAGTTGACGTTGACCGGCACGATCCGTGCCTTCAGGCAGCCCAGCACGGTCTGCACGTACTCGACGCCGTTGTAGAGGTGCAGTCCGAGGTGCTCGCCGGGGCGGATGCCGCTGTCGATCAGGTGATGGGCGACGCGATTGGCCGCCGCGTCGAGTTGCGCGTACGTCAGACGGCGCTCCGCGCCCGTGCCCGGATGGTCGATGTACACGAGCGCCTCGCGGCCCGGAACCACGTCGACGACCGACTCGAACAGGTCGGCAAGGTTGTACTCCACCGCTCCTCCTGACGTCGTGCGTCCGGTCCCGCCCCAAGGGCCTGTCGTTTGGATCAGGCCTGGGCCACGGGGTCTGGCACGCACATCTGCGGCGTTGTCGTCGGTCAACGACGCTCCGCGTCGCTTCCCTCCTCCGCCTTGCAGCTGCACGCACCAGACCCCGCTCACCGGCACTGACCAAGCCCCGTCTCCTGAAACGACCTGATCCAAACGACAGGCCCTGGGCTCGACGGCCATCAGAGCAAAGCCCGCCACAACTGGGAAGGGCCCGCGCAGAAGAAATCTGACTGTCTGTCAGAAAACTCTTGTACTGGTACCGCGCCTACTGCAACCTGTTCTCGTTCCAGAGAGCCTGTCTGACGGGAGGACGGCAATGGGTGGTACGGAACACCTCACCGTGCAGCGCGAAGGCGCCACACTGGTGCTCACGCTCAACAGGCCCGAGGCCAAGAACGCGCTCTCGCTGCCGATGCTCGTCGGTCTGTACGACGGCTGGATCGAGGCCGACGAGGACGACGCGATCCGCTCGATCGTGCTCACCGGTGCCGGGGACGCCTTCTGCGCCGGCATGGACCTCAAGGCGCTGGCCGGGCGGGGCATGGAGGGGCAGCAATACCGGGACCGGCTGAAGGCCGACCCCGATCTGCACTGGAAGGCGATGCTGCGCCACCACCGCCCCCGCAAACCGGTGATCGCCGCCGTCGAGGGTCACTGTGTCGCGGGCGGTACCGAGATCCTCCAGGGCACCGACATCCGGGTCGCGGCGGAGTCGGCGACCTTCGGGCTCTTCGAGGTCAAGCGCGGGCTGTTCCCCATCGGCGGCTCCACGGTCCGTCTGCAACGCCAGATCCCACGCACGCACGCCCTGGAGATGCTCCTCACGGGGCGTCCGTACTCGGCCCGGGAGGCCGCCGGGATCGGTCTGGTCGGACACGTCGTGCCCGACGGGACGGCGCGGCAGAAGGCCCTCGAGATCGCCGAACTGATCAACGCCTGCGGTCCGCTGGCCGTCGAGGCGGTGAAGGCGTCCGTGTACGAGACCGCCGAGATGACGGAGACGGAGGGCCTCGCGGCCGAGCTGACCCGGGGCTGGCCGATCTTCGACACGGCCGACGCGAAGGAAGGCTCCCGAGCCTTCACCGAGAAACGCCCACCCGTCTATCGACGCGCGTGACGTCCGGGGTCGTGACGGTGCGCGGGGCCGACGGGCGTGACAGCGGCCTTCTGCGGCCGGGAGGGGGAGACCCGGGGGCCTGGGTTCCGCCTTCGGGGGCGTGCTCGATCCTCCACTTCCCCCCGACGCGGTCACCACGTGCTCGATCCTCCCCCTCCCCTCCGACGGAGTCGTGACGCGCACGATCCCCTCCCCTAAGGAGACAACCGGGATGCCCGAAGTCCTCAAAGCCCCCCTCGTCGTCGAGTTCCCCTTCACCCGATCGCTCGGCCCCGTCCAGAGCGCGTTCCTCACCGGGCTGCGTGAGCGTGTCGTCCTGGGCGTGAAGACCGCCGACGGCCGGACGCTCGTCCCGCCCGTCGAGTACGACCCCGTCACCGCGGAGGACCTGGGCGAGCTCGTCGAGGTCGCCCCCACCGGCACCGTCACCACCTGGGCCTGGAACCACGAACCCCGTCGGGGCCAACCCCTCGACACCCCCTTCGCCTGGGTCCTGGTCCGGCTCGACGGCGCGGACACCGCCCTCCTGCACGCCCTGGACGCGCCGGGCCCCGAGGCCGTACGCACCGGGATGCGCGTGCGTGTCCGCTGGGCGGCGCAGCGCACCGGCGCCATCACCGACATCGCCTGCTTCGAGCCGTACGACGGAGACCGCCCGCAGCTCGCGGGTCACGACGGGCGGTTCGAGGGCATGGTCACCGGCATCGTCGCCCCCGCGCGCCTCGACTACGTCTACTCGCCCGGCCGCGCCCAGTCCGCCTACATCAACAGCCTCTCCTCGCGGCGCACCGTGGGCGAGCGCTGCCCGTCCTGCCGCAAGGTGTACGTCCCGCCGAGGGGCGCGTGCCCCACCTGCGGTGTCGTCACGTCGGAGCAGGTGGAGGTGGGCCCGCGCGGCACCGTGACCACGTACTGCATCGTCAACATCAAGGCCAGGAACCTCGACATCGAAGTGCCCTACGTGTACGCGCACATCGCCCTCGACGGCGCCGACCTCGCGCTGCACGGCCGGATCGGCGGCATCCCCTACGACCAGGTGCGCATGGGGCTGCGGGTGGAGCCGGTGTGGACGGAGGGCGGCCGCTATCCCGACCACTACCGGCCCACCGGCGAACCGGACGCCGAGTACGACACGTACAAGGAGCTGTTGTAGATGCCGCCCATCAGGGACGTCGCCGTCGTCGCCTTCGCGCAGAGCGACCATCTGCGCACCACCGACGAGCTCTCCGAGGTGGAGATGCTCATCCCGGTCCTGCACGCCGTCCTCGACCAGACCGGGCTGAAGACCAGCGACATCGGTTTCACCTGCTCCGGTTCGAGCGACTACCTGGCGGGCCGCGCCTTCTCCTTCACCATGGCCCTCGACGGGGTGGGCGCCTGGCCGCCGATCTCCGAGTCGCACGTGGAGATGGACGGGGCCTGGGCGCTGTACGAGGCGTGGACGAAACTGCTCACCGGGGACGCCGACACCGCTCTGGTGTACGGGTACGGGAAGTCGTCACCCGGATCCGTACGGGACGTGCTGACCCGGCAGCTCGACCCGTACTACGTCGCGCCCCTGTGGCCCGACTCCGTCGCCCTCGCGGCCCTCCAGGCGCAGGCGCTCATCGACGCCGGCGAGACCGACGAGCCCGCGCTGGCGGGGGTGGCGTCCCGCAGCCGTGCTTCGGCCGCCACCAACTCCCATGCGCAGCTACGGGGTTCGGTGGCCCAGGGCGAGTACCTCGTACGGCCCCTGCGCGTCGGCGACTGCCCGCCCGTCGGCGACGGCGGCGCCGCCGTGATCCTCGCGGCGGGGGAGCGGGCCCGCGAGCTGTGCGAGCGGCCCGCCTGGATCCGGGGCATCGACCACCGCATCGAGGCGCACGGCCTCGGCGTGCGCGATCTGACGGACTCACCGTCGACCCGCCTCGCCGCCGAGCGGGCCGGAGCCTTCGAACGGCCCGTCGACACGGCCGAGTTGCACGCGCCGTTCACCTCCCAGGAGGTGGTCCTGCGCAAGGCGCTGCGGCTCGGCCAGGAGGTGCGCGTCAACCCGTCCGGCGGCGCCCTCGCCGCCAACCCGATCATGGCCGCCGGGCTCATCCGCATCGGTGAGGCCGCCGCCCGCGTCCACCGGGGCGAGTCCGACCGGGCGCTCGCCCACGCCACCTCCGGGCCCTGCCTCCAACAGAACCTGGTCGCCGTACTCGAAGGGGATCCCCGATGAGCAAGGAGCCCGTGGCCGTCGTAGGCATCGGCCAGACCAAGCACGTGGCGGCCCGACGGGACGTGTCCCTCGCGGGACTCGTCCGCGAGGCCGCCGGGCGGGCGCTCGCCGACGCCGAGTTGACGTGGGCCGACATCGACGCCGTGGTCATCGGCAAGGCGCCCGACTTCTTCGAGGGCGTCATGATGCCGGAGCTGTACCTCGCCGACGCGCTCGGCGCGGTCGGCAAGCCCATGCTGCGGGTGCACACGGCGGGTTCCGTCGGCGGATCCACGGCCCTGGTCGCCACCAACCTGATCGCGGGCCGCGTCCACGGCACCGTCCTGACCCTGGCCTACGAGAAGCAGTCCGAGTCGAACGCCATGTGGGGCCTGTCCCTGCCGATCCCCTTCCAGCAGCCGCTGCTGGCCGGGGCGGGCGGCTTCTTCGCGCCGCACGTACGGGCGTACATGCGGCGCACCGGCGCGCCCGACACCGTCGGCTCGCTGGTCGCGTACAAGGACCGGCGCAACGCGCTGAAGAACCCGTACGCCCATCTCCACGAGCACGACATCACGCTGGAGAAGGTGCAGGCCTCGCCCATGCTGTGGGACCCGATCCGCTACTCGGAAACCTGCCCGTCCTCGGACGGCGCCTGCGCGATGGTCCTCACCGACCGGGCGGGGGCGGCCCGCGCGCCGAGGCCGCCCGCGTGGCTGCACGGCGGCGCGATGCGCAGCGAGCCGACCCTGTTCGCGGGCAAGGACTGTGTGTCGCCGCAGGCGGGCAAGGACTGCGCGGCCGACGTGTACCGGCAGGCGGGCATCGCGGACCCGCGCCGTGACATCGACGCCGTGGAGATGTACGTGCCCTTCTCCTGGTACGAGCCCATGTGGCTGGAGAACCTCGGCTTCGCCGAGGAGGGCGAGGGCTGGAAGCTCACCGAATCGGGTGTGACCGAGCTTGACGGGGACCTGCCCGTCAACATGTCGGGCGGTGTCCTCTCCACCAATCCGATCGGTGCCTCCGGCATGATCCGCTTCGCCGAGGCGGCACTTCAGGTGCGCGGTCAGGCGGGAGAACACCAGGTGGAAGGGGCTCGCAGGGTGCTGGGACACGCCTACGGAGGGGGATCCCAGTTCTTCTCGATGTGGCTGGTCGGGGCCGAGCCGCCCACCTCCTGAAAGCGTCCCCCTCACGTGGCCTGTCCGCCGCCGGAACCGATCGCTAGGCTGGCGGCGGACGACGAACCGGGAGGAGCACGGACGTGGCCGAGAGCACCATCGAGCAGCACCCGCTGGCGGGGTGGGACAAGCCTGAGCTGGACCTCAGCACCGCCGAATGGCAGTCCAGCAGCCGAGGGCGGGGAGACGTCCAGATCGCTTTTGTCGAGGGCTTCATCGCGATGCGCAACAGTGGCCGCCCCGCGAGCCCTTCCTTGATCTTCACACCGGCCGAGTGGGGCGCGTTCGTGTCGGGCGCCCGCGAGGGAGAGTTCGACCTGACCTGAGCCGACCTGACCCGACCCGACGTCGAGACTGCGAGCCGACGCCCGGTACGAGGAGGCGATACGCGACGTGGGCCCCGTCCCGGGGCCGGTGCCCGAGCCGGGGTCCGGTCCCAGGACGAGGCTTCCTCTTCGGGACGGGCGATCCTTGAACGGCACGGCGGCCCCGATCGACCGAATGGCACGGTGGCCCCGAGGGTTTGAGCGGCACGGTGGCCTCGTACGACCGAACGGCATGGCGGCCCCGCGCGGCTAATGGGTGCACGTGTACCTATCATTAGCGTCATGGCGGACTCGATCGACGCGGACACCCGGCTCGCCCTGGACCTCGCCCTCACCATCCGGCACGACGGACAGGGCGGAGTGGCCGACGACCTCGCGGAACCCGGTGGACTCACCACCTGGGTGCGCGGGCACGCCGACCTGCTGCCCGGAGCCGACGCCTTCGTCGCCGACGCCGCCGCGCTCGCCGCCGTACGCGACCTGCGCGCCG
>LRTP01001275.1 GCA_001550305.1 Streptomyces diastatochromogenes
GGGCGGGCATCGTTCGCAGGCGGCCGGCGCGCTCCCGCTCGGTGACGTCCGCCAGGAGTGCAGGGGTCTCGCGCGCGCCGCGGTCCGCCTCGACGCACCGACCGTGGGCGACCAACTGGCCTCCCTCGTGGCGCGCTACGGCGTGGTCCTCGCCTGGGACGAGGTGATGGTGCCGACCCTGCACGCGGTCGGACGCAAGTGGGAGTCCTCCGGCGACCGTTATGTGGAGGTGGAACACCTGCTGTCCTGGCACATCTCACGTGCCCTGCACCGCGCCACCGCGTCGGTCGGGCCCGTGGGAACCCCGGCCGCCGCCGCGGGGCCGGTGGTGCTGGCGTGCGTCCCGGGCGAACAGCACAGCCTGGCGCTGGAGGCGCTGCACGCGGGGCTCGTCGAACTCGGCCTGCCCACCCGGATGTTCGGCGCGGCGGTTCCGACGGAGGCGCTGACCGCCGCCGTACGACGGCTGGGCCCGAAGGCCGTACTGCTGTGGGCCCAGACGCGTTCGACGGCCGACCTGCCCTTGGCCCGGCATGTCGCGGACACCCGGTGGGGAGTCAAGGGGGCCCGCGGTCACCCGGCCGTGCTGCTCGGCGGGCCGGGCTGGGCGGGCCGCCCGGTGCGGGG
>LRTP01001276.1 GCA_001550305.1 Streptomyces diastatochromogenes
CCGGCTCGCCCTCGACTCGGCCTGGTCCCGGCTCTGGCTCGTCCTGCCCGCCGCCACCTGACCCTGTGCCCCACGCCCTGACCCCGACCCCGACGCCGACCCCGACCCCGACCCCGAATCCGAACCCGAACCCGAAGGATGCGTCCGGGACGCCCGTCCGCGGACCGGCCGTGATCCAGCGCCCGGAGAAAGCGCTGGATAGAATTCGGGCATGGGTGAGCGGCCCGTCCACACGGCTGCGCCGGGACCCGCTCCGGGAGTCGGTTCCGGCGGCGCGGGGGGCTGTCCCGGGGCGCTCGCACGGTGGGCCGGCGGCGGTGTGTGATGGGTGCGGCGTCGGGGGGCAGGGAGCTGTACTCCGGCCGGGCCTCGGGCCTGATCGGGGCTCAGATCGCGGGCTACCGGGTGGAGCGCGAGATCGGCCGCGGGGGCATGGCCGTCGTGTACTGCGCCAAGGACCTGCGCCTGGACCGTACGGTCGCGCTGAAACTGCTCGCCCCGGAACTGGCCCGCAACGACACCTTCCGGCGCCGCTTCACGCACGAGTCGCTGGTGGCCGCCGCCATCGACCACCCGCACATCGTGCCGGTCTTCGAGGCCGGTGAGACGGACGGTGTCCTGTACATCGCCATGCGGTACGTCTCGGGGCTGGATCTGCGGGCCCTGCTCGACCGGGACGGCCCGCTGCCGGTGACGACCGCGCTGCGGATCGCTGGGCAGGTGGCGTCGGCGCTGGACGCGGCCCATGAACACGACCTGGTGCACCGGGACGTCAAGCCCGGCAACATCCTGGTGGCCCGGGGCACGGACAGTGATCATCCCGAGTACGTCTACCTCACGGATTTCGGGCTGACGAAGAAGTCGCTGTCGCTGACCGGGTTCACGACCGTCGGCGAGTTCGTCGGCACGCTCGACTACGTGGCCCCGGAGCAGATCTCGGGCCGCCCGGTGGACGGCCGGTGCGACCTGTACGGCTTCGCCTGCGTCGTCTACGAAACCCTCGCGGGCGGCCCGCCCTTCCAGCGGGACGACGACATGGCGCTGCTGTGGGCGCACCAGTACGACCAGCCGCCGCCCCTGAGCGAGCAACGGCCGGGCATCCCGCCGACGCTGGACGGCGTGCTGGCCAAGGCCCTGGCGAAGGCCCCCGAGGACCGTTACGACTCCTGCCTGGAGTTCGTGGCGGCACTGCGGGCCGCCGCGAGCGGCGCGGGTGCCGCTGCCGCTGCCGGCAAGGACGTGCACGCGCCGACCCAGGTGGTCCCCGCGGTC
>LRTP01001277.1 GCA_001550305.1 Streptomyces diastatochromogenes
CGCGAGCGCGTCTCGCGCGTGCCGGGGCGGCCGGTCGTGGCCCTGTCGGGCGCCTGACGTTCAGCTCACGGACACCGCGGACCAGGCCGCCGCCACCGCGTTGTACTCCGTGCTTCCGGCCCCGTACAGGTCCTTCGCCGCGTTCAGCGTCGCCGTCCGCGCGCCCGCGTAGTTCGTCGAGGACGTCATGTAGACCGTGAGCGCGCGGTACCAGATCGCGCCGAGCTTGTCCCGGCCGATGCCGGTGACCGTAGAGTTGTTGCAGGTGGGGGAGTTGTAGCTGACCCCGTTGATGGTCTTCGCGCCGCTGCCCTCGGCGAGCAGGTACGCGAAGTGGTTCGCGACGCCGGACGAGTAGTGGACGTCGAGATTGCCGACCGAGGAGCTCCAGCAGTTCGCCGAGTTGCCGTCCTTGGACGGCTGGTCCATGAACCGCAGGGCCGCCTTGCCGAAACCGGAGCGGACGATCTTCTCGCCGATCAGATAGTCCCCGGGGTCGGTGGAGTTGTGCGCGTAGAACTCCACCAGCGTGCCGAAGATGTCGGAGGTCGCCTCGTTCAGGCCGCCGGACTCGCCCGAGTACGTCAGCGCCGCCGTCTTCGACGTGACACCGTGGGTCATCTCGTGACCGGCTACGTCGAGCGCGACCAGCGGCCCGAGTGTCGTCCCGTCACCGTCCCCGTACGTCATGCAGAAGCAACTGTCGTCCCAGAACGCGTTGTTGTAGTTGCTGCCGTAGTGCACGCGGTTGAACGAGCCCTTGCCGTCGCCCGCGATTCCGGTGCGGCCGTGGACGTTCTTGTAGTAGTCCCAGGTCTCGTTCGTGCCGTACTGGGCGTCGACCGCGGCCGAGGAACGGTCCGAAGCCGCCCCGGTTCCCCAGTGGTTGTCGGCGTCCGTGAAGAGGGTCGCAGGAGCGCGGCTGACGCAGACCCCGAAGATGCACAGGTCCGTCTTGTTCGCCGCGTCGCCCGTGTACGTGTTCCCGCGCGTCGGGTCCTTGAGCTGATACGTCGATCCGGAGAGCGTGGTCTCCAGCGGGACCGTGCCGCTGTAGAGGGACTTGCCGTCACCCGTGGCCGTCTCGATGCTGTCCCAGGCGTCGATCTGCCGGCCGCTGCGGGCGTCGGTCAGCACCGTGCGGGCGACCGGGTTGCCCAGCGAGTCCTGGCCCACCACGTTGGTGCGCCAGGCCAGCCGGGGCGCGCCGTGCAGGGCGTCCACGACGAGCTGGGGCTTGGCCGTCACCTTCTTCAGCGTCTCGCCGAGGTGCGCGGCGCGCAGCGCGGCGGTGGCCAGGTCGGCGGCCTCGGGGGCGGCGAGCGCGGGCCTGGTGGTGGGGACGGAGAGGTCGCGGGAGGTGGCCCGGTTCGCGCCGCGATAGGAGCCGCCGGGGGCGAGGTGGACCACGAAGTCGCCGCCCAGGACCGGCAGTCCCCGGTACGTGCGGTCGTAGCGCACATGCTGGCCGCCGTCCGCGTCGACGACGACGTCACGGACGCTGGTGCCCTCGGCGGAGGTCAGGCCCAGCCGGGCGGCCTCCTTCACCAGGGCCGCGGCGGCGTTGTCGATCGCGGTGGCGCGGCTGGGCCGGTCGACGGCCCC
>LRTP01001278.1 GCA_001550305.1 Streptomyces diastatochromogenes
GCCGTGCCCGACGCGGCGAAGGCCGACCTGTCCCGCGTGCTGCTCGTCGGCCACTCGCGCGGCGGCGAGGGCGTCAACCGGGCCGCCATGGACAGCCTCTACCCGCCGCCCGCCGCGCAGGACGGCTACCGAGGCCCGGTGCGCTGGAAGATCCGCGGGACCGTCCTCATCGGACCGACGATCTTCGGCCAGAATCCGGTGGCCGACGTACCGTCCACGACGATCCTCCCCGGCTGCGACGGCGACGTCTCCGACCTCCAGGGCGAGGTGTACGTCGACGGGACGCGCGGGGTCGGCCGGGGCACCGCCCTGCACAGCGCCGTCTACGTGGTCGGCGCCGACCACAACTTCTTCAACACCGAGTGGACGCCGGGCAAGTCCGAGGCACCCTCCTTCGACGACTTCTGGGACGACCCGGAACAGCGGCCCGACCCGGTGTGCTCCACGGGCGCCCGCACCCGGCTGACCGCCGACCAGCAGCACCAGGCCGGCGCCACCTACATCGCCGCCGCGGCACGACTGTTCGTCGCCGGCGACGACCGGGTGCGCCCGCTGCTCGACGGC
>LRTP01000128.1 GCA_001550305.1 Streptomyces diastatochromogenes
GGCGGATCAGCGCGCCGAGGCGTCCGATCAGCCCGCCGGGCCGCGTGACCGCATCGCACCGGATCAACTCGCCGGAGTGCCTGACCAGCCCGCCGGCCCGCGCGACCGCGCCGGAGCCGAGCGACGCGTCGACAAGGACGATCGGCCGGCCACGGGTGGCTGGCCGGACGCGCGCAGGCGCCCCGACACTTTTGGTCGACCGGACACCCTCGGTCGATCCGACGCCTTCGGTCGGCCGGACACCCTCGGTCGACCCGACGCCTTCGGCCGATCCGACACGCCCAGCGGATCCGACACCTTCGGCCGATCCGAAACCCTCGGTCGACCCGACACGCCCAGCCGACCCGACACGCCCAGCCGACCCGATCGGGGAGGTTGGCCGGTTGTGGAGCGCGGGGCGGACACGCTCGGGCGGGTCCAGGGGGACGGTCGGACGACCGTGGGCCGGGGGGCCGACACGCCCGGCGGGTCCGCTGCGGTGTCCTGGGAGCAGTCCGGTGAGCCGGGACACACCCACGATCCGCACGAGGTGACGGTTCAACTCGACGGAGTCGGACGGCGGAAGACGGACGACTGGCTGGTTCAGCAGGCCAAGGACGCCCCGGGCGTCCAGGACGGCTCGGACGGCCCGGTGTTCGTCGACGAGTCCGGCCGCCGCAGCCGCAGGTTCCGCCGACTCGGCATCCTCGTCGGCATCGCCTGCGCGGTGTACGCCGTCGTCATCGTCGCCACCCTCCTGTCCGGCAACTCCAACGCGCCCTGGCTGCCGGTACCGGGCCAGCAGGACGACACACCGGCCGGGAAGGTCGACACCTCACCGCTGCCCACCGACTCGGTGTCGCCGTCCGGCGCGAGCAGCGCCGCGCCCGGCGCGAGCGCCTCGGC
>LRTP01001279.1 GCA_001550305.1 Streptomyces diastatochromogenes
CTTTTTTCAGGATCTCGATCGTCTGCTGCTGTTCGCGGTTCTCCTTGCGCAGCTGCTTGAGCTCCTCGCGCTCGGCACTGGTCAACTCGCCGGGGGTGCCCTCGCCCCGGTCCGTCTTGGCCTTGCGGTACCAGCCGCGCAAGGATTCGGAGCTGATGCCGAGCTCCCTCGCAACGCAGTGACCGTCTTGCCCGAGGAGTCGACGAGCGCGATCGCGTCCCGCTTGAACTCCTCGGTGTACCGCTTCGTGTACTTGCTTCCCACCTGGTGCTACTTCCTCTGGAACCTCAGGTCCCAGTCTCCAGGTGTCCACGATCAAGGGGAAGGTTCACCCGGGGAGTCGATGCCGATGAAGTCCAGGTGCTGGCAGATGTGCTGATGACCCTCGAGACAGGCCGGGCAGGTGTCGTCCCAGCGCAACGGCATCACCGTCACCGCATCCCCAGGCCGCCAGCCCTCCACACCCGGACCGACCCGCACCACTCGGCCCGACATCTCATGCCCCAAAACCGCCGGCGCACCGACCCGGGCATCCATGTCACCGTGGAAGATGTGCAGATCGGTCCTACAGATGCCCACGAAAGCGGGGGCCAACTCCACCTCACCCGCACCCGGAGCGCAGGACTCAGCAGGAGCCGTATCCAATGTGCGTGCTGAAATGTATCGAACAGCAAGTGTCATCGTGATCCCAAGGCCCGTTCAGAACGAGTGAGGCGGTAGAAGGTGGTGGCGGTGCCCGCGAGAATCGCGGAGGTCTCGTCGGCGGAACATCCGTCGAGCAGTTCGTCCACCGTGGCGGCCCAGCGGTTCCAGCCGCCCGCGAGGTTCGCGACCGGCCAGTCGGAGCCGAACATCAGGCGGTCGGGGCCGAAGGCGGAGAGCAGGACGTCCCACACCGGACGGATGTCGTCGACGGTCCACCTCTCGTGGTCCGCCTCGGTGATCAGCCCCGACACCTTGCACACCACGTGCGGGTGTGCGGCCAGCAGGCACAACTGGTTTTCCCAGTCCGCCAGTTCACCGTGGGCGATCGGCGGCTTGCCGGCGTGGTCGAGCACCTGGGGCAGGTCCGGGAACCGCTCGGCCAGCCGGATCGCCTGGTCGAGCTGGTGGCTGCGGACGAGCACGTCGTAGCAGAGCCCGCGGTCCCGGACCGCCGCCAACCCGCGTTCGACATCGGGGCGTTGCAGCCATCCCGGATCCGTCTCGCCCTGCACGAGATGACGCAGGGACCGCAGATGTGTACCGCCCGGCCCGGCGAGCAACCCGTCGAGCAGGTCGCCGATCCCAGGGGACGTCAGGTCCGCCCAGCCGACCACGGCGCTGATCAGCGGCTCCCGCTCTGCGAGCGCCAGCAGGTCCTCCGTCTCGGGCACGTCCGGTGCGCACTGCACGGCCACCGTGCTGTGCAGACGGCGGCCCGCGATGAGTTGGGTGGCGGTGGTACGCAGGTCGTCGGGGGTGAAGGTGCGGCGGATCGTCGCCAGGGCGGGGTCGTCGAGCCAGGGCTGCGGACGCCGGCCGAGGTCCCACAGGTGGTGGTGGGCGTCGATGAGTGGGGCGGTGGTGGGGGTCACTGGTGGTCCAAGTCGGGTCGGTCCACGTCGGGCGGGGCCACGTGAGTCTGGGGCGAGGTGTGTCAGGCGCTGGTGGAGTCACCTGGCGGGTTCAGGTGCCAGATCTCGGGGAGTTCCGTCCACTGGCGGGAGTCGCCCCGGTCGGGCCAGGGCTCCTGGCAGGGGTCGGTGAGTTTCCACCACTCCTGGGTCTCGGGGTCGGCTTCGAGGGCGGCCATGTCGGTCTCGAAGTCGTCGCCGTGGTAATCGAAGTAGGCGAACAGCACATCGCCTTGGAGGAAGATGCTGTAGTTGCGGATGTTCGCCCGGTGCAGGGCGGCTTCGACGCCGGGCCAGACGGCCGAGTGGAGTTCGAGGTACTCCTCGCGGTGCTCGGGTCGGAGCCTGATGGTCTGGGCGAGGCGCTTCATGCGGTTTCTCCCTCCGTACCCGGGGTGGGCCGGTCGGCCGGGGTGTCGAACGGTGTGCGGTAGCTGGGGGCGTGGGTGCGCAGCCGGAGGCTCAGGGTGAGCTTGACGCGGCTGGAGGCGGGCAGCCGGACCGTCAGGAAGGCGCTGTCGCAGATCTGCTCCGTCTCGGTGACGACGGGCTCCGTGTGGCCGTAGTCGTACATGTCCCCTATCCAGGTGTCGTCCTGGCAGGTGGTGTAGCGGGCGGCGGTGATGGTGTGCTCGGCGAAGGCGCCGGCCTGCACGATCACCGTGCGCGTGGACTCGGGGGCGAGGTTGACGAGTTCGACGGTGGTTGCTTCGGGTTCGATGGAGGTGACCAGTGCGGCCACGTCCGGCGGCAGGCCGGCGCGGCGGGCCTCGGCGTCGTGGTAGCGCAGCCGGGCCTGCTGCAGGCCGCCGTTGTAGAGCACCTGGGGGCCGCCCCAGGTCAGCTGGACGAGAGCCTCGGTGACCACGGGGTTGGACTGCTGCCACACATGGATGTCGGCCTCGGGGACGTCCAGGTCGCGGTAGCGCTCGATGCGCCGCAGGCGGTGGCGGACCTGGGCCTGGGCGGTTGTGAGGATCCGCTCGGGGTAGCCGGGGTCGTCGCCGGCGAGGAAGGCGAACCACGCCTTCTCGTGCCCGGACTCCTCCTTGGCCCTGAACGGCCGGACGGTGCGCCAGTCGATGCCGTCGACTTCGCGCAGCCCCTCCAGTCGGGCGCGGTCGGCGGCGGAGGCCGTGTGGTGCCACAGGGCCACCGGGACGGGCGGGGTGGCCGGGTTGTAGTCGAACCAGCCCGATTCGTTGTGGCGGAAGGGGAGGTGCGGAGCGGGTGTGTGGATGTCGGGGCCGAGTTCGACCGCCCACTTGGAGGGGAGGCTGGAGTCCGCTTCGGTGTGGGGCATCACCTTGCCGCGTTCGATCAGGGCGTCGAGGGAGGTCGCGACCATGGAGAGGTAGTCGTCGTCCCCGGTGACGGTGGCCGCCGCCAGCGCCGCCACACAGGCCGCGTGGCCCACGCTGTGCCAGCCGTGCGGCCAGGACCAGCCGTAGTGGCCGCCGTACCAGCGGCCCTCCAGCAGGCTGCCGACGACACCGTCCGGGCCGACGTTGTCCGGGATGAGGCCGCCGTTCGCCTCGGTGCGCTCCCGCCACGCGCCGACGTACTCGACGATCCAGTCGCGGTAGCGGTCCTCGCCGGACAGGATCCAGGCGTTGAGGACCAGCCCGGCCGCGGCGAGGTTGACCGCGGTGTCGCCGACGCCCATCCGGTCCCGCATCTGCGCGCCGAGACGCGGGTCCGCGGAGAGGGGGTGGGGGCCGCCCTCGGCCTCGGGGATCCAGTCGAGCGGGAAGCCGTACGTCTGCGCTTCCTTCTCCAGCCAGGGATAGACGTCACCGTCGAACAGGCCCGTGCGGTCGGGGTCGCTGCCGTTGTGCGCGCGGGTGATGACGCGGTGCTCGGGGTCGTAGTTGCCCTTGGCCGGGTCGACGTACAACTCGGCGAAGCGCAGGGCGCGTTCGGACCAGCGGTCGGGGGCGGCCATGCTGAGGAAGTAGAGCAGCAGCAGGCTCTCACCCTGGTGAAACCAGTCGTAACCGCGCTCGAACTCGTTGTGCAGCATGCCGAGTTCGGTGAGCTGCCGGGTCACGCCCTCCCAGTGCTTCTCACTGGCGGGCAGCAGATCGTCGGCGCCGCCGAGGAGATACAGCTGGGGCCAGTTGAAGAACACCTCGTAGAAGTCGTCCACACCGTCACGGGTGGTCAGCGGGCCGGAGTAGTTCAGCCGTCCGTCCGGACCGGTGAAGTCGTGGGCGAAGCGCCGCCAGGCGCGGTCGAGGAGGTCGAACAGGGACCGCTGGGCCACGGCCCAGCCGGGCGGTTCGAGCAGCGGCACCCCCGCCTCGATCTCGGGTGGCGCGACCGGGTGGTCGCTGGGGGTGTCCTCGGCCGGGGTGTGGTCGGCAGAGCTGAAGGGCATGGGAGATCTCCGTTCGGGGCGGGCGGCGGGACGGCGCACGCCGGGGACGACGGCCGGGCGGTCGGGACGGGCCGCTATTCCTTGGTGGCGCCGGCGAGCATCCCGCTGACCAGGAAGCGCTGGGCGAAGAGGAAGACGATCAGCACGGGCGTGATGGCCACGAGCGTCGCCAGAGCCAGCTGCGGCCGCTCGATCGCGAGGTTGCCGACGGCCGGATTGAAGGACGGCACGTTGCTGAGCAGGGATCCGACGCCCACCTGGATGGGCATCTGGCTGCTCTCGGGGAGCATGACGTACGGCAGGAAGTAGTTGGTCCAGTTGGCGACGAAGCTGAAGAAGCCCACGAGCGCGATGACCGGGGTCGCCAGCGGCAGCGCGATGTGCCAGAAGACGCGGAACTCCGAGCAGCCGTCCATCCGCGCCGCCGCCAGCAGGTCCTTGGGTACGGCGGTGGTGAAGTAGATGTACGTCAGGTACACGCCGAACGGGTAGAACGAGTACGGCAGGATGATCGACCACATCGTGCCGATCAGGTGCACCGCGTTGATCTCCAGGAACAACGGCACCACCAGGGTGGCGTTCGGCATGAGCATCACGACCAGCGTCGCGACCAGCAGGGTGTGCCGGCCGCGGAACTCGGTCATGGCCAGGGCATATCCCGCGGGAATGGCGACACCGAGAGTGATGACCAGCGAGATCACCGCGTAGAGCGCGGAGTTGCCGAGCCACTGCATGACGGCGTTGTCCTGGAACGCCGTGAGCGCGTCCCAGTTGGCCTTCAGCGCATGGAAGGAGCCGAAGGACAGCGGATTGTCGTGGACCAGTTGCTGGTCGGTCTTGGTCGCCGCGAGGACGAGCCACAGCACCGGCAGCACGAAGAAGGCGAGGAACCCGGCCAGTACGGATCCGGTCAGCAGCCGGGAGGCCAGGCGCCGTACGGGCCGGCTGTGCGGCGGCTGGTGGTGAGATCGGCTCATGAGGGGTGCTTCCCGTTCCGAGCTCGCCGTGGCGGCGACTCGACTGACAGGGGTTCTAGTCGGCATCGAAGAACCCCGACCGTGCGACGAAGACGGCGGCGGCCGACACACTGACGACCAGGAGCTCCACCGAGACCGCGGCGGCGCCGTTGATGTTGTTCATCTGGAAGGCGAAGTCGAACGTCAGCTGGTTCAGCGAGTAGTCGCGTCCGGCCACGCCCACGCTGGCGAGGGACAGCAACTGCGGCTCGACGAAGAGCTGGGCGCCGCCCGCGAACGCCAGGATCACCATGTACACGATCCACTTGCGGAGCATCGGGATCTGCACGTGCCAGGCGGTCTGCCAGGCGCCCGCGCCGTCGATGCGCGCGGCTTCCATCACGTCCGTGGGGATGTTGTTGAGCGCGCCGTACATGACGACGATCCAGCCGCCCGCGCCGGTCCAGAACGCGATGATCGTGAACAGCACGGGCAGGTTGCCGGGCGCGATCACCTCGCCGAAGGTGTGGAATCCCATCGCGCCCAGGAGCGAACTGACCGGGCTCACCGTCGGGTCGAGCATGAACAGCCACACCAGCACACTCGCGGCGCCGGCGAGCGCTCCCGGAATGTAGTAGAGGAAACGCAGCGCCTTGCTGGCGGAACCCGAGGCCAGGCGGTGCAGCAGCAGCGCCAGGGCCACCACGAACACGACCAGGGACAGGAGCCAGAAGGCGAGGTAGGTGGCGACATGGGTCACGGCGTCCAGGAAGCGGAAGTCCTGCGCCGTGGTCACGAAGTTGGAGAAGCCGGTGATTTTGCCCCCGGCGTCGGTGAAGGCGAAGTAGATCGCGTAAGCGGTCGGAAGGACGCCGAAGGCGACCAGCAGGACCACGTAGGCGGCGACGAAGGCCATGCCGGCCCGGCTCTGCCGCGCGGCGCCGCGACGGCGCC
>LRTP01001280.1 GCA_001550305.1 Streptomyces diastatochromogenes
GAGCTCGCGCGGCTGACCGCAGCCGGCCGCCTCGGCCTCGCCCCCTCCGGCACCGGCCACATTCCGCTCGCCGACGCCCCCTGAGCAATGCGCCGGGCGGCGAACAAGATCGGTGCCCCGGTGCGTCGCGGCCTCGCTCTGGCGAGTCGTCCAGAGGTTGCCTCGGGCCGGGGATTCAGGTGAGGCCGGGCAGGGTGCGCCGGGTGACCTCACGGGCGTCCTCGGCGGGGACACCCAGCATGCGCAGGACCATCTCGGCCAGGTCCGAGGCGGCCTCGTCGCCGTCGAGGTCGGGGCGGGCCAGCCTCAGCCCCACGAGGGACAGCAGGGTCCCGCCGAGGGCGGACAGGGCGATGGTCGGGTTGGTGCAGGTGAAGCGGCCCGTGGCGATGCCGATCTCCAGGTCGCGGAGCGCTCGTGGGGACAGGCCGCTCTGGGCGTGAATGTGGGCCAGACCGCGATCGCGCAGGATCCGCATGAGTTCCGGATGGGAGTCGGCCATCCGGGCGGTGAGCCGGAAGCCCACCGCGACGAGTTCGGCTGGGTCCTCGATCCCTTCGACACGCTCGTCGATGGCCTGACCGAACTCCTCCAGGGCGTCCGTCACCGCGGCGTCGAACAGCTCCGTCTTGGACTCGAAGTGGTTGTAGAAGGAGCCGAAGCCGACGTCCGCGCGCTCGGCGATGGCCTGGATGCTGGCGCTGGTGTCCCCGGTCTCCGCGAGGATCTGCCGCGCCGCGCGGACGAGCGCCTGACGGGTCTCGGCTCGGCGTCGCTCGAAGCGGTTCTTGGGCGGGGCTGACGTCGGCATACGGCGAGTGTAACAACCGTCGCGATGAGTCTGCCATTACTGATGAGATTGTCAATTATTCGGGTCCACCCTATTGACGATGGGTAACGGCAAAGTTGATGATTTCCTCATTACAGCAGTGTTGCTTGGAGGACACCATGTCCCACACCCCCGTTAACAGGGCCGATCCCCAGACGCCCCACCAAGACCTCCACAGTGAGCAGGGCGCCCTGCGCGGAGAGCACCCAGGACGTTCCCGGAATCCCGTGATCAAGGTGGCGGATCTGGCCTGGCTCGAGTTCGAGAAGCCGGACCTGGACCGGGCCGAGGTCTTCGCGCGTGACTTCGGGTTCGCGGTCGCCGCCCGCACCGAGGGGGAGTTGTGGCTGCGCGGTACGTTCGCGGGCTCACCCTGCATGGTCATCCGGAGGGGGCGTGCGTCCCGGTTCATCGGGCCGGCGTTCCGCGCGGCCGAGCGGGCCGACCTGGACCGGCTGGCCCGCGCCACCGGCAGTACCGTCCGGGACATCGGCGTACCGGGCGGTGGGCAGTCGGTCGCCCTGCTCGATCCCTCGGGCCTGCCGGTCCGGGTCGTGCACTGCGCCGAGCGGCTTCCCGCGTTGCCCGAGCAGGAGCCGCTGATCCTCAACTTCGGTACGGATCACCGTCGTACGAACGCCACCCAGCGCCCGCCCCGTGAGCCCTCCCGTATCCAGCGGCTGGGCCATGTGGTGCTGGAAACCAGGGTCTTCGCCCGCACCCTGGACTGGTACCTGGACACCCTCGGGATGATCGTGTCCGACTTCCTGTTCCTGGACGGGCAGCGCGGGCGCGGGCCGACGATGACGTTCATCCGGTGCGACCAGGGGAGCGTGGCCGTCGATCACCACACGCTGGCCCTGCACCTGGGGCCCGGAACCGGCTACGTCCACTCGGCCTACCAGGTCACCGACCTCGATGCGATCGCCGTCGGTGGGGAGTATCTGGCCGAGCGCGGCTACAAGCGCAGCTGGGGCATCGGCCGGCACATCCAGGGCAGCCAGCTGTTCGACTACTGGCGCGACCCCGACCACTTCATGCTGGAGCACTTCGCCGACGGCGACCTGTTCTCCTGCGACCTGGAGCCCGGCTGGGCACCGATGTCGGCGAGCGGCCTGGCCCAGTGGGGTCCGCCGGTCACCCGCGACTTCCTGGGCGCCAACCCGTCCCCCGCCAAGCTGCGCGAGGTCATGACGGCCCTGCGTGGCGACAACGAACTCGACCCCGCACGCCTGCTGGGCCTGATGAAAGCGATGAGCTCATGAGCACCAACGTTCTGCGTACCACCGACGGCTGGTGGGTCGTCCGGGACGAACGCGCCGTCCGCGTCGAGACCAAGGCGGCCATCACCGCCGAACTGCTCGCCGACCGGGACGCGGTCCGCGAGGCCGCCGCCTCCGCCGAGAGCGGCACGCCCGTCGCCGACCTGGTGGCGCTGCCTCCGGTCACCACCCCGTGCCGGGTGGTCGCCCAGATGGTCAACTACCGCAGCCACGCCAAGGATTCGGGCTTCACCGGCGACATCCCGCCCACCTTCTTCCGCAAGGCGTCGGGCTCGGTCAGCGGCCCCCACGACACGATCATCCGCCCCGCACACGTGAAGTTCCTCGACTACGAGGTGGAACTCGGCCTCGTCATGGGCGCGACCCTGCCCGTGGGCACCGTCGTCGAGGAGCAGGACCTGCCGCGCTACGTCGCCGGCCTCGTCCTGACCAACGACGTCAGCGCCCGCGATGTCCAGCTGACCAAGACCCAGTTCTACGAGAGCAAGTCCTATCCGACCTTCACGCCGACGGGCCCGTACCTGGCCCTACTGGAGCCCGAGGACTTCACCCATCTGCTGAACCTGCGGCTGCGGCTGTCGGTCAACGGCGTGTCACGCCAGGACCGCACGCTGGCGGACATGATCGTGCGGCCCGCACAGGCGCTCACCCTGCTCGGCCGCTTCCAGACCCTCGCCCCGGGCGACCTGTTGCTGACCGGCACTCCCGGCGGCACGGCCCTGAAGGCCCCGCCCAAGCCGGCCGAGAAGATCGCCGCACTGCTGCCGCCCGCACTGAAGTGGAAGGCGTTCTTCAAGGGCCAGGCCAAGAACCCCAAGTACCTGCGCAACGGTGACCTCATCACCGCCACGATCGCCACGCCGGACGGACGGATCGACCTCGGCGAGCAGCGGACCCCCATTGCGGACGCATCATGAAGGCCACAACCCGGAGACCGGTGGTGATCATCGGTGCGGGGCCCGTCGGGGTCATGGCCGCCCTGCTGCTCGCCCGGCACGGAGTGCGCAGCCTGCTCCTCGAACGCCACCAGGACATCTACCCTCTGCCGCGCGCCGTCGTCGTGGACGACGAGATCCGCCGGATCCTGCAGAGCGCCGGTGTCCACGAGGAGTTCGCCGCCCTCGCCCGCCCGGCGCCCGGACTGCGGCTGCTGGACGCCGGGCGCCGCGTGATCGCCGAATTCCCGCGGTCCATGCACGGACACCACGGCTTCCCGCAGACCAGTATGTTCGACCAGCCCGAGCTGGAACGCCTGCTGCGTGACGCCCTGGCGCGCCGCCCGGAGTGCGAGCTGTGGAGCGGAGTGGAGGTCGTGTCCGTCACCCAGTCCGTCGCACGGGACACCGACGGACCGAACGATCCGACGGGCCCGGTCCGGGTCACCCTTCGTCGCGACGGCAGCGACGAGGAGGAGCACCTGTGGGCCGACGCCGTCCTCGGCTGCGACGGTGCGGGCAGTCTCACCCGTGACGCGATCGGCGCCGTGTGGGAGGACCTGCACTTCGAGGAGAGCTGGCGGGTCATCGACGTGCGCACCAGCCGCCCGGTGCGCACCTGGGAAGGCGCCGAGCAGATCTGCTCTCCCACCCGGCCGGCCACCTTCATGCGCGTCAGCGAGGACCGCTACCGCTGGGAGTTCCGGCTGGCCGACGACCAGAACCTGGACGGCCCGGACGGATGGGAGCGCCTGCGCGAGCTGGTCGCCCCCTGGGTGGACCTGCCGCCCGACGCCTCGCCGGGCAACGACTTCGAGGTGGTGCGGCAGGCGCAGTACACCTTCCGGGCCCGCCTCGCCGACCGGTGGCGCAGGGGGCGTGTCTTCCTGCTGGGCGACGCCGCCCACCTCACCCCGCCCTTCGTCGGGCAGGGACTGTGCGCGGGCCTGCGCGACGCCCACAACCTCACCTGGAAGCTCGCCCGGGTGCTCCAACGGGGCGCACATGAGGGGCTGCTGGACACCTACGAACGCGAGCGCAAGCCCCACGCCCGCCATGTGATCCGCGTGGCGGTCGCCGTCGGCTGGGCCATGACCGGCGGACAGGACCGCGGTGCGGCGTTCCGCCGGGCCGTCGTGGGCACGGCCTGTCGCATCCCCGGTGTGACCGCGGCGGTGGGCCGTGACCTCAGTCCCGCCCTGACCGCCGGTCCACTCGTACGGCGCCGCCCCAGACTGACCGGCCGCATGCTGGCCGGCACCTTCTGCCCGCAGCCCTGGGTACGCCACGACGGCAGGCGAGTGCGCCTCGATGACGTCCTCGGGGACTCCTTCGCCGTCCTGACCGCCGTGCCACCCACGGCGCAGATGACGGCCGTGGCCACGGCACTGGGCGCCCCGACGATCCGCGTCGACGATCTGGGCGACGACGGCACCCTGGCCGGCTGGCTGGCCCGCGGCCGTGTCGACGCCGTCCTGCTGCGCCCCGACCGCGTCGTGATGGACACCGTCCCGGCCGGCACCAGCGACTTCACGGACACCGGCGTCTGGGCCCCCCTGCTGCACACGGCCCGCCATACCGCCGACGCCCGGCCCGCCTGACGAGGAGCTCCACACCATGACCACCCCGCGCCCTGAGCCGTATCCGGAACCCTTCTTCACTCCCGACCCGAAGTCGGCCGCCCACAGTCGCATCGCGGACTTCGCCCGATGGGCGGCCCGGCACCGGGGCGCCGAAGGGATCCAGGACCCCACGGACTACCGAGACCTGTACGAGTGGTCCGTCACCGACCTCGAAGGATTCTGGGCCGCGGTGTGGGAGTACTTCGACATCGACGCGACGACTGAGTACGAGCGGGTGCTGGCCGAGGAGACCATGCCCGGCGCCCGCTGGTTCCCCGGCGCCACCCTCAACTACGCCCATCACGCGCTGCGCAACCTGCAGCCCGACGCTCCCGCGATCACCGCCCTGGACGAGACCGGAGCCGGCTATGAGATCACGGGCCGGGAGCTGCGCGCCCGGGTCGCCTCCGTCGCTGCCAGCCTGCGCGACGTGGGCGTCGGACAGGGCGACCGGGTGGTGGGCTATCTGCCCAACACCCCCCACGCCGTCATCGCCTTCCTCGCCACCGCAAGCCTTGGCGCGGTGTGGTCGGTATGCGGCCAGGACTACGCACCCAAGGCCGCCGCCGACCGCTTCGCGCAGCTCGAACCGACGGTGCTCATCACCGCTGACGGGTACCTCTTCAACGGCGCCACCCACGACCGCCGCGCCGCCTCCCTCGAACTCGCCGCCGCCCTGCCGACGCTGAAGGCCACGGTGCTCGTGGACCACGTGGGCCTTGCGTGGCCCGAGGACGGGGACTCGGGGCTGACGGTTCCCTGGGAGGACGCGGCCACCCGTGTCGAGTACCTCACCATCGCCCCGGTGCCGTTCGACCACCCCCTGTGGATCGTCTTCTCCTCAGGCACCACCGGACTGCCCAAGGGCATCGTCCACGGGCACGGCGGCGTCCTGCTCGAACACCTCAAGACCCTCGGCCTGCACACCGATCTGGGCACCGGCGACCGCCTCCTCTGGTACACCACCACCCATTGGATGATGTGGAACCTGGTCGTCTCCACCCTGCTGACCGGTGCCACCACCTGCACCTACGACGGCAGCCCGGTACCGCAGGCGCGTCCGGACCTCCTGTGGGAGCTGGCGGCCCGTCACAAAGTCACCGTCTTCGGCACCAGTCCTCAGTACCTGCTGACCATGGCCAAGCTGGGCATCGAACCCTCCGTGCACGACCTGTCGGCCATCCGCGTCGTCGGCTGCACCGGCTCCGCCCTGCCCGCCTCCGCCTACCCCTGGGTCCGCGACCACGTGGGCGCCGGCGTCCAGTTGGCCTCCACCAGCGGCGGCACGGACATCGTCTCCGGCTTCGCCGGCGGCGCCTCCACGACCCCCGTCTGGGCAGGGGAGCTGTCCGCCCCCAGCCTCGGCGTGGCCCTGGCCGCCTACGACGCGACGGGCACCCCTGTCCTCGACCAGGTCGGCGAGCTGGTCGTCACCCGGCCCATGCCGTCCATGCCGCTGTACTTCTGGAACGACCCCGACGGCAGCCGCTACCGCGACGCCTACTTCGCCGCCTACCCCGGTGTGTGGCGGCACGGCGACTGGATCACACTCACCTCGCACGGCTCGGTGATCGTCCACGGCCGCTCCGACGCCACCCTCAACCGCAACGGCGTGCGCCTGGGCAGTGCCGACATCCACGACGTCGTCGAACGCCTCCCGGAGATTACCGAAGCGCTCGTCATCGGCGCGGAGGAACCCGACGGCCGCTACTGGATGCCGCTCTTCGTGGTTCTCGCCGACGGGGTCGCCCTGGACGACTCCCTGCGGGTCCGGATCCGCGACGCGATCCGCACCGGCGCCTCACCCCGCCACGTCCCCGATGAGATCCTCGCCGTACGGGCCCTCCCGCACACGAAGACCGGCAAGAAGCTCGAGGTTCCCGTCAAGCGCCTGCTCCAGGGTGCCCCCGTCGAGCAGGTCCTGAACCCCGCGGCGGTCGACAACCCCGACCTGATCGCCTACTTCGCCCGCCTGGGCGCGGAGCGGAACAAGCGGTCAGCACACGACACATGACGTCGGCCAGGGGACCACATGCGCACGTGACAGCACTGGGTCCTTGAGCCCTGCCCGGCTCCGTAAACCCCGTCCCCAGGGGGTGGTGCCCGGGGCGGCCAACCCGCCCCGGGCACCACACACAACCGAAGTAAGAGAGAAATGATGAGCATGACCGACCGTGAACCGCAGGCCCTCGATGTCCTCGACGACGCCGGACGAAAGGTGCTGTTCACCGAGGCCCGCACCGCGAACACCTTCGCCGAGGTGGCCGTTGCCGACGACGAACTGGCCATGATCTGGGAACTCGCCCGCTGGTCGCCGAGCGCCGCCAACGGCCAGCCTCTGCGCGTGCTCTTCGTGCGGACCCGAGAGGGCAAGGAGCGACTCGTCCGGCATCTCGACGAGGGCAACAGGGCCAAGACGCTCAGTGCGCCGGCCGTGGCGGTCCTGGCGTACGACGTCGACTTCCACGAGCAGATGCCGACCGTCTTCCCGGCCCGCGGGGACTTGCTGCGAGCGGCGTTCGCCGACCAGACCGCCGCGCGCGAGAGCATCGCGGCCTACAACTCGGCACTGCAGACCGGGGTCTTCCTGCTCGCGGTCCGTGCGGCGGGGTTCGGGGCCGGTCCCATGGCGGGCTTCGACAAGTCAGGCGTGGACGAGGAGTTCTTCGCCGGTACCAGCTGGCGCTCGCATCTGGTGGTCAACATCGGTCACCCGGGTGCCGACCCGTGGTTCCCGCGGCTGCCCCGCGTGCCCGTCGAGCACGCCCTCGCCTGGGCCTGACGGCACTGCAGCCGACTGGTTGCGCGGGCCCCGAAGTCCGATCGGCCCGAGCGTGGTCGGCGTAGAAGTGAAAGGTGCCATGTCATGGGCGCCGGTGCTCTCCTGAGTACCGGCGCCCATTTCTTCTTTCCGGCCGTCACGACCGAATTCGGTGTATCCGTAGTACCCGATGTTCAGGCCTGCCTCGACGCTGAGGCCGCCGATCGCGGCCCGCACGCCTCGACTGGTGCGGGGATACCTCGAGGCCGTGGGGCTTCGCGCGAGTCGAGGCCGTCTCTTACCTGGGGCCCCGATCAACACCCCTAGGGCGACGGAACTTCGCACTCGCATTTCCATACGTCGTATGGTTTACTCGAAAGGTAGTTCCTTACGGTGTATGGAACCTTGGGGTCTTGCCGCGAAAGCGACTTCTCTCGCGCTCGGTGACGCAGTGCAGAGCCGACCGAGCCCGCATGCAGTGGCCAACCACGCCCCACGAACTGCACCAGTGACAGGGGCACCCGTTGCACTGGCGGATTACTCCGGCCCGAAGGAGAAAACCCGTGAGTAGCCTGACGAAGCGCATGTGTATCGCTATCACCTCCGTGGTGGTGGCGGGCGGAGCCGTAGTCGGTGTCGGGGGTACCGCGTCGGCTGCGGTGCCCGAGCATGTCCAGCGCCCGCTGTCGGTGTCGCGGCCGACAACCACCGCTCGGGCGGCGATGAGCGCAACTGGGACCGGAGCGACTACCGCCGGTCGGGCCGCGATCACGACTACTGCCGGGACGGTAGCCACGCATACCGCTCGGACCGCGACCGCGACTGTGATGCCCCCAGCGGTCAGCGGCAGAACGTGCCGTTGCAGGCCGAGACCGCCCTGACCGGCTGCCTGAGCCCCCGCGGCGACGTTGAGCGTGGCCATCCTGAGGCTGGCACACTGATTGTGTGTCCCCGTTGATGACCGCTGTTGATCAGAATGCGTCCTCATCGATTACCGGCGCCGCCGTCGTGTCGGTCTGCGCATTGGTTTTCACGGTCTCCTCATTCTGGTGGATCAATGCCAGGCAAGGGTGCCTGAAGACATGGGAGCCTCACTCCTTTGCGGCGATTTTCAACTACTCTCTGGTTCGCCTGCGGCTTCCGCTCGTCCTTCACAACACCGGGGCCAAGCCGATAGTTGTGCAGGATCTCAGGCTCACCTTCCCTGATGAGCCCGCCTCTCATCTACCGCTCTTGTGGATGTCTTCGCCGTCTCGTCTCCAACCCGGACCGGACGAGGACCTGAAGTTGCCGGCCGGATTCGTTGTGGCCGGCAGAGAAGCTCTACAGATTTTCATCGAGCTCGAGGCACCGTTTCCCGGGCTGCTTCCGGAGGCCCGTGACTATAAGGCCCAAATTCAAGTGAGGGTTGGCCACCGCAAGGGGTGGCGCCCGCTTCTCACGTTCACGTTGAGAACCACCAACATCATTGATCCCGACCGGTACGCCGTCTACAACAACGCACCTCTTGAGCTGACGAAGGAGGATCAGCAAAAGGCAGACGCCGCGCTCCTGGAGCTCTTGGACAAGCAGGAGAACGACGCTTCCGCTCAGGGTGGGGCCAAGCAGCGGGACTCTTCGAGCGACGATGGCAACGGCGGTACCGACCTGTAGGCCGGGAAGATGGTCATGAGATCGGCAAGGGCGGACGTGTTGGCGCACCGCACGTACGGCAAGGTCGGCCGAAGGTGCGACACAGCACACCGCCCCGGCGGACAAGAACAGCCCCCGTGCCGCTGTTCGTCGATCCGGAAACGCTGATCACGGACGAGGCGGAGGTCAGCGCGGAATCACCCAGCCCGGCGCCCAGGTACCGGTGGCGTCGTGGTCGGCCGCTGTGGCAGCGAGGTGGGCGCGAAGGGTCGCCAGCGCCGGGTGGGGGTTGTCCCGGTGCCAGAGGAGCGAGTGCGGGTAGACGGGCGTCGGGTCGGTCACCGGGATGCGGCGCAGGCCGTGGCCGGAGGGCCAGACGAGGCGGGTGTGCCCGCCCATGAAGGTGGCCAGGGCCGGGGTGTCGGCGACGGTGTCGAGGAGCGCGTCGGAGCCGAAATTGGGGCCCGTCGCCTCGATGGTGAGGCCGAATTCGGCGACGAGGTCGTCGTAGTAGGCGGCCCACTCGGTACCGGGGACGATGCCGGGCATCCAGATCCGGTGCCCGGCGAGCTGAGCGACCGTCACCGACCGGGCGCCCGCCAGCGCGTGCGCGGGGCCGGTGAGGAGCTGGAGCGGCTCGTCGAGCACCCGGACGGACTCGATGTCCTCGGGGAGGGGCCGGCCGGGCGCGGCGACGGCGCGGAAGGACGCGTCGATCGCACCCGACCGGATGGCGGCGACAGCCGTCTCGATGTCGAACAGCATCACCACGTCGAGGTCGATCTCGGGATGCGCACGGTAGAAGCCCCGCATCAGGCCCGCCGCCGCGCCGCGCGAGGCGATCACGTCGACGCGCAGCGGACG
>LRTP01000129.1 GCA_001550305.1 Streptomyces diastatochromogenes
CCCCCGCCCGCCGGACCGCGGGCGGGCCCCCGCGCTGCTGCCGCTGTCCGGCCACACCCCCGAGGCGCTCCTCGCCTCCGCACGGGCCTTCCGCGACCACCTCACCGAACACCCCGGGACCGACCCCGCCGACCTGCTCCTCACCACCGCGCTCGGACGACGGCACCTGGAACACCGACTGGTGGTCACCGCGGAGGCAGGCGGCACGGCGGCGGCGCTGGACGCCTTCGTACGGGGCGCGGCGGGGGCGTACGCGCACGGTGTCGCCGGGGCGGCGGCGGGCACGGGACCGGTGTTCCTCTTCACCGGCCAGGGCAGCGGGTACGACGGGATGGGCGCGGCGCTCGCCGGGCGGTTCCCGGTGGTGGCCCGCACGTTGGAGGAGTGCGCGGGGATCCACCGGGACGAGACGGGGGAGGAGGGGTTCCTCGACCGGTTGCTGGGCGGCGCCGACGGTGGTCCCGCGGAGGGAGCGCGGGCCCGGGGCCCGGAGGGAGCGCGGGTCTGGGACACCGCCTTCGCGCAGCCCGCGCTCTTCGCCCTGCAGGTCGCGCAGGCGCGGCTGTGGCGGCGGTTCGGCGTCGAACCGGTCGCGGTGGCCGGGCACAGCGCCGGGGAGTACGCGGCCCTGTGCGTGGCCGGGGCGCTCACGCTGGAGGACGGACTGCGGCTGGTCTGCAGGCGCGGGCGGCTGATGCGCGACGGCACCCCGGCCGGGGGCATGCTCGCGGTGTTCGCCGCCGAGGACGTCGTACGGGGGCTGGTCGCCGAGGTCGACGGCCTCGAACTCGCCGTCGTCAACGGGCCCGGGCAGTACGTCGTGGGCGGACCGCCCGAGGCGGTGGGCGCCGCCCGCGCCCGGCTCGCGGAACGCG
>LRTP01000013.1 GCA_001550305.1 Streptomyces diastatochromogenes
GAGCCCGGCGCCCGCCAGGGCGGCTCCGGCCGCGCCGACGCCGAGGGCGGTCTTGGTGAACGTACGGCGGCCGAAGGGGCAGCCGCCCTGCGCGGCCTGGTCGTCCTGGCTCGGGGTCGTCATCGGGGGAGGTCCTCTCCTGTGGGCACATGGTCCCGGTACTGCGGGGGCGGTGGTTCGGTGCGAGTGGGCCGACGGTCTCGGGGTCGGCGCCGCCGGGCTGCCGACGCGACCTTGGGGCTGCTCACGCGGCCTTGCGGTCGCTCAAGCAGGCGTTGCGGTCGTTCAAGCCGGCGTTGGGCCGCTCACGCGGCCTTGCGGATCTCCAGGAGGTCCGGGATCGGGGCGAGCTCTTCCAGCAACTGGCCGACCGCGCCGTCGAGGCGCTGCCGGTCGGTGTCGGACAGCTTGTCCAGCGGCGTCCAGGTGCCGTCCTCGGCCCGCTGGGCGAGCACCAGTTGCTCGGTGCGCCGCATCCACGTGTCGACGGCCGGGATCACCTTGGCGTTGCGCTTGTCGATCAGCGGTCGGAGCAGGGTGAGCAGTTCGCGGGTGCCGTCGAGGTTGGCCTCGGTGGTGGCCAGCTCGCTGCCGCTGCCGTAGTCGGCGTTGCCGCTCAGTTCGCGGTGCAGGGTGTTCTCGAGGATCTCGTGGCTGCGCAGCGGGAGGTCGGCCGGGTCGAAGTCCTGCTTCGGGAAGTCCTTGCGCAGGGCGTCCACATCGGCGGCGAGTTGCTTGGCGTACGGCGCGAGGGTGGCGGCGGACTGGCCGTGCCACAGGCCGTACTCGATGCGGTGGAAGCCGGTGAAGGCCGGGTCGTCGACCCCGCCCGCGAGTCCGGCCGTACGGCCGTTGATCTTCGCGTCGAAGTCGGCGAACGTTCCATAGGCGGCGCCGAGCGAGGCGTACCGCGTGTGCGCGGGCAGCCAGTCCTTGCGGGCCTGGTCGAGCTTGTCGGCGTCGAGGTCGCTCTGGAGGGTGCGCGTCTTCGTCTGCAGGTCGGCCAGACCCTGGTCGACGTACGCCCGGTAGGCGGCCAGCGGTGCGGCGAGGTCCTTCTCGGAGACCGGCAGTACGGCCTGGACGGAGCCGCCGCCCGCGCTGACGCGCACGGCCGCCGAGGTGACGGCCTTCCCGCCGTTGGGCACACAGCGCCAGGCGTACGAGCCCGTCCCGACGGTGGCGATCAGGGCGCGGGTGGTGCCGGGGGCGATGCCCTCGACCTCGCCGTAGACGGCGTTGCTGACCGGGTCGATCAGATAGATCTCGGAGGTACGGGAGCCGCTGTTGCGCACCTGGAAGGTCTGCCGACCCGGCTTGGGCGCGTTGAAGCCCTTGCCGCAGTCGGCCGCGGACACCTCGACGACGGGCGTCCCGGACGCGGGCTTTCCGCCGCTGGCGGCGATGGTGATCCCCGCGATGAGCGCGGGCACGGCGACGAGAGCGGCGGGGACCGTCCAGCGGGGGAAGCGACGGGGGGTGGACGGCGTGGCCACCGGGGGCTGGGCGTCGTCGGCGGGAGCGGACGCCTTCTCGGGGCGGGACGAAGCGGGCTCGGCGGCGGGCTCTCCTTCGGAGGTGTGCTCGCCTTCGGCGGCGGACGTCACGGAGGGGCCGGCCTCGATCGCGGCCGACGTGGCGGCCTTGTCGGCGTCGGCGGAAACAGAGCCGGCCTCACCCCCGGCCGGAGCGGGCGCGGCGGACCGCTCGG
>LRTP01000130.1 GCA_001550305.1 Streptomyces diastatochromogenes
CAGCTGCCGGCCGGCACGCGCCTGCAGCCGCACGGCCTGCGCGAGACCGCCGCCCAGCGTGATGAAGGGAGAACCCGCGGCCCCGGCCGGCAGGGCGCGCCGGTCGCAGCCGATGACGTCCGCGGCCAGGTCGAGCAGCTCCTCCAGGGGAGTCGGGGTCAGCATGGGGTGGCCCTCTCTGTGGGCAGTCGTGCCCCGATGCTGGCGCCCGCGCCTCGAAGACCGCTCGAACCCGCCCCGCACAGCGCCGCCGCTCCCGTACGGCAGCAGCCGATTTCAAAGGCAGGGACTCTATCACTGACAGCTGGATTTTCGCCGAAAGTGCTAAAGTCCGTTCCATGACGCCCCGAGAGCGACGCCTTCGCGAGCAGGCCCAGCGCCACCGGCTGATCCTCACCACAGCCCGTGAGATGGCCGAGTCCGAAGGCTGGGACTACGTCACCACACGGCGCCTGGCGGACCGCATCGAATACAGCCAGCCGGTGCTCTACCAGCACTTCAAGAACAAGGACGCCCTCGTCCACGCGGTCGCCCTGGAAGGCTTCGCCGAACTCGCCGCCGCGCTGCGCACCGCCCGCGAGGAAGCCGGTGACCCGCAGGAGGCGCTCGGCGCGGTCGCCCGCGCCTACGCCGACTTCGCCGAGCACGGACCGGTCCTCTACGAGGCCATGCTCACCCTCGACCCGGGCGAGGACACCGGCGAGGACACCACCGGGGCGGCCGGCACACCGGCGCCGCTCGCGGACGTCCTCGCCGAGATCAGACAGGCCGTCGAGCCCGTCGCGGCCGGCCGCGACAGCGGGCTGCTCACGGAGGTCCTGTGGAGCGCCTGGCACGGCCAGGCCGCCCTCACCCGGGCGGGCCGCCTGCGCCC
>LRTP01000131.1 GCA_001550305.1 Streptomyces diastatochromogenes
GTCCCGGTCGCGGGCGCGGACGAGTCGCGGCGCGAGCAAGGTGCCCGCGCGGGAGGCGAGTTCGGGCTCCTCGGCGTGGGTGGCGGCGGTCAGGAGCGCGTCCGCCGGGTCGGAGTCGTCGAGGTCGAGCAGGGTCAGGCCGAGTTCCGGGTGTTCGGCGCGGGCACTGCGGGCGAGCCCCCACAGCACGGACTGGGCGAGGCCGGGCACGGTGTCCTCGTCGACGGCCCCGACCGCACCGCGCGTCACCCACACGGTCCGGGCGGGTGCCTCGTCCTGCGGGAGGGCGATCAGGGCACGCAGTTCGGCCAGGGCCGCGGCCGCCAACTCCTGTGCCGCGGCAGACGGTTCGGCGTCCCCTGCGGGGCGCGGCCAGAACCGTACGAACACGTCGACGCCGCCCGTCCCCCTCACGTCGACGCCGCCCGCCCCGTTCACGTCCGCGCCGCCCGTCCCGCTCCGGACGTGGGTCCCCGCCGCCGCGAGGCCGCGCAGGGCCCCGGCGACCTCCGGGTCCGAGGGGTCGCCGACGACGGCCCACTCGGGGCCCGGCGCCTCGTCGGGCTGTTCGGGTACGGCCGTCCAGACCACCTCGTACAGGTGCCGGGCGTTCTCCGAGGCGCCGTTCAGGTCCGCCGGGTCCGCCGCCCGCAGTCGTACGCCCTCCAGACGACCGGCCGGGAAGCCGTCGGTGTCCCACAGCGTGACGTCCAGGGTGAGGTCCGTGCCGGAGCCGCCCGTGCGTCGTACGACGGCGGTGAGCTCCCTCGCGCCACCCGGCGGCAGGACGCACCGGCCCACCGCGACCGGGAGCAGCACCCGGCCGTCGGACGCGTCGAGCCCGGCGGCCACGCGCAGCGCGGCGTCCAGCAGG
>LRTP01000132.1 GCA_001550305.1 Streptomyces diastatochromogenes
GACACGGCGCGGACCCGCGCGGGCCGGCACGGCGGCTTTCGCAGGGGTGGTACGGCAGGGCGGCTCATCCTTTGGGCGGAGGGCCGCGCCGGCGGCTGGTTCCCGGGAGCCAGGCACTGCCGGCGGGATCACCACGGCCGGGGATGTGGCGGGGTGCCGACGGCGCCCACAATGCCACAACGGCCACCCGGGATACGACCCTTGGAGACGCCCACCATGACATCCGTCCCTCAGCCGCCCGCGGCCTCGCCGACGCCCGTGGCCGATGTGCTCGCCGAGCTCACCGCGGTGCTGGCGGGCATGATGCGTATCGAGCCGCAGACGCTCGACGCGCAGGAGCCCTTCCGGCTGCTGGGCCTGGACTCGATGCTGTCGGTCGAGTTCGTCGCGGCGCTCAACGCCCGCTACGGCACCCGGATCGCGGCCACCGCACTGTATGAGCACCCGACGCCCCAGGCACTGGCCCGGCACGTCGCGGCCGAACTCGGCACCCCCCGCCCCGCCACCCCCACACCCACACCCACGCCCACACCCACGGACACACCCATGGACACGGAGGCAGACGTGGATGCGGCCGCGGCGGCCGTGGATGCGGATGTGGCTGATGTGGCGGTGGAGGCGGTCACGGACACGCTGCGGGAGCAGCTCGCCGGGATCCTGCACTGCGGGCCGGGGGAGATCGACGTGAGCGCGCCGTTCGCGGCGCTGGGGCTGGACTCGATCCTGGCCGCGGAGTTCCTGGCCGGCATCAACCGCACCTACGGCCTCAGCGAGCAGGCCGACCTGCTCTACGACCAGCCCGACCTCGGGGCCATGGCGGCGTACGTCAGCGCGCGGGCGGCGCACCGCACGCCCGCGCCGGGCCGCCCT
>LRTP01000133.1 GCA_001550305.1 Streptomyces diastatochromogenes
CCGCCCGAACCCGGTCGGCCGGGCACGACCACCGCCCCGGCGCCGCAGGACCGGCGGAAGACGACGCGGCGCCCCCAACTGATCGCCGCGGTGGCGGCGGTGGCGGTCTCGGTGGGCGTCTCGGTCACTGTGATCAGCTACCGGGGTGGGGGGTCCGACACCCCCACGTCCCCCTCGACCTCGTCCCGGCCGTCCGCCGCGAACACGGGGTTCGGTGGGGTGTCGACCACCGCCCGGAACTGCCCGGCCGCGGCGGTCGACGGCGCGGGAGGCCGGTGCGTCACGACCCCCGAGTGCTGGAGCGGCATCACCGACATCTCGGGGACGATCACCGTCAGCCTCGCGGACTGCCGGGTGAAGCACGTGTGGGAGACCTTCGCCATCGCCCCGCTGCCCGAGGACGGGATGACGAACAACACCCGGGACCTGATCAAGCACCCCACCGTCAAGGCGCTGTGCTCGCGGGAGGTCATGCTGAAATCCAGGACCGCCACCGGACGTGCCGTCACCGGCCGGTGGAGCACGGACATCCTGCCGCCGACCGCCCAGCAGTGGTCCGACGGGCTCCGCGCCTTCCGCTGTGTCGCCCACACGGACACGGAGGACGGGGAGATCACCGACAGCCACTTCGGATAGGAGCGGCCGAGCGCCGACGAACCGCTGCCCGGCCACGTCGTTGACGACGTGACCGGGCAGCGGCCTCCGGACGGCGTTTCCCCCGCCCGCTAGACGGTCACCGGCTGGAGCTTGGCGCGGAAGTGCCGCAGGATCGGGGACTGTTCCACGATCCGGTAGCCGTGCACGGACTCCGCGTTCTTGGCGATGGTCTCCAGGGTTCTGCCGACGTGGTCGTAGTGGCTGCGCGTGTAGACGCGCCGCGGCAACGCCAGCCTCACCAGCTCGTACGGCGGGCTCTTGACCGGGTTTCCGTCCTCGTCCTCCTCGCCGAGGTACAGCGACCCCAGTTCGGCCGACCGGATGCCGCCCTCCAGGTAGAGCCGGCAGGCGAGAGCGTGGCCGGGGTACTGGTGGGGCGGTATGTGGGGCAGCAGCCGGCCCGCGTTGAGATAGATGGCGTGCAGACCGGGCGGCTCCAGGATGTCCACGCCGGCGGCGCGGACCCGCTGGGCCAGGTGGTCGGCGCTCTCCGCCCGCTCCGCGAGGTAGGACGGTTCGGTCACCTCCTGGAGACCCTGAGCGATCATGTCGAGGTCGCGTCCGGCCAGACCCCCATAGGTGGGGAACCCCTCGGTGGCGATGAGGAGGAGCTCGCACTTCTGGGCGAGTTCCGAATCGTTCAGTCCGATGAAGCCGCCGATGTGGACGATGCCGTCCTTCTTGGCGCTCATCACACAGCCGTCGGCCAGACGGAACGCTTCTTCGGCGACCTGGCGCGGGGTGCGGTCCTTGTAGGCCGCCTCGTGCCGGGTGACCAGCCAGGCGTTCTCGGCGAACCGGGCGGCGTCCAGGATCAGGGGGACACCGTGCCGGCGGCAGAGTTCGGAGGTCCGCCGCAGGTTCTCCATGGAGACGGGCTGGCCGCCACCGCCGTTGTTGGTGATGGTCATGACCACCGCGGCGACACGCGAGCCGGTCGTCTCGGTCAGCCCCCGCTCCAGGGCCTCGAGGTCGATGTTCCCCTTGAAGGGCTCCGAGCTGTCCAGGTTCCGCGCCTCGGCGCAGGGCAGATCGCGGGCCACACAGCCCGCCAGCTCCACATTGGCGCGGGTGGTGTCGAAGTGCGTGTTGGACAGGACCGTGTCGCCGGGCTTGAGGAGGTTGGAGAACAGGAGTCGCTCCGCCGCACGCCCCTGGTGGGCCGGCAGGATGTGGCTGAAGCCGGTCAGTTCCGCCACCGTGTCCCGGAAACGGTAGAAGGATCGCGAGCCCGCGTAGGACTCGTCACCGGCCATGCCCACGGCGAGCTGCGCCGAGGACAGCGCACCGGTCCCCGAGTCGCTCAGCAGATCGATGGTCACCTCTTCCGCGCGCAGATCGAACAGGTTGTAGTGCACTCGTTCGAGTGCCGCCTTGCGCTGCTGGGGGGTCGTGAGCGGGATGGGTTCGACGACCTTGATCCGGTACGGCTCCATTCTGATTTCTGCTCCTGCCTTTCCGTTTCCTACTGAGTGGAGGGTCTCGCGCGGCTCGGTACCCGCCGTGCGATGGGGGGAGAACGTCTGATGGGGCTGGGCCGGCAGCGGCGGTCGTACCGCGTACGCCTCCGAGGAGATGTACGCGGTCACACGGGGCGGTCTGCCACGCTCGTACACCAGTGCCAGATAGGCGATGAGCCCCACGCCGTCGTGCAGCAGCCGTGAGGTGACGGTGGCCAGCGACCGGTCGAGCGCCGCGGTGTCCATGCCGTGTCGGCGCAGCACGGCCACCGCTCGCGCATAGGCCTCCCCGTCGTGCCGGACGTAGTCCCTGACCGGTACGTGGAGGGTGAAGCCGCTCGGCAGGCCGGTCCCGGACTCCGTGAAGGAGTGGCAGGAGAGCACGGGGCGCCCCTCCAGCCGTACGCCGTTCCCGGCGCCGGGGTACCGCGGCGAGCTGTCGAGACCCGCCGCGACCCGCAGGAACTCCCGTACGGTCTCGGGCCGTGGCCCGGGGTCCGTGCGGGACAGTTCACCCGCGTCGGCGGCGGCCAGGTTCCGATGGGTGACGTAGACCTTCACCCGGGGTGTCTCCCAGTCCCCGAGGTCGAGGGCGAGGAACGGATAACCGTCGGCCCGGGGCAGCGCGGCGAACGCCTGCCGGTGGCCGAGCCTGTCCAGTGCCTCACGCACCGTCTCGGAGGCCCGGTCCGCCCCGGACGCCGCCGGGTTCAGATAGACCTTGACCTTGGGGACTCCGCCGGGCCGCAACTCCAGGGCCAGCCACAGCGCCAGCGGGCCCTCGGGGTCCGGCGGGAAGAACAGGTCCTCCAGCCGGTCGAGTTGGTCGGTGGCGAAGCCCCAGCGCTCGGCCATGGCCCGGACCACACGCAGTCCGACGCGCCCGTTCTCCGCCAGGCCTTCGGCGCCGTACCCCGGTTCCAGCAGCACGCGCAGGGTCGGGGGCGCGTCCGGCACGAAGGCGAGTGAGTACTCCACCGGCGTGTGGTCGTCGGACAGGAAACTCGGGTAGGACGGCGGTTCGTCCAACGGACGCTCCGCGACGGGACCGAGACAGTCGGTCAGGACACGCGCGTAGATCTCGCCGTCGGACGGTTCGAGACCCATGGCTTGGCACAGTCGGAGTAACTGGTCGGAAACGTAACCGCCGAGCGGTTGCGTGGCCGTGACCGGTCCACCCCCTGTACGGGAGGTGATCATCGGCCCTCCCGGCGGGTGGGCCCGGGGAGGAGGGCAAAAAGATACCCGCCTGAGGGGGCGGGTATCTCGCCGTCCGGCACGTGTGGTGCGACGGGTATGGCGTGGGGGTCGAAGCTCCCTTGGGAGGTCTGTCGTCGGGGGCGGAGCATGGCTGCGGGGTGCTGTGCTGAAGTGGCGTCGGTGGTCGAGGGCTCCACGACACCTCCTTAACTTGTGATCAACACGATTGCCGCGCTCTTCCCTACCCCTCCGGTTGAATATTGATGCAGTGCGAGGATGTTGGCGGCTGTTGCGTATCTCACGCCTTCCACCAGGACAGGAACGAACTCCACAGCCCGCCGCGCTCCTGCCGGCCCTGCGCACCTCCCTGGTCGCTGCGCGCCGTGGTCTCCGGGCGGTGCTGCGGGTCGGGCTGCCGGGCGGCCCGTACGGGGGTGAAACGGGCCGGAAGCGCGGCCAGCGCCCGGTTGAAGGGACCCGGACGCCAGGTCAGACTGTCCTCGGGTACGGCCAGTTCGACGTCGGGCAGCCGGTTGAAGAGGTTCTCGATGGCCGTCACGGTGATGAGCCGGGCGGGGTCCTTGGCCGGGCAGGCGTGCGGTCCCGCGCTCCACGCCAGGTGGGAGCGGTTGCTCGAGGCGTGCCGGGACGCCGCGAGCGCCGGGTCGGTGTTGGCGGCCGCGAAGCTGACCAGCACGAGGTCGCCCGCCGCCAGCTTCTGTCCCCCGAACTCCATGTCGGCCGCCGGGTAGTGCGGCGCGTAGTTCGCCATGGGCGGGTTCTTCCACAGCGTGGTGTCGATGGCCTCTTCGATCAACCCGCCCGCCGCGTAACGGTCGTTGGTCAGCAGCAGGTGCAGGGTGTTGGAGATGAGGTTGCGCAACGGCTCCGCGCCGGCGCCCAGCAGCAGGACGAGCTGGTGGGCCATCTCCTCGTTGGTCAGGCGCGCCTGATGCTGCATCAGCCAGGAGGTGACGTCGTCGCCGGGCCGGGACCGCTTGAGGGCCACCAGCTCGCCCACGGCCTGACCCAGTACCTCGTTCGCCTTCTCGGCATTCACACCGTCGAAAATGCCGGATATACCGAAGAGGACCCGGTCGCCGATCTCCGCGGGGCAGCCGAAGAGTTCGTTGAACACGAAAAGCGGCAGCAGCTTGGCGTAGTCGTTGAGCAGATCGGCCGAGCCACGGGTGTGGAACTGGGCGATGAGGTAATTGGAGACGCGCTCGGCGCTCTGGCTCAGCCAATGCGAATCGACACGCGCGAAGCTGTCCGTGATGGCCTGCCGCAGCCGCATGTGGTCGGCCCCGTCACTGAACATGGCGTTGGGCCGGTACACCAGAAGCGGAAGCACCGGACTGTCCGGACTGATCTCACCTTCGTTGAAATCCCGCCAGCGGCGCGAGTCCTTCCGGAAGGCACCCGCGTTCTGCAGCAGTTGGAGCGCCGCCGAGTAATCCGTGACCAGGGTCGCCTCGACACCGGGGGCGAGTTCGACCGGAGCGGTCGGCCCGTAGTGACGCATGTACTCGTAATAGGCTTGCGGATCGGCCGCGAACTCCGCCCCGTGCAATGGCACCGGCTCACCCGTGGCATGAGCCGGGCAGCCGGGCGGTGGCACGGGGGCGGTGGATTCAGTGTTCATGCTTGCTCCTAGCGGGCACGGTCCTGCAAATAGTGAACGAGGGTGATCAGGGCGCTTGCTGATGAGTTCTCGTCGCGAGCGTCGCAGGTGACGACCGGGGTGTCAGGGAGCAGGTCCAGCGCCTCACGCAGCGCCTCCTCGCCACGAATGGGCGTGCCGTCGAAGTGGTTCACGGCAATGGCGTAGGCGAGTCCGTACTGCTCGATCAGGTCGATGACGGCGAAGGAGTCCGCCAGCCGCTCGGGGTCGACCAGCACGAGCGCCCCGAGCGCGCCGCGCGCCATGTCCTCCCACATCTGCACGAACCGCTGCTGGCCCGGCGTACCGAACAGGTACAGCACGACGTGATCACTGATCGTGAGGCGTCCGAAGTCCATGGCCACCGTGGTGGTGGTCTTGCCGCGGACGCCCTTGAGGTCGTCGATCTCCTCGCCGGCCTGTGTCATCGTCTCCTCCGTGGACAACGGAGGAATCTCCGACATCGTCCCGACGAAGGTGGTCTTGCCCACCGCGAAGTGCCCGACGATCAGGATCTTCACGGCGGTCTGCGCCGCTCCACCGCGGACGTACGCCTTCTCATCCAAAACGGGCCCGGAGACCATCCAGCACCTCCTGAAGAATCTGCTCGTCGACCAGGCGGGCGCGCGCCACCGGCGCGCGCGTGATGAGGTAACCGCCTTCGGCGAGGGCATTGAGAAGGATCTTCACCACGCCCATGGGCAGGCGCAGGTGTCCCGCGATCTCGGCGACCGAGAGGTAGCCGCCGGAGCACATCTCCAGCAGGCTCTGTTCCTCCGGGGAGAGCCGGGCCGGCCGCTGCTGATGGTCGGCGGCCGCCGTGACCAGCGTGATCAGGGAGAACTGGTCGCCGTCGGGGAGGTCCCGGCCATTGGTGATGACGTACGGCCGCACTAACTCCGCGGCCTCGGGCTCCTGCCGCTCGGAATCGGTCACTGGCGTGCGCCGATGTTCTCGCGCGGCGGAGTCGTCAGCGCCTTGCCCAGCTGGCCGACGAGCTGCTGCATGCGGAAGGTGATCTCCCCCATCTCGACGTCGGGAGAGGCCGAGACCGCGAGGTACGCGCCGTCACCGGCGGAGATCAGGAAGACCCAGCCACCGTCGAACTCGACGAGCGTCTGCCGCCACTTCAGATCGGACCCGTCGCAGAAGAACCCGATCGAGCGGCTCAGTGACTGCACACCGCTCATCGCGGCGGCGACGGTGTCCGCGTGGTCCCTTCCGACACCCTTCGAGGACGCCATCAAGAGCCCGTCGGCGGAGACCAGGACCGCGTGCAGAGCCCCGGGAATCTCCAGGACGCCGTCAAGCATCCATGACAGATCGTTGTTCACGAAACCTCATGCCCTTCGCTGCTTGCGTCATGTGCGTTGCTCGTGCGGCCCGCAGGCTCCGGGAGCGCGGCTCGACCGGACTGCGTGCCGCGCTGGAAGGCACCCATGATCGAGGCGGTCTCCTCTTCGGAGCGGATCGGGGTGCCCGTGGTCATGGGGGCGCCCGTGGTTTCGGTCGGCGGCACGATGGCCATGGCCCGCCTGCGGCGGCGCTTGGGAAGACCGTCGGCGGTCGTGGACACGGCCGCGGCGGGTTCCGGGCCGCTCGGGTTCAGCGAGGGAACAGTGCTCACAGTCTGTGCTCGCTCCTTTGGTTGCGGCATGCTGGTGAGCAGCTCGTCCGGCAGCAGGACCACCGCTCGCACACCCCCGTAGGGAGAGGTCGAGTCGACGGACACCGTGAAGCCGTAGCGCTCACAGAGCACACCGATCACGGCGAATCCGAACTGCGGAGGATTGCCGAGCCCGGAGACACCCGAGGCCCGCTCACTCGAAAGGAGTTTCGCCGCTCGGGCCTTCTCCTCCTCGTTCATGCCGACACCGGCGTCGTCGACGACGATGCAGATGCCCTTGGGTACGGCACGGACATTGATCTCGACACTGGTTTCCGGTGCCGAGTAGCTCGTGGCGTTGTCGAGCAGTTCGGCAAGGGCCAGCGCCACCGGTTCGACAGCCCGGTTGGTGACCGCGAAATCGACCTGCGAAAGAATTTCGACCCGCTGGAAGTGCCGGATCCTCCCCTGCGCGCTGCGGACCACGTCGTACACCGACGCGACGTCACGCTGCCGTCCCAGCCAGCCTTCGCAGAGCACCGCGATGGACTGGGCGCGCCGCCCGAACTGCGAGTTCATGTGGTCGATTTCCAGGAGGTCCTGAAGAATCACCGACTCGCCGTACTTGCTCTGCAGTTTGGAAATGGCCAACTGCTGTTCGGCGGCGAGACCCTGAAGCGTCCGCATCGCCGATTTGAGCGCGGTTCTCGTTGCTTCTTCGGCTTGTTCCTGAGCCTTCTTCACCGAGGCCGAATATTGATTCTCAAGCTCAGCGTAGTGATCCCTGAGTTCTTGATTTCCCTGCCTTAAACTCCGCGCAGACCGCTTTCCGCGAATAATGGCGGTAGCTGCAAGCGGAGTACCAGCGATAAGAGCCCAGAGAGCCGGGTCCTGCATGTATTGCGTCATAAGACTCTCTTCAAGCGACTGACAGCCAGCTACTGAATTCCGTCAGCGCGGCGGGCCGGCAGCCCACTGCGCAGGGTTTACCGTCCGGGCCGCACAGGTGGCCAGAAGAGTCGTTTGGCCGGAAGAGTCGTTTTGTGCCCATAGCCCGCTCGGCAAGTGCGGCGATCGTATCATCGCCCCAACTCATGACGGACCGTCAATATGAGGAGTACTTGCGAACATTGATGAGTAGTCAGACCCTCAACGACATCCGAAAAGGGGGCTCTGCGGCTTTCGTCAATCGGTGCCCGGAGTGGACATCGGGGAGCAGGTCCCGCCGAGCGGGCGCGGGGGGACCCGACACCCGCCGGGTTCGCGTTCAGTGCAGGTCGGCCGGCTCCTCGCTGTCGTCGAGGAAACCGCCCGACTGGTGCTGCCACAGCTTCGCGTAGGCGCCTTCCGACGCGAGCAGTTCCTGATGCGTGCCCTGCTCGATGATGCGTCCGCGGTCGAGGACGACGAGCCGGTCCATGGTGGCGACCGTGCTCAGTCGGTGCGCCACGACGAGCGCCGTCCGGCCCTCCATGAGCCGCCACAGCGCTTCTTGCACGAGGATCTCGCTCTCGGAGTCCAGCGCGCTGGTCGCCTCGTCGAGCAGCAGGATCGGTGCGTCGCGCAGGATCGCCCTGGCGAGTGCGACCCGCTGGCGCTGCCCGCCGGACAGCTTGACCCCGCGCTCGCCCACCATGGTGTCGAAGCCGTCCGGCAGCGCGTCGGCGAACTCCGTGACATGCGCCGCCTCGGCCGCGCGGCGGATCTCGGCCTCGGTGGCGTTCGGCCGGGCGAAGGCGATGTTGTCCCGCAGTGTGCGGTGGAACATCGCCGGGTCCTGCGGCACGTAGGCCATCAGTCCGCGCAGGTCTGCCTGGCGCAGCCTGCTGATGTCCTGCCCTCCGATCAGGATGCGGCCGGAGTCGATGTCCGTCATCCTCAGCAGCAGCCGGGCCAGCGTGGTCTTGCCCCCGCCGGACCGGCCGACGAGACCGATCTTCGCCCCGCTGGGCACCGCCAGGTCGAGTCCCTCGAAGAGCGGCCGCGCGCCCGCGTGGGCGAAGGTCACCTGCTCGAAGCGGACGTCGGCGGCCCGGGACAGCAGCGCTTCCGGCGTCTTCGGGTCGAGCACGGTCGGCGGCTTCAGCAGCAGTTCGGTGAACTGCGCGGCCTCCGTCATCGAGCTCTCCAGGCGGCGGTAGATCTGGTTGAACTCGAACATGATCCGCGTCGCGTTGCTGTAGTACGTGAAGGCGACCACGACCGCCTCCACGCCGTGGCTGCCTCCGCCGAGCGCGACCGCGAGCAGCAGGCCCAGCGCGTTGGTCAGCACGGACATCGGCGCGACCAGTGTGTCGATGCGCAGGTTGCCGTAGTCCCACGACCTCAGCATGAGCCGCCGCGAGGCCGCGACACGGGACCGGTGCTCGGCGGCCTCACGCTCCTCGGCGGCGAACGCCCGGACCGTGTCCATGTTCATCAGACTGTCGGCGACATGGCCCGACACCCGGGCGATCGCCTCCTCGCGCTGATCGACGAGCGCCTGACGGCGGCGGATGAGGGGCAGCACGCACAGCGCCGTCAACGCGATCATCGCCAGGAGCCCGACGACGAGCAGCGGTTCGTAGCGCCACAGCACCACCGCCCCGAACACCAGCGGCACGAAGCTGCCCACGACCTGGAACGTCATCGTGTCGACGAACTCCTCGAAGCGGGAGGCGAAGCTCAGTACCCGCTTGGTCAGTGACCCGGCGAAGTTGTCATGGAAGAACGCGGCGTCCTTGGCGAACAGCTCGTCCATGCCGATGACGTACAACTGCTCGATGCCAAGGGCGTCGAGACGGTTCAGGCAGTGCAGGCCGAGGCGCCACAGCATCTCCGCGAGCAGCAGGACGCCGGCGAAGCCGAGGACGTACGGCAGCGCCGAGCCGATGGAGATACCGGCGTCGCCGGCGATCCGGCCGACGAGCTTCGCGACGATCAGAGGCGCGATGTAGTTGATGCCGATGTTGCCGAGCGCCGGCAGCAGCATCGCGGGGGCGGTCAGCCGTCGGAGCCGGGCCAACTCCCGTCCGTAATAGCGAAGGGCGAGGAGCACCGAGCCCTTGCTCGGTGAACCCTCGCGCGATTCAGGCGTTCCCATCCCAACCCTGTGTGGTCGTGCGGCAGCCTGCCGCGTGCTTCTCCGGGGAGATTCCGTTGCCTCAGTGGCCGTGTGGAGCTTCGGTTTCGAGTGAGCGCGTTCGCTCGGGTCGTCCTGCGACGGGCGGGGTACGACGACGGGCCCGCGGCGACACCCACGTGCGAGTTCGGCGGGCCAGGAATCGCAGTGTCCCGCGACGGCTCCCGCGCAGTCCAAGCGTTTTTATCGGCCAACGGCGCACGTCGCACGGCTGCGCGACCCGACCGAACATACGTGTGCCCCTGAGCCGAGCGGCCCGATCACCCCTGCCTCGATGGGTCCGGGCGTCTCTTCCACGCGGTCTTTTTCTGCGCAGCTCATTGATTGTACCGACCGTTAGGTCTATTTTACCGGTCGCCGCTCTCGCACTGGACGTCCCCCACGCCGCCCGGCCCAGAGCCACTCTCCGGATCTCCGCTCACCCCTGGAAGGCCGCAGATGTCCCAGACCCGAACCTCTCCCCCGCAGGCCCACGAGAGATCCCGCTCCACCACGCGCAACGCGCTCGTCGTCGTCGCGCTCGTGTGGACCGTCCAACTGGTCGCGCTCGTCGCCGCGTTGTCCGGCGTCGCACAGGCCGACATCGCGATCCACTTCCGGACCACGGACATCGCCTGGTTCACCCTGATGACCCTGCTGACCGGGACCTTCTTCCTGCCCTTCGCGGTCAAGGCCGCGGCCCTCTTCGGCAAGAAGCGCGTCCTGCTCGTCGCCACCGGTCTCGGCTTCGTCGGCGACCTGGTCGCCGCCTTCGCCACCGACTACCGCACGCTGCTGATCGGGCGCGGCATCGCGGGCGTCTACGCGGCCACCGCCCCGATCGCCTACGCGATCACCCGGGACGTGTTCCCCCGCCGCTGGGTGGGACTCGCCAGCGGGCTGCTGGCCGGCGGGGTCGGCCTCGTCGCCTTCGGCGGGCCGTTCCTGGCCGGCTGGCTCCTGGACGGTTACGGATTCCGCGGCGTGCTGTGGTTCATGGCCATCAGTACCGCCGCGAGCTTCGTGCTGGTGGCCGCCTTCGTGCCGGAGAGCCCGGTCCGTGAGGCGGGCGGACGGATGGACTGGATCGGCGGACTCCTTCTCGGCGGAGGGATCACGGCGATCGTCTACGCCGTCGGCCAGGGATCACAGTGGGGCTGGGGCAGCGCCGAGTTCGCCGCCTACATCGCCGGCGCGCTGATCACGCTGGTCGCCTTCGTACTCGTCGAGCGCCGGGTCGCGGACCCCCTGTTCCCGCCGTCCATGACACGGCGTCGTCCGGTGTGGACCGTCCTGCTGGCCACCTCCGTGGCAGCCGGCTCACTCAGCGCCGTGGGCGTGGTGATGCAGATGCTGGTACTGATGCCGAAGATCCCCACCATCTCCGAGGGCCTGGGCTGGTCCGGGACCCGGAACGCCGTGGTCACCAGCCCGATCAGCGCCATGATCATCGTGGCGGCCGTCGGCACCGGTCTGCTCGTCCGCCGGGTGGACGCACGGATTCTCCTGGGTACCGGCTCCGCGCTCACGGTGCTCGGTTACGGCATCGGCACCCACCTGCACCACAACGCCGCGCAGATCGTGGAGATGGGCCTGATCGCGGGGCTGGGCACGGGCATGGTCGTCGCCGTCGTGCCCATCATGATCATCGAGGTGGTCACCCCCGAGGAACAGGCGTTGGCCAACGGCGTCCAGACCCTCGGACAGGGCGTCGCGCAGATCGTCGTCTCCCAACTGGCCTTCGTCGTGATGGCGCAGCACGGGAAGATCCTCAAGGGCACCCAGTTCTACCTCGACACCGGCTTCACGAACGGGCTCTGGCTGGTCGTCGGATGCTGCGCCCTGGGCGCGCTGCTCGTTCTCCTGATCCCCAGGACCAAGCGCCTCGACGAGGCCGAGGTCGGTCAGGCGGCCTGACCTGGCGGGCGGGCAGGGGGCCACGCGGGGCGGGACGGGGTATTTCAGTCCGGATCGGAGCGCATCCTCATTCGGTTCGCGCTATCAAGTAGACCGATCGGTTGATAAATCACGGCTAATTCATTACGCCCCCCAGACCGGCCGAGTCAACCCGCTCCCACGCACTTCGCCCGTGCGGCCGACCTCCTGGACATAGCGTCGGCAAACCCGCCCAACCGGACTGCACCAAACAGAACATCAGTAGCGAACCACCCGTCGCGCGAGCTGCGCACCGAACAAAGTCGACGTCGAGAGCATTGATTGTACCGATCGGTCGAAGTATGGTTCCGGCAGGCATCGGCGTGGTGCACCACATCGGGCTGGAGGAATCGCGCGGCTCTTTCACCGCCCGCGAAGAAGACGAGAGGATTGAGGCACCGTGACCGAGAACGTGGCCGGCACCGAGACGGCCGAGGCAACCCCGGAGTACCCGTCGCCCCGATCGGCCCAGTGCCCCTTCGCGCCGCCGCCGGGACTGCTCGACCTGCACGACTCGGGCAAGTCCGTCGTTCGTGCGAGGACATGGGACGGCAGCACCCCATGGGTCGTCACCCGCCATGCCGCGCTGCGCGAGATCCTCGCCGACCCGCGGGTGAGCGCCGACATCGGTGGGCCGGGATACCCGCACACCACGGAGGCCATGAAGGCGCACGCCGCCGAGATGCAGCCATCGATCAACAACACCGACGGCGCCGAACACTCTCGGTGGCGCCGGATGCTGACGAGCTCGTTCACCCGCCACCGCATGGAGAAGCTCCGCCCGGCGATCCAGCAGATCACCGACGATCTCATCGACAAGATGCTGGCGGGGCCCAACCCCACCGACCTCAACACGGCCCTGTCCCTGCCTCTGCCGTCACTGATGATCTGTGAGCTGCTCGGAGTGCCCTACGAGGACCACGAGTTCTTCCAGGAGCACGCAGGCGTCACCAACGCGCGGTTCAAGTCACCCCAAGAGGCCGCCGAGACGACGAGGGAGCTGCGCCGCTACATCTCCGGGCTCATCGAGGCCAAGATGGACGACCCCGCCGAGGACGTCCTGTCCGACCTCGGCGCGCGCGTCAAGGAGGGCGATCTCAGCCTGGCGGAGGCCGCTCCCCTGGGGCACATCCTGCTCGTCGCCGGCCACGACACCAGCGCCAACATGATCACTCTGGGCACAGCCCTGCTGCTCCAGAACCCCGACCAGCTCGCGGCCCTGCGCGAGAACTGCGACGACCCGAAGTTCGTGGCGAACGCCGTCGAGGAGCTGTTGCGCTACCTGACCATCCCGCACCTGCTCGCACGACGAGCCGTTGTCGAGGACATCGAGATCGACGGTGAGACCATCCGCGCCGGCGAGGGCGTCATCGCGGCCCTGCCGGCCGCCAACTGGGATCCGCTGGCGTTCCCCGAGCCCGAGAAGCTCGACCTCGCCCGCCGGGCGGCGCACCATGTCGCGTTCAGCTGGGGCCCGCACCAGTGCATCGGGCAACAGCTGGCCCGTATCGAACTCCACATCGTGTTCAGCACGCTGTTCCGTCGGGTGCCGACCCTGCGGCTCGCGGTCGACGTCTCGGAGCTGAAGTTCAAGGAGGACTCACAGGCGTACGGCATCTACGAGCTGCCCGTCACCTGGTAATTCCTGGAGGTCCGTGAAGCAGCGGATACGACAAAGCCGTCTTCTCATCGCCGAGAAGACGGCCTCCGACCTGCTGTGAAGCTGGTCGGGACGACAGGATTTGAACCTGCGACCCCTTGACCCCCAGTCAAGTGCGCTACCAAGCTGCGCCACGTCCCGTTGCCCGCCTGACCTGGGGTTTCCCCTGGCCGAACGCGCACGGAAACAATACCGCACTCGGGGCGATGGTCGCGCATCCGTTTATTCGGGGCCGACCGGGGCGCGGGGGGACAGGGCCACGCGCGGGAGAAGACTTCGAGACGGCGCTTGACCTGAAGTTTGATTGAGGTTGCACGATCGTCGGCATGACGATCATCGAGGCAGAACGCCACCACCAGTACCAGGACCTGCCCCGCCTGATGGGGCTGATGACCGGCGACGAGAAGCACGGACCCGCGGCGACGTCCACGCTGGACGCGCTGTGGGTGCTCTACGACCGGGTGCTGCGGGTCGGGCCCGAGCGGATGGACGATCCGGAGCGGGACCGGTTCCTGCTCTCCAAGGGGCACGGGCCCATGGCGTACTACGCGGTGCTCGCGGCCAAGGGCTTCGTGCCCGTGGACTGGCTGCCGGACTTCGGCGCGTACGACTCACCGCTCGGACACCACCCGGACCGGGTGCTGGTACCCGGCGCCGAGATCGGCAGCGGGTCGCTGGGGCACGGGCTGCCGATCGCTGTCGGCACCGCGCTGGGCCTGCGCGCGCAGGGGCTGGGCGAGCCCCGTGTGTGGGTGCTGATCGGCGACGCGGAGCTGGACGAGGGCAGCAACCACGAGGCGATCGCGTACGCCGGGCCGGCCGGTCTCGACCGGCTGCACACCGTGGTGATCGACAACTCCTCCGCCAGCCATGCCCGGCCCGGCGGTATCGCCGCCCGGTTCGAGGCCGCGGGCTGGTCCGCCCTGACGGTCGACGGCCGTGACCACGAGGCGCTGTACGCCGCCTTCACCGCGCCCCACCCGGGTCGCCCGCACGTGGTGGTCGCCCGGGTCGAGCCCAAGTCCGCCTGAGACACCCGAGGCGTCCGAGACACCCGAGGCACCTGAGGCACCTAAGGCGTCTGCGGCTCCGGACGCTCCCCTCTCCTCATCCCGTACCCCCCGAAAGGCCCCCCTTCCATGGACACCATGCGTGATCGTTTCGCCCCCGTCATGACGCGGCTGCTCGACGAGGACCCTCGGGTCGCGGTCGTCCTCGCCGAGATCGGCAAGGACGGTTTCGCGGAAGCCCGACGCAGGCATCCCGATCGGGTGATCAACGTCGGTATCCGCGAACAGCTCCTGGTCGGGGCGGGCGCGGGCCTGGCGCTGACCGGTCTGCGACCCGTCGTGCACACCTTCGCCAGCTTCCTCGTCGAGCGGCCGTTCGAACAGGTCAAGCTGGACCTCGGACACCAGGACGTGGGCGCGGTGCTGGTGAGCGCGGCCGCGTCCTTCGACTGGCCCGCCGGAGGCTTCACTCACATGGCACCCGGCGACGTGGCCCTGCTCGACACGCTGGACGGCTGGACCGTGCACGTTCCCGGCCATCCGGACGAGGCCGAGCAGCTGCTGCGGCAGGCCGTCGCCGCCGGGGACGACAAGGTGTACGTGCGGTTGTCCGTGCAGTCCAACGCGCAGGGCCTGCCGGTCGACGGGGCCCGCTTCCGTACCGTCCGGGAGGGGCACGCAGGGGTCGTCGTCGCCGTCGGGCCGATGCTCGACGCCGCACTCGCCGCCACGGAGGGACTCGACGTCACCGTCCTGTACGCGGCCACCGTGAGGCCGTTCGACGGGCAGACCCTGCGCCGCGCGACGGAGGCGGCGGGCACCGACGTCGTCCTCGTCGAGCCGTATCTCGCCGGTACGTCCACGACCGCCGCGGGCGACGCGCTCGCCGACGTACCCCACCGTGTCCTCGGCCTCGGCGTCCGTCGGCGTGAGCTGCGCCGGTACGGAACCCTCGACGAGCACCTGACCGCGCACGGCCTCGACGCGGGATCCCTGCGGGAGCGGATCGGCGGCTTCCTGAGCTCCTCGGACCGACCGCGCCCCTGAGTCCGCCCCCGCCCGTGCGGCCCCGCGCGTCAGTCGGCCTTCGGAAGTCCCAGCTCCGGGTGGGCGTCGAGCAACCGGGGCGGAGCCGCCTGGCGCCAGGAGTCGGCCAGGATGTCGCGGAGTTCGTCGCCGTCCTCCAGGGCGGCGAGCCGGACCCTGACCCAGGCGAAACCCGCCTCGTGGTCGGCGATCCAGAACTTGCCGGGCTCCGCCAGGACGAGTTCGTCGCGCTCCTCCTTCGGGCAGCGCACCGCGATGGACCTCTCCTCCTCGGGCAGCGTGGCGAACATCTTCCCCGCGACCCGGAAGGTGGGCATGCTCCAGGCGATCTTCTCCGTGGTGTCCGGCAGGGAGAGGGCGGTACGGCGTACGTCGTCGGCATCCGGCATGAGAGGCACGGTAGCCAAAGGCACTGACATCGAGGGCGGTCGGCGGGGTCGGTCACTCCCGGCTCCCCGCCCGAGATGGTCGATGATTGAACCAGCTGCGATCGGATCGATACTGACCGTAATATTTTTCGAGCACCGGCTGCACGTTCGGGTCGCCCCGGACGCTTCATGGGTGGAGGCGGATGGTGCCTCTGGTGCCGGGGTGGGGACACGGCATCTTCGATCAGCACAGGTACAGGGGAGGACCCCGTGCAGCAGAGCGCTGCCGCGTGGTTGTTCGAGATCGCGCTTGGCATGAGGGTGTTCGGCCCGGACGTCGTCCGTGGCTGCCGTCGGCTCCTGACGGCCGGCGTACGGATCGGCATCACCGGACTGACCGGCACCCGCGCCCCGTCCCGCTCCGCCGAGTCGACCCGGGACGTCCCGTGAACGGCGACGGCGGGCCGGAGGAGACCGGCGGGGCCGTCGGCGCACCGCGGGCGGTACCCATCGACCAGTGGGACCCCACCGTGCAGATGGCGTACTGGGGTTTCCACCATCAGTGCCGCCAGGACTACATGCGCTACGCCTATCTCCAGCTCGGCTCCGACGCCGACGCGGAGGAGGCCGTGGACCTGACCTTCGACCAGGTCATGGACCGCTGGCCGCGGATGCTGCGGATGGAGAACCTGGAGGGCTACGCCTGGACGATCCTCAAGCGCCGCATCATCGACATGCACCGCAAGCGCCGGCGCCGCCCGGAGCTGATGGAGATCGCCGCCTTCGAGGCGGCGCTCGCCGATCCGGCCGAGGATCCGTACGACACGCTCACCGACGCCATCGCCCTGTACGTCGCGGTCGGCTCCCTGAGCGAGCGGCAGCGGGACGCGATCCTCCTCTACTACGGCATAGGTTTCTCGGCCGCCGAAGCCGCCGTACTCATGGGCAACGAGGAGGCCACCGTCCGCTCCCAGCTCCGTACCGGTCGGCGGCGCCTCGCCACCCTGCTCAAACTCCGCTGCCCGGAGCACTCCGACGGGAAGAACCCCTGATGAGCACCCTGCCGTCCGACCGCCGCACCATCGACGAACTGTTGGCCAAAGCGCGTACGCAGGATCGTTACGCCGACTACGACCTCGCGGCCGCCGAAGCCCGTCTGCGCAGCCGTCAGGCGGCCCGGCACCGCCCGCGCAACCCCGATGCCGCGTTCGTGCGAGCCGTGTGGACCACCCCCGAGGACGACCGCACCCCGGACGCGGACCGCGCCTGGTGGGACCTGAACGCCGTGAGCCTGCTGGTGTTGTTCGGGCCGGACGCCGACCGTCATCTGAGCGAGTTCATCGACAGCCAGTACGCGGACAAGACCGGCGCCCTGGTCTTCGCATGTCTGCTGCACGTGGCGGGCGACAGCAGCGGGGCGCGCTTCTGGTGGCGTTTCGCGGCCGGGGTCGGCCACCAGGTCGCCGAGTACTGCCTGTTCCTCGAACACGCCCACAGCGGTGAGTACCACGACGCCGACCACTGGCGCACCCAACTGGTGCGCGAGCACTTCGAACCCACCTACATGTGCGGCGACCGCGTCACCGCGCCGTTGGTCAATCCGGCGTTCAGCGACCACGTCCACCCGCACATCGCCCGCCCGCACCACCCGGAGATCGGCATCGTCCCGCTCCCCCGGCCGCCTCTCGTGAAGGAGTTGCGCCACCTGACCTCCCTGCTGTAGCCGCGGCCGGGAGCGGCGGCCCTTCACGCGCCCGGGACCGTCGCTCCCACCCGCTTGTAGAAGATCGTCGTCGGGCGCAGCTCGCCCGACGGCGTCGCCGCGTAGTCGGGTATCGCCCCGAGCCGGGTCCAGCCGGCGGAGCGGTAGAGGGACTCGGCGGGGCTGTCGGTCTCGGTGTCCAGGTGCAGGAGGGTGATTCCGGCGGTGGCGGCAGCGTGCTCTGCGGTGGTCAAAAGGCCCCGGCCGAGGCCCTGTCCGCGGCCGTCGCGGTGCACCATCAGTTTCACCAGCTCGGCGCGGTGGCGGCTGTTGGGTTTGTCGGGGAAGACGAGGCTGACGGTGCCCAGGATCCGGTCCGCGGTGTGCGCCACCCACACGGCGAGGCGTCCGGCCGACACCGCGTCCACGCGCTCCTCCCACCAGGCGACGGCCGTCGCCCGCTCCAACGGGGCGAGGAAGCCGATCGAGGCCCCGCCCTCCACGGTGTCGATCAGCAGCTCGGCCAGCTCGCCCACCGAGGCGCGAAGGCGCTGGGCGTCCAGCCGGGAGACGGTGGTCACGGCAGCACCACCGCCAGCGCGTACCGTACGTCCTCGGGGCCGGGACACCGGAAGCGGGTGGGCCCCCACACCCGCAGCCGCAGACAGTCCCCGGCGTCGAGCCGGTGTTCGACGTCCTGCGCGGTCACCTCCAGCGTTCCGTCGAGGACCCAGATGTGCTGCTCCAGGCCGGGCACGGGCGGCCGGTCGTAGGCGAGGTCGGCGCCGGCCCCGAGCCGCCCCTCGACCAGTTCGCCGCGCAGCCCGGCGTGCGGCGGTGACACCGATCGTCGTACGAATCCGGAGGCCTCGTCGGCCCAGACCGTCTGGTCGGCCGCCCGCACCACTGGAACGGGCTCCGCCTCGACCTCGCTGAGCAGCTGCGACATGGTGCGTCCGTACACGGCGCACAGCCGGTTCAGGAGTGAGGCCGTGGGGCTGATCTCGGCCCGCTCGGCACGGGACAGCGTGGAGCGGCTGACCCCGCTGCGCTCCGCCAACTCCCCCAGGGACCAGCCACGTTCGGAGCGCAACTCGGCCAGCCGGGCCCCGAGCCGGACATCGACGACATCGAGCTCCCCATCGTTTCCCATATTCGGGATGTTATCCCAGATATGAAAACAGGATGCCCCGCCGACCACTCCCGTCCGCCCACTCCCCTCAGTCCACCGTTCAGTCCACCGTCGCGGCCTCCGCCAGCGCATCCAGCACCGGACGGATCAGCGGATGTCCCTCCGCGCCCCGGCGTACGGCCGCGAAGACCCGGCGCGTGGGCGCGACGCCGTCGACCGGTCGGACCTGCACGCCCGTGAGGTCCATGCCGCGCAGCGCGGAGCGGGGCACCAGGGCCACACCCGCGTCGGCCGAGGCGAGGGCGACGACGGCCCGGAAGTCGTCGGAGGAGTGTTCGAGACGGGGTTGGAATCCGGCGTTCTCGCAGGCCAGGACGACCACGTCATGGCAGGGGTTGCCGGGGTACGGGCCGATCCACGGGTCCTTGGCCAGCTCGGCGAGCGGGACCTCGGCGGCGTCGGCGAGCCGGTGGCCGAGCGGGACGACCGCGTCGAAGGGCTCGGCGTACAGGGCTACGGGGGTCAGGCGCGGATCGTCCGCGTCCGGGGCGCCCCGGTACTCGACGGCGACCGCGATGTCGACCTGCCGGTCGAGCACCATCGGCAGGCTGGCGTCGCCCTCGGCGTCCTGGACGCGGACGTGGATGCCGGGTGCCGTGCGGGCGAGCCGGGCCAGCGCGGGGGCCACCACCAGGCCGATGCCGGTCGCGAAGGAGGCGACCGTGACCGTGCCCGCCGAGCCCGCGCTGTACGCGGCCAACTCCGCCTCGGCTCGCTCCAGTTGGGCCAGCACCTCGTTGGTGTGGCTGAGCAGGATCTCGCCGGCCGGAGTCAGCCGGACGCCCTTGGCCCCGCGCTCGACGAGCCGGTGGCCGGTCTCCTGCTCCAGCGCGGTCAGCTGCTGGGAGACGGCCGAGGGGGTGAGATAGAGCGCGGCGGCCGCCGCCGTGACCGTGCGGTGGTCGGCCACCGCACGGAGGATGTGGAGCCGCCGCGCTTCGATCATGCGACCGATTCTCTCAGGTCACAGGCGTCTTTCAGCTCTCGAGTTCCGCGCGGGCGGACACGAACGCGTCGACCGCCCGGTTCACGTCCTGCGTCGAGTGCGCGGCCGAGAGCTGGACCCGGATCCGGGCCTGGCCCTGCGGGACGACCGGGTAGGAGAAGCCGATCACGTAGACGCCGCGCTCCAGGAGGAGCTCGGCCATGCGTCCGGCGACGGACGCGTCGCCGATCATGACGGGGGCGATCGCGTGGTCGCCGGGGAGGATGTCGAAGCCTTCCGCGGTCATCCGGGAACGGAACAGCGCGGTGTTCTCGGCGAGGCGGATGCGCAGGTCGTCGGCCGACTCCAACAGGTCGAGCACCTTCAGGGAGGCCGCCGCGATCACCGGGGCGAGCGTGTTCGAGAAGAGGTACGGGCGGGAGCGCTGGCGCAGCAGCGCCACGATCTCGGCGCGGGCGGCGACATAGCCGCCGGAGGCGCCCCCGAGCGCCTTGCCGAGGGTGCCGGTGACGATGTCGACGCGGTCCATGACACCGTGCAGCTCGGGGGTGCCGCGGCCGCCGGGGCCGACGAAGCCGACGGCGTGCGAGTCGTCGACCATGACCATGGCGTCGTAACGGTCGGCGAGGTCGCAGATCTCCTTCAGGGGCGCGACATAGCCGTCCATCGAGAAGACGCCGTCGGTGACGATCAGCCGGCGGCGCGCGTCGGACGCCTCCTTGAGCTGGGCCTCCAGGTCGGCCATGTCACGGTTGGCGTACCGGAAGCGGCGCGCCTTGGAGAGGCGGATGCCGTCGATGATCGAGGCGTGGTTGAGGGCGTCGGAGATGACCGCGTCCTCGGCGCCGAGGAGGGTCTCGAAGACGCCGCCGTTGGCGTCGAAGCAGGAGGAGTAGAGGATCGTGTCCTCCTGGCCGAGGAACGCGGACAGACGCGCCTCCAGCTCCTTGTGCACCTCCTGCGTACCGCAGATGAAGCGGACGGACGCCATGCCGTAGCCCCAGCGGTCGAGGGCCGCGTGGGCGGCGGCAACGACCTCGGGGTGGTCGGCGAGGCCGAGGTAGTTGTTCGCGCAGAAGTTGAGGACCTCGCCGGGGCGGCCGCCCGCGGTGACGCTCACGGTCGCGGACTGCGGGGTGCCGATGACGCGCTCGGGCTTGTGCAGACCGGCGGCGCGGATCTCGTCGAGGGTGGCGCGGAGGTCGTCGCGCACGGAGTCGAACATGGAGGGGCTCCTAGGGGGTTACGCGGTTCGGAGTGGCTCTTGCGGACGCTCACGCGCTCCAGTCGAGGATGACCTTGCCGCCGCGGCCGCTCGCGGCGTCCGCGAAGGCCGCCTCGTAGTCGCGGTAGCCGTAGCGTCCGGTGATGACCGGCGCGAGGTCGAGGCCGCCTTCGAGGAGGACGGACATCGCGTACCAGGTCTCGAACATCTCACGGCCGTAGATGCCCTTGATCGTGATCATGGAGGTGACGATCCGGGACCAGTCGACCGGGAACTCCTCGGCGGGCAGGCCGAGCATCGCGATCCGGCCGCCGTGCGTCATGTTGGCGATCATGTCGCGCATCGCCTCGGGGCGGCCGGACATCTCCAGGCCGATGTCGAAGCCCTCGCGCAGGCCGAGGGCGCGCTGCCCGTCGGCGATGGTCGACTCCGCGACGTTCAGCGCGAGGCTGGCGCCGATCTTGCGGGCGAGGTCGAGGCGCTCCTCGCTGACGTCGGTGATGACGACGTTGCGGGCACCCGCGTGCCGGGCCACGGCCGCGGCCATCAGACCGATCGGGCCCGCGCCCGTGATGAGGACGTCCTCGCCGACCAGGGGGAAGGACAGCGCCGTGTGCACGGCGTTGCCGAACGGGTCGAAGATCGCGGCGACGTCGAGGTCGACCGGGACCCGGTGCACCCACACGTTGGCGGCGGGCAGGGCCACGTACTCGGCGAACGCGCCGTCGCGGCCGACGCCCAGGCCGACCGTGGCGCGGCACAGGTGGCGGCGTCCGGCCAGGCAGTTGCGGCACTTGCCGCACACGAGGTGCCCCTCGCCGCTCACGCGGTCGCCCGCCTTGATGTCGGCGACGTCGCGGCCGGTCTCGACGACCTCTCCGACGAACTCGTGGCCGAGGACGAGCGGCGTACGGATGGCCTGCTGTGCCCAGCCGTCCCAGTTGCGGATGTGCAGGTCGGTGCCGCAGATCCCGGTCCTGAGGACCTTGATCAGTACGTCGCCCGGGCCGATCTCCGGTTCCGGGACGTCCGTCAGCCAGAGCCCGGGCTCCGCCTTCTCCTTGACCAGCGCCTTCAAGGTGTGGCTCCCGTGGTGAGATCCCGGAGCGCGGCACGCCGAAGGCGCCCGTACCGGGGAGAGGGGTGATTTCCCGGAGAAATCTGCCGCACGGGTGCGCCGTTGGTCCATCGAGGATTTCTTAAGCGCGGCCGCAGCTTTCCTTCACGCCTCCGGCCGCGCGCGTCAGATCCCCCCGGTGTCCGCCCTGCGCTCGATCTGCTCGACCAGTTCCGCCGCCATCGACTTGATGGTCTCCAGGCCGGCCTTCCCCCACGGGCGCGGTTCGAGGTCGACGACGCAGATCGTGCCGAGGGCGATGCCGGTGCGGTCGATCAGCGGGGCCCCCAGGTAGGAACGGACGCCGATCTCGTCGACGACCGGATTGCCGGCGAAACGCGGGTAGTCGCAGACGTCTTCCAGGACCAGCGCCCTGCGGCGGACCACCACGTGGGGGCAGAACCCGTAGTCGCGGGTCATGTAGCGCCCGACGACCTTCGCGGTGCCGTCCGGGGCGGCCGGGAGCGGGCGGGTGACCGCGACGTTTCCGTCCGGGGTGTGCAGGCCCGCGAAGAACTGCCGGTTCTCGTCGATGAAGTTGACCATCGAGTACGGCACCGCGGCGACCTCGGCGAGCCGGTCCGCGAAGGCGTCGAAGGCGGGTTCCGTGTGCTCTCCCAGGCCCAGTCGGCGCAACCGGCTGACCCGGGCGGGGGCGTCCCTGTCCTCCGGGGTCAGCAGCAGACGACCGGCCGGGCGCGGCGGGTCGTAACTCATCTACGGGCTCCCTGGTGTGGGGCGGGCGTCATGGTGTGGGCTCCGTGGCGGGGGACGGGGGTCGGGTGCCGGCTCAGCGGTCGAAGGCGTACGCCGGGTGCGGGCTCAGCGGATGGGTGCGTGCGTCGGCGCGTGGGCGAGGAGGTGGCGGACCAGGGTGAGCAGGGTCTGCACGCCCGAACTGGAGATCCGGGCGTCACAGCGCACGATGGGGATCTCGGGGTCGAGGTCGATGGCCGCGCGCACCTCCTCGGGGTCGTAGCGGTAGGCACCGTCGAACTCGTTGACGGCGACGATGAAGCCGAGACCGCGCTGCTCGAAGAAGTCGACGGCCGCGAAACAGTCCTCCAGGCGACGGGTGTCGGCGAGGATCACCGCGCCGAGCGCGCCCTCGGACAGCTCGTCCCACATGAACCAGAACCGCTGCTGCCCTGGTGTGCCGAACAGGTACAGGACGTGTTCCGGATCGAGGGTGATGCGGCCGAAGTCCATCGCCACGGTGGTCTCGACCTTGTTCTCGACGCCGTCGAGATTGTCGGTCGCGGCGCTGACCGTGGTGAGCAGCTCCTCCGTGCTGAGCGGCGCGATCTCGCTCACCGCGCCCACGAAGGTCGTCTTGCCGACCCCGAACCCTCCGGCCACCAGGATCTTCAGCGCGGTGGGGAAGGGGTCAGAGCTGTCGTCGTAGTCCATCGAGCACTGCCTCCAGAAGAGACCGGTCAGTGGGGTTGTGGTGGAACTCGGGCGGCTTGGTGGTCAGTGCCCCGCAGTCGACGAGGTCGGAGAGCAGCACCTTGGTGACCGCCGCGGGCAGCTTCAGGTGTGCGGCGATCTCCGCGACCGAGACGGGCGCCCGGCACAGTTCGAGTGCCTGGGTGTGCTCGGGGCCCAGGTAGCCCAGAGGTGTTGCCCCGGTGGCCATCACCTGCGACAGCAGGTCGAGGGCGGTGGTCGGCCGGGTCCGGCCGTTGCTGACCGTGTAGGGGCGCACCAGCCGTCCGGCCGCGTCGTCGAGCCAGGGCCCGTCGCCGGCCGCGGCCACGCTCAAGGCCTCATCGCAGGCGGTTCCACGGCGGCCTGCCGGGGCGCGGTCATCAGATACGGACGGACGCTCTTGACCAGCATCGCCATCTCGTAGCCGAGCACCGCCGCGTCGGCCTCCCGGCCGGCGAGCACGGCGAGACAGGTGCCGGAGCCCGCGGTGGAGACGAACAGCAGGGTCGAGTCGAGTTCGACGACGACCTGGCGTACGTCACCGCCGTCGCCGAAGCGCACGCCCGCGCTGCGGCCGAGCGAGTAGAGGCCGGAGGCGAGCGCCGCCATGTGGTCGGCGCTGTCCGGGTCGAGTCCGTGGACCGACTTCACGAGTCCGTCGCAGGAGAGGAGTACCGCGCTGGTCGTGTGCGGTACGCGCTGTACGAGGCCGCTCATCAGCCAGTCGAGATCGGATACATGGGCGTGGGCGGTCGGCGCGTCGCTCGCCATGGTGGATCGACTCCTTGAAGTACGCAGGTCTGCCGCAGCGGAGGGTGTGGGGGTGTGGGAGGGCGTGCGGGTGGGGGTCGTCAGGGGGGTGGTCATCCGGCCGTTGTGCTCCCGTCGTGCCGGGCCGTGTGGTCGTGTCCGGGCGCGGGTGCGTTGTCGCGGGTCCCGTGCGCCTCGTGCTGGGCGGGCGCGTGCGCCGTGTGGGTCTCGGATATGCGCGGCGCGCCGCCCGTGGACGTCCGGTCGACGCGCATCGCATCGAGCGGCGGCAACGGGGCCAGGTGCCGCGGATCCGGGTGCGGCGGGTCCCGGTGCAGCGGGTCCGGATGCAGCAGGTCGGAGTGCGGCAGATCGGGGTGCGGCCGCTCCAGGTGCGCTGCTCCGTTGTGCGGTGCCTCCGTGCGCCGTTCCTCGGTGTGCTGGGCCTCCGCGAGCCCGATCCCCCGCTGGAACGCCGCCATCAGGCCGGGGTCGTGGCCGACGACCTGCTCCGGATCCTGGCGGGGCAGGGGCCCGTCGCGCAGTTGGGGTGCGATGTGCTCCTGGGCGCGCCGCTTGGGCAGCTGGGGCTTGCCCATGGTGCCGCGCACCGCGCCGTTGCGAGGGGTGGGCGGCATGGCCGCGTTCTCCGCGACCACGGGCCGGTCGTCGGGCCGGATGCCGGGCAGGGCCTCGGCCGGGTTGGGCCGCTCCGC
>LRTP01000134.1 GCA_001550305.1 Streptomyces diastatochromogenes
GTGCGGGCGTTGCGCGGGGTCTTCGGTCTCGAGATCGAGGATTCCCGCGGGGTGCGGGGGGGCCTGTACGAGAGGGTACTGAAGGGGATCGGCGCGCTGGAGAAGCTGCGCGCCAGTGATGTGGCGCTGGGCCGGTTCACGCCGTTCCGGATGGACCTGTGGTCCCACTATGCCCAGGTACTCAAGGAGGGACGCACGCCGCAACAGGCTCACATGGCCGTGCTGGAGCTCGCCCGGGCGCGGTGGGACGCGGAGCCCGGCGCCAGCCTCGGCAAGGTGCTGCAGCACTTTAGCGTGGACCAGGTCCTCGACTGGTTCTCCCAGGCAGCCGCGTTCCATGTGGCGGACGTGGTCGGAACCGGGCAGACCGTGCCGGTGGGGCCGGCAGACACGGCACGGGCGTTCTGGGCGAATGTCCGGTCCCACAGTCATCTCGCCAGTCTGTCGCCGGCGGAGGTTGAGCAACTCGGCCGTCAGGTCCTCCACCTGCCGCACGGCACACCGTGGGCTCCGTGGGATCACGCCCAGCTGGTAAGGGTGATCGCCCAGGCAATCGCACAGGGCCTGGACATCGGAAAGCCGGAGGTGCTGGCTGCTTACCACTTGGTGTTCGCGGGGGCGTTCGAACCCCCGGCCCTTCTTCTCGGTCAGGGTCTCCAGGGCTTCAACTGGAGCGGTGTGCCGGCGCCCGGCGGGGTGGACACCGGTGTCGTGGTGGAGGAAGTAGCTGGATGGGAAGGGACCTCCTTCGCGTCTTCCCTTCCGCCGTGGGCGGGTCCCGGGCAGCGCGCGCCGTTCGTGATCTGGACAGGCACGGACCCGACGGGCACCCGGGTCCTGCATCTGCCCAGGCTGGCCGG
>LRTP01000135.1 GCA_001550305.1 Streptomyces diastatochromogenes
ACATAGCCCGCAGCGACGGACTGACCTCCGCCTCGCCCAAGGAACTGGCGGTCCAGCGCACGCTGGTGGAGGACCTGGGCGGCACCTTCCACCACGTCGTCGGCGACGACATACCGGTCGCGCTGCTCGACTTCGCGCGCGGGGTCAACGCCACCCAGATCGTGCTCGGCTCCTCGCGCCGCAAGACCTGGCAGTACGTCTTCGGGCCCGGCGTCGGCGCCACCGTCGCCCGGGAGTCGGGCCCCGACCTCGACGTCCACATCGTCACCCACGACGAGGTCGCCAAGGGGCGCGGGCTACCGGTCGCCCGGGGCGCGCGGCTCGGCCGCTCCCGGATCATCTGGGGCTGGGTGGTCGGCGTGGGCGGCCCGGTGGTGCTGGCCCTGCTGCTGAACACCATCGACCTCGGCCTCGCCAACGACATGCTGCTGTTCCTGACGGTGACGGTCGCGGCGGCGCTGCTCGGCGGGCTCTTCCCGGCCCTCGCCTCGGCGGCCTTCGGATCGCTGCTGCTGAACTACTTCTACACGCCGCCGCTGCACCGGCTGACGATCGCCGACCCGAAGAACATCGTCGCCATCGCGATCTTCGTCGGGGTCGCCGTCTCCGTGGCCTCCGTCGTGGACCTCGCCGCCCGGCGTACGCACCAGGCGGCCCGGCTGCGCGCCGAGTCGGAGATCCTCTCCTTCCTCGCGGGCAGCGTGCTGCGCGGCGAGACCAGCCTGGAGGCCCTGCTGGAGCGGGTCCGGGAGACCTTCGGCATGGAGTCGGTCGCCCTGCTGGAGCGGGCCGGCGACGTCGACCCGTGGACGTGCGCGGGCAGCGTGGGCCCCCGGTCGCCGAAGCGGCCCGAGGAC
>LRTP01000136.1 GCA_001550305.1 Streptomyces diastatochromogenes
ACCGCCAGAAGTTCGACGAAGCGATCGCCTTCAGTACCCCCGCATCAGCCCCGCTCGCGGCAGCTGCTTGACCCGACAGCTGCATGGGGTGTCTTGTCGGCCAGGACCATGTCCGGCCTGGTGCGAGGCCGTCCACGGCGGCGGGGAACGCGCAGGCGTGCCATCAATTCCATGAAGGCGGGCGCGTCGCCTGCCTGTCCGGCGGTGAGATGGAAGACCAGCGGCCGACAGCGGTTGTCGGCGGCAAGGTGGATCTTCGTGGTCAGTCCGCCGCGGGACCGGCCGATGGCATGGTCGTCCGTCTCACCGGTCCTCGTTCGCGTCGGCCTGGGCCACCAGGGCAGTGAACACCCACTCCCAGGTGCCATCGACGGCCCCCATCCGCGGCCGGTTGCAGACACCTCGCGGGTTGCCATACTTCCTTGTCCAGCACATGAAGCCACTGGGTACCCGTCTGAAACTTGAAGGCGATCGCGTCGATCACCTCACGATGGTCCCGCCGGCGGCCACCCCGCTTCGGCGTCCGGTCCGGGAGAAACGGCTCAATCCGCGTCCACTGCGCATCAGCCAACGGCACACCCGGACCGACGACCAGCTGATCCAAACGACAGACCCTAGGTGAACCCCTGATCCCGGCGTCGGGGCGGGCGGCCGTTTGTTCCGGGAATCCCCCTCCTTCCCCGGGTGGATCCGTCGTACTGGCGTGGACGGGCACCATCGCCCACGCCAGTACGACGGGGGACCACGGGGAACAGCGAGGGCGGGAGAACGATGAGGGGCTCACGATTCGGGGCGTTGGCGCTGCTGACGGTGTGCGCGCTGGTTCCCACGGCGGGCGGTGCGGTCGCCGCACCGC
>LRTP01000137.1 GCA_001550305.1 Streptomyces diastatochromogenes
CGCGCGGGGTGGCGCCGCCGCCCCGTTGCTCGGGGACGACGGGAGGCCCGTCCGGCTCGGGTGGCGCGGCCCCCGATCCCACCGTCCCCGCGGCCGACGCGAAGCGGTCATCGAGGGAATCGGCCGCGGGCGTGGGCCCCGTGTCCCCGGTGGCGTCGTACAGCTGCCCCCACCAGTCGTCCTCGTGACCGGTAGGCCTCTCCCCCTGCTGGCTCATGCCCCTAATTGTCCACCGCGAGAGCCGGATGAAAACGGGGCATCCGGAAAAACCGGCCACGGGACTGGTAGTCGAACGGCATATCGGGTGATGTGTCGAACGGCCGTATGGGTGGAGAGGGTTGACGAAACGTCGGACGTCGCGTCGACATGGACGCCGCGTCGAAGCCGCCGGACGATCCCACCCCCCACGGGAGGACCGCCCGGCGGCGCCCTGAGTGTGACCTGCTTCCCTGAGGTTCTTCTGTGACGCGCGCTGTCGCGCTCCCCAAGGCGCCACTCCCAAGATCACGCCGCCCGGTCCGCGCAGGCCGGTCTGGCCCAAGCCGGGCATTAAGGGCGGCTGTTGCTGCCGCGGTGCCGTGAGCTTGGCAGAGTTACGGGTGCTGCGGCGATGATGTGCCGAGGCGGGTTTGCGCCGTGGCTGATTTCCGCCAGGTCACGGCCGGAACGGGATTTGGGGAGGGCATCGCCGCATGCTGGGAGCGATAGGTCTGGACGAGACGCACGAGTCGGCGTACCGCGCACTGGTGTCCGTGGGCGCCGCCGACGTGCCCGACCTCGCGCGGCGGCTCACGCTCGGCGAGCACGACACCGAGCGCGCCCTGCGCCGACTGGAGCGGCACGGTCTCG
>LRTP01000138.1 GCA_001550305.1 Streptomyces diastatochromogenes
GCCGGTCCGCTCCTCGGCGCGGGCGGCGAGGCGACCGCGCACGCGCTGGCGTCGTTCCTCGCCAACCTCCTCGACCACCCCGGACAGCTGGCGCTGGTCCGAGCCCGCCCGAAGCTGACGGCCGGGGCCTGGGCCGAGTCGCTGCGCCGCGATCCCCCGCTGCACATCGTGCTGCGCCGGGCCGTCGAGCCGGTCGGCGCGGTACCCGTGGGCGCCACCGTGGCGTGTCTGCTGGGCGCCGCGGGCCGCGACCCGGCCCGGTTCGCCGACCCGGACCGCTACGACGTCTTCCGGCCCGACCCCGGGCAGCTCGCGTACGGTTCCGGACGGCACTTCTGCCCGGGCGCGCTGCTCGCCCGGCTCACCGCGGAACACGGCCTGCGCGCCCTGTTCGCCGCCCTCCCGGAGCTGCGCAGGTCCCCGGGCTTCCGCCCCGTCGCGGAGGGCCTGATCAGCCGCTCTCCCCGGAGCCTGCTGGTCCGTCTGCGCTGACCCGCTCCAGAAGGACCACCGGCGACGGCTCGAAAAGCTCCGCCACACGTGTGTGCCCCGTGAATTCCCGCTCCGGGTCGAGCACGTCCGCCCACCGCCCCTCCGGGAGCGCGAGCCGGGTGTCGCGCCAGCCGCCCGCCTCCGCCAGACGCAGCGAAAGCCGGGTGACGGCGGCAATCACCTCCCCGGAGCGGACGAACGCCGTGCAGTGCGCGGCGCCCGGCCCCTCCGCCGCCAGCGGCACGTAGGTCGCCGCGTCGCCGAAGACCTGGGGGCGCCGCCCGCATCCAGGCGGCGTACGACCTCGATCAGCTCGTCCCGCGCCTGCTCGTACCCGAGCGCCTCGTCCACCTT
>LRTP01000139.1 GCA_001550305.1 Streptomyces diastatochromogenes
GCGCTCGTGCTGCTGCTCGCCTCCTACGTGCTCGTCGCGGCCGTGCTCGTCGCGCTCACGGGGAGCCGCTCCGCCTCCGGCTCGTCCCCGTCCCGCAGCCGCGCGATACCGACCTGCAGCGCCGCCTCGGTGTGCCCGGCGGAAGCCGCCCGCTCGTACCACCGCAGCGCCGCCTCCTCGTCGTCCTCGCTCCCCCGCCCGGCATGCAGGATCCCGAGATTGAACGCGGCGTCCACACTCCCGGCCTCCGCGGCCTTGGAGAACCACGGCTCGGCCCCGGCCGAGTCCCCGACCTGAAGCAACAGGATCGCCAGCGCGTTCGCGGCCTCACGGTGACCCGCGTACGCGGCCCGCCGGTACCACTGCTCGGCCTGCGCGGTCCGCCCCTGCTCGGCGCAGAGCAGCCCGAGGTTGTACGCGCCGTTCACATCACCGGCGTCCATGGCGGCCCGGTACCACCGCTCCGCGGTCTGCGTCTCGCCGCGCTCGGCGTGCAGCGCCCCCAGCGCGTTCGCGGCGTTCCCGTCCCCGTCCTGCGCGGCCCGCAGCCACCACACGGCCGCGCTCTCCGTGTCCCCCGCGTCCCGCAGCAGGAACCCGAGCGCGCAGGCGGCCCGCGCCTCGCCGTCCTTGGCGGACGTCAGATACCAGCGCCCCGCCTCCTTGAGGTGCCCCCGCTTCTCCAGGATCGCCCCGAGGTGCAGCGCGGCCCGCCGGTGCCCCCGCGCGGCGGCCTGCCGGTACCACTGCTCGGCCTCTTCACCGGCGGCTCCTATGACCCCGATGACACCGTTGTCGCCCCTGCCCTCGCCCGCGTCCGCGGCCTTGCGGTCGAGCGTGC
>LRTP01000014.1 GCA_001550305.1 Streptomyces diastatochromogenes
GCACGGCCGAGGCCGAGGCCGAGGCGGCGGCGGCCGAGCGTCCGGCGCCGGACGCCGAGCCGACTTGCGAGGGTCGCACCGCGCGTCAGTGGGCCGATGTGGCAGACGCTCACGCGCAGCGCGCGGCCGAGGCGTACGAGCTCACGGAAACGGCCGTGCGGTACCGCAGCAACATCTACGACGCGCGGCCCGTTGACCGGCTGGACGAGGCCGAGGGCAAGCGTGTGCGGGAAGCGTTCGCCCGGATTGACCGCCGCTCGCGGACCGCGTACGACTGTGAGCTTTCCGCGCGGCGTGACTGGTGGGACGGCGCAGAGATCACGGACCCTGCCCGTGCGCGTGACTGCGCCGAGCGTGCGCGGGTGCTGGCCGACGCGTGCGAGGCGGACGCGCGCATGGTTGCCGAGGCTTTCGCGTGGGCCGAGGCCGAGGCGGCGGCGGCGGCCGAGTTGCAGCGCGCGGAATGGTCGCTCGCGGACGCCGAGGAGCGCTACGAGGCTGCGCGCCGTCCGAACGCGTGGATCGGGGCGCAGGGTGTTGACCGGCGCATCGGAGAGACGAACGCGCTTCGTCTCGTGTGGATCGCGCGGCAGGCTCTTGCGGCGGTCAACGGCGCGCCGTTCGTCGCGTACCCGACCCTGACCGACCGAGGGACCGTCAAGGGTTGGAACGTCGGTCACTGCACCGTGAGTCGGTACGCGGGTACGGCTGTGCGCATCGTCGACACGTCCACGGACCAGTACCGGGCCGAGGCAATCGCCGAGGACAAGAACCGTGAGCACGCCGCGCGGGTGCTGTGTGAGCGCATGGCCGGTGAACTGGTCATCATGCGGGCCCTGATGGACGACGCACGGCACGAGAACACGAAGGTTCCGGGCGGTCGATACCGGCAGGCACGCGCGGCACTGGAGGCGGCCGAGGAGCTGCACGACCGTGCCGCGCGGGAGCGCGGGACCGGCGCGGCCGATCGCATCGCCCCCGTGGCTGACAAGGTGAGCGCGCTCGGTGCCACGGTGGCCGAGTACGCGCGGGACCGCGCGGTATGGGCGCAGCGTCAGGAGGCGGCCGAGGCCGCGCGGGTGGAGTCCGCTCCGGTGCCGGCCGAAACTGCGGTCGAGGAGGCGCCCCGGTATCAGTTCGGCCGCCGGGACGCCGAGGGACGCTATCCGGTGTCGGTCGACGGCGCGCCGGTCGGGCACGTCTACCGGACGCGCCGGACGTGGTGGGCCCGCGGCCTCGACGAGCGGCAGGCGACCGACCACACGAGCCGCGCGGCGGCGGCGGTCCGACTCGTTGGGTTGGTCGACGTCCGGGCCGCAGCCGAGGCGGACCGCACGCGCAGGATGCGGGCCCGCACGGTGGCGCCCGTCGGGTGGCGCTTCACCACGTGGGACGCCGTCGAGTCGGGGGACGTTGTCCGCACTCCGCGGCGGTGCGTGCCGGTATCCGCGGACGGCGGTCCCCTGTCCCCCGAAACGTGGGGCGCCCCGGTGACCTTGACCGGTGTCGAGCGTCTCGAAAACGGGTCGGTCGTGGCGCGCGGACAGGAGGGGGACGCGCCCGGATGGCTCGGCATGGGTGTTCTGTTGTCCACCCCCCGCTACGCCGAGGTTGGCCTCTTGGTGCCGGACGTCGAGCGTCCGGCCGAGGCGGCGGCCGAGGGGTGCCCGGCGGCGGCCGAGCGTCCGGCGGCGGCCGAGGCG
>LRTP01000140.1 GCA_001550305.1 Streptomyces diastatochromogenes
AGCAGCGAGCGCCACACCGCCGCCGTACCGCCGCCCGTGGTGGCCGCGGTTGTCGCGGTCTCGCGCAGGCGTGGCAGGTCCAGGGCCCAGGCGACCAGGTGCGGGGCGCCCTGCCGCAGGGCGAGTTCGACGAGTTCGCGGCCCTGGTCGGGGGTGAGGGCGCGGTGGCCTAGCCGGGCCATCCGGTCCAGGTCGGCGTGCGCGGCGGCGAGACCCTCGCCCGCCCAGGCGCCGAACGAGAGGGAGACGCCGGGCAGGCCCAGGGCTCGCCGGTGGTGGGCGAGTTGGTCGAGGAAGACGTTGGCCGCCGCGTAGTTGCCCTGGCCCGCGTTGCCGACGACTCCGGCGGCCGAGGAGACCAGCAGGAACAGGTCGAGTCGCGCGTCGGCGGTGAGCCGGTGCAGATGGGCGGCGCCATCGACCTTGGGGCGCAGGACCTGCGCGAGGCGTTCGGGCGTCAGCTCGGCGACCACCCCGTCGGCCAGGACTCCGGCGCAGTGCACGACACCGCGCAGCGGCGAGTCCTGCCCGATACGGCCGAGCAGCCCGGCCACGGCCGCCGCGTCCGCGATGTCGCAGGCCGCGATCTCGACCTCGGCGCCGAGCGCGGTCAGTTCGGCGGCGACTTCGGCGGCGCGTGGATCGTCGGGTCCTTGACGAGACGTCAGAAGCAGGCGCGGAACGCCGTGTTCGGCGAGCAGCCGGGCGATGTGCCGCCCGACGGCACCGAGACCTCCGGTGATCAGCACCGTGCCGTCGGTGGGTACGAGGGCGGGGCGGCCGGCCAGGTCGGGGACGCCCGGGGTGCCGGTCGCGTCCCGGTCGCGGGCGCGGACGAGTC
>LRTP01000141.1 GCA_001550305.1 Streptomyces diastatochromogenes
GGCGCGCAGGGCGGCGTAGTGGTCGCCGCCCCAGGGGCGCATGGACGCCGCCCGCCCGGACAGGCCGCGCGCCACGATCGCCCGGTTGGCGGCCTCGGTGATGCGGACGAAGGGCACCACCCGGTGCAGGGCGAGCAGCGGCAGCCCGAGCCTCCGTGCCTCGTCGACGACCTCCTCCGGCATCCGCACCAGCGACCGTCCGACCTCCACCGCGAGCCCCGCCGCTCCGCGCGCGGTCAGCTCGCGGACGTAGCGCCGCCGGGTGTCCTCGTCCGCGTCGGTCAGCCCGAAGCCGTTGGTGAGGAGCAGTTCGCCGCCGTCGAGGAAGTTCGCCCCCTCGTACACCTCGCTCGAATGCACCCAGCGGACCGGGCGGTCCAGGGCGCCTTCGCCGGCGAGGAGTTCGGGCTCGCTGCCGCGGACGGGGTCGAGGGCCAGGATGTCGCGGAGGGTGAGTGCGGGCACGGGAACCTCCTTCGGGCGCTGACAGTCCGTCCGGGTGCGGCTTGCCGGGAGAGTACTTTCCGCACGTTGCCCTCGTGTTTCGGCCACAGGAGAGTGGAGTCATGGAGCGTATGGATCAGGCACGGGCACGGATGTGGTTGTCGACCGCCGTCGCGGAGGCCCGCGCCGGGCTGGCGGAGGGCGGCATCCCCATCGGCGCCGCGCTGTACGGCGCGGACGGCACGCTTCTGGGCCGCGGCCACAACCGGCGGGTCCAGGACGGCGACCCGTCCATGCACGCGGAGACGTCGGCGTTCCGCGCTGCGGGACGACAGCGTTCGTACCGCGGTACGACCATGGTGACGACCCTGTCGCCGTGCTGGTACTGCTCCGGCCTGGTGCGCCAGTTCGGCATCTCGCGGGTCGTGGTGGGCGAGGCGGAGACCTTCCACGGCGGCCACGACTGGCTGGCCGAGCACGGCGTGGAGATCGTGCTCCTGGACGACCCCGAGTGCGCCGCGCTGATGCGCGACTTCATCAAGGACAACCCGGCTCTGTGGAACGAGGACATTGGTGAGTAGCCCCCCGAGCGGCCCCCGTACCCCCGGCACCCCGCGCATCCCGACCATCGACCTGCGGCCCTGGCTGGACGGCGACCCCGACGCCCGTACCGCCATCGCCCGCACCGTCGACGAAGCCCTCCAGAGCGCCGGTTTCCTCCTCGTCACCGGACACGGTGTGGACCCGGCCCTCCGCTCCCGCATCCGCGAGGCCGCCCGCGCCTTCTTCACCCTCCCGACGGAGGTCAAGCGGCCCTACGCCGTCCAGGTCGGCGGGCGCGGCTGGCTCGGCCCGGGTGCCGAGGCCAACGGCTACTCGGAGGGTACGCAGACGCCCCCCGACCTCAAGGAGTCGCTGACCTTCGCGACGCACGAGCCCTTCGAGGACCCGGCGACCAACGCGGAGTGGTACGCGCCGAACGTGTGGCCCGCCGAGGCCCCGGAGCTGCGGAAACTCTGCGAGGAGTACCTGGCGGGGATGGGCGGGCTGGAGAACCACCTGCTGGCCCTGCTGGGTGAGGCCCTCGGTCTGGAGCCGGACTTCTTCACCCGGCACATGGACCACCCGACGTACGGCTTCAACATCAACTGGTACCCGGGGACGGAGGTCGTCGGCGAGCCCGAGCCCGGCCAGTTCCGTATCGGCCCCCACACCGACTTCGGCACCGTCACCATTCTCGACCGTCAGGCGGGCAAGGGCGGGCTGCAGGTCTACACGGACGAGGGCGGCTGGGAGGACGCGCCCTTCGACCCGGCGGCGTTCACGATCAACATCGGTGACCTGATGGCCCGTTGGACGGGCGACCGGTGGCGCTCGGGCCGGCACCGGGTGCTGCCTCCGCCCGCCGACGCGCCGGCCGAGGAGCTGATGTCGCTGGTCTACTTCGGCGAGTGCACGCCGGGGACGGTGGTGGAGTCGGTCCCCGCGCCGGTGGGCCGCGTCGCGTATCCGCCCGTCGACTCCCATGTTTATCTGCGCGAAAAGCTGGATTCGATCACCGTGGGATAGCTGGATGAAAGGGCGCGGAAAAATTTCGTAACCAAACGGACATCCCATGCCCTAGTCCGAATCAACTCCCCCTTTTTACACTGGTGTTGATAGACCTCACAGCAGCACAGAGCAGGACCGGACCGCGCCAGGGGGAGATGCGGTGCACAGAGGGCTGCACGGACGCGGAGCGTTGTTCGACACCGATCCGCCCGGTCTTGCGTCACGGCTCGTCGGCCTGCGCCCGTACCAGCTCCGCTCTAACCCGTACGAACACCCGAAGGAACTGCCCTTCGTGGTGTTCGCGGGCGGGCGGGGGCTCGGCAAGAGCGCCGTACTGCGGGAGCTGCGCGACGCGTACCGCGGGCACACACCGGTCGCGCTGATCGACGGCGAGGAACGGCAGTTCGCCGGGCCACCCGCCGAGCGGCCCGCGGAGTCCTGGTCGCCGGTGGGACAGGCGCTCACCACCATCGCCGAGCAACTCGCGGAGCCGGTGACCGGCGCCGGGCGGATCGGCTTCCCCCGCCTGACGTCCGGGCTGCTGGCCGTCGCGGCGGGCGGCTGGAGCGACCGCGACGTGCCCCGCATCCGGCAGGAGGCGGAGCGGATCCTGCTGCTGAACGAGACCGGCTCATGGCTCTCGGGGTTCGCGGGCCGCTGGGTGAGCAAGGTCGTCTCCAAGCTCATCGCCTCGCTCAGCGGTACGGGTCCCGTGATCGCGCCGATCATCGAAGCCACCCTGGAGGCGTTCGCCGAGGGGATCGGCCCCGCTCCCCGCCGACTGCGCAGGGCCGCCACCTGGTACCGCGACTATCCGAACGCGGGCGGCAATCCCAAGCTCGGCCTGATCCTGCTCTCCTCGCACTTCCGGGCCGGCGGCGACTCCCGCACCCACGCCGAGCGCTATCTCGTACGGGCCCTGCTGGCCGACCTCGACGACGCGTACGCGGGGGTCATGCAGCGCTCGCACCGGCTGGGCCGCCCGGTCGTGCTGATCGACAACGTGCAGGAACGGGCGGGCCTCGGCCTGCTGGAACCGGTGCTGCGCGACCGCGCCGACGGCATCACCGACCACGTCGTCTTCTTCGCCGCCCTGCGCGGATACACCCATGGAGCGCTGCGCAACGCGAGCCGCCGCACCCTCCCCGAGGTCGCCCGGCACACCGGCTGGGAGCCGGGCACCTCACCGTCCTCGCGGGCGCTGCTCGTCGCGCTGCCGCCGCTGACCCCCGACGACACCCTGCACCTCGTGGGCGGCGTCTCGCAGGGCCTCGCCGTCCCCCCTCAACTCCCGCACGCCACCCACCGGCTGTCCGGCGGCAGCCCGCTCGGCGTCACCCTCCTCGCGGACTCCGCCCGCCAGAACCTCCCCCAAGGAGCCACATCGCTCGGCGAGTTGCTCACCTCCGACGTCGTCGTCCACGAGGACAACGACGGCCGGCCCACCTATCAGGAGCTGCTCGACCGGCTCGTACCCGGTGGCCGGCTCGACGAACTGACCGTGCTCGCCGCGGCCCACGACCGCGACTCGGCCTGCGTGCTCGCGGAGGTCCAGCTCTCCGACGACTTCGGCGCGTCGGGGGTCCTCGCGCTGGAGGAGCGGCTCGCCGAGGAGGGCTGGCCGAGCGCCGCCGGACAGTTCGTGGGCGATCCGTTCCTGCGCGCGCTGCTCCTGCTGCGGCTGCACCACGACGACCCCGACCACGCACGCTGGCAGTCCGTGCACCGCGCCCTCATCGACCACTACGGCGACGGGGACCAGCCGGACGGCGCGCGCTATCGACTGCACCACGAACTCGCGCTCGGCAAGGCCGACTTCGCGGTGGCGCACCTGCGCGACACCTTCCCGCGCACCGACACCGCGTCCTGGCTGTCCTCGCTCGTCTTCATCGCGTCCGCGCCCTACTACCACGCACACGACCCGGACGGCCGTGACTTCGGCGGCCACGGCGGCCACGACGACCGGGCGGCCGTCGCGCTCGGCCGCACCGACGCCGCCCAGCAGCCGCCGGACAGCGTGGACGCCGTACTGCACTTACGGGTACGACGGCTGCTGCACGCGGTCTGGCAGCTCACCGATCCGCTGGTGCTGCCCGACCCGAAGGTGTCCGACCGGCTCCGTTTCGAGCTGGAGCAGCTGTCGAACCTGCGGCCCGCGGGCAACCCGCTGCTGTGGCGGGCCTCGCGGGAGTGGCCGTCCGACGCGCTCGCCGGCCACCCGCTGCGCATCCCTGGTGACGACGACGACAACGTGAACGGGGACCTGTGATGGCGCGCTTGTGGACCTGGCTGCGCGAGGACGTCTGGGAGATTCGTTTCCGCAGATATGTCGCGCTGACCCTCGCGGCGGTGCTCGCGGGCCTCGGCGTCTGGGGCGGTATGACGGCCACCAAGGAGAATCGCTCCTGCGCGCCCGGCGTCGTCCAGCCCAAGGGCAGCGACGAGTGCGTGGGCGTCTCGTGGACGACGTACGCCTTCGGGCGTGCGCAGTTCGCCGACACCGTACGGGCCATCCATCGCGAGAACGCCCGCCTGGCGCCCGGCAGTTACGTCACCGTCGCGCTCCTGGAACCCTTCACCGCCACCGACGCCGACAACCTGGGCGATGTGCTGCACGAGCTCCAGGGCGCCTATCTGGCCCAGTACCAGGCCAACCACGACACCACCGACCTGAAGCCGAAGATCCGCCTGGTGCTGGCCAACCCCGGCTCCACCGGCACGTACTGGCAGCACACGGTCGACCAGCTGGCGGGCATGACGGGAGGCTCCGACCGGCTGCGCGCGGTGACCGGCGTCGGCCTGAGCACCGACAACAACAAGAAGGCCGTCCAGGAGCTGACCGGCCGGGGCATCCCGGTGATAGGGAGTTCGATCACCGCCGACGACCTGGCCAACGGGCAGAACGGCAAGGACCCCTTCCCCGGGCTCGCGCGGGTCTCCCCCACCAACACCGACGAGGCCCGCGCCCTCGCCTCCTTCGCCAAGGTCTCCGCCGCCAACGCCTTCCTCGTCTACGACCGCACCGGCGACCCGTACACGCGCACGCTCCAGGCCTCCTTCGAGAAGATGCTCAAGGGATCGCGCTACGAGGCCCAGCCGTTCACGCCGCCCGCCGACCGCAGCAAGGAGGGCAGCACCTCCAACGTCTTCATGCAGATCACCAACATCCTCTGCAACACGCCGACCACCACGAACACCATCCTGTTCGCGGGGCGCCACACCCAGCTGCGGCAGTTCATCAACATGCTGGGCCAGCGCGGCTGCCACGACCGCCGGTTCACGGTGCTCACCGGCGACGAGGGCTCCTATCTCGCCGGGGACAAGGACCTCGACCCGGCCGCCCTCAAGGACCCGCTGCTGACCGTCCGCTACACGTCCCTGGCCCACCCGGACGCCTGGCTGAAGGACGCCGCGCAGACGGGCGGCAGCGCGGCCGACGCGAAGGTGCTGCAGTCGCTTCTGGGGGGTGCCGGGAAGGAGCCGGTCGGGCCCCTCGGGCCGATCGCCCTGGACGACGGCCAGCTGATCATCGCGTACGACGCCATGCGGCTCGCCGTGCGCGGCATCCGCGGGGCGTCGCCGACGGGGAAGATCCCGGCCCTCGCGGACGTCGGGCTCCAGTGGCCGCAGGTCAAGGGCAAGGAGTTGCGGGTGAACGGGGCGAGCGGGTGGATCTGTCTGGACGCCCACGGCAATCCGTACGACAAGGCGGTGCCGATCGTGCAGCTGACGCCCGAGTCACGGGCCCGCTTTGTGAAGATCGCGTGGCCTGAGGGGAAGCCGCCCTCCGCGGAGTGTCTGCCGCCGGCTTGACGGGGGCGCCGCTGGAGTTCCGTGGTCGGGTGGGTGCGGGTCGTATGTGGCTGGTCGCGCAGTTCCCCGCGCCCCTAGGGAGTGCCCTCGACGTAAGCCGACAGGTGCTCGAAACGCTGACGCCAGCCCGGGTCCTCGTCTCTCGGGGACTCGTGGGTGAAGCGGACGGTCGTGCCGGACGGGCGGGTCGGCTCCAGGTGGAAGCGGATGCGGCCCCGCCCCTCGACCGTGTACTCGGCGATCCGCTCGACGTCCCACGCCGTGATCCGGCCGCTGCCGATCCCGCGGAGCGTGACCGCGCCGCCGAGGCGTGGCTCGAACACCTCGGCGGCGGCCAGCCATCCCCCTAGTCCTTCCGAGGTGGCCACCGCCGCCCAGACGTTCTCCACAGGCTGGGGAAAACGCAGCAGGTAATGCAGGACGCGGGTGCCGTCCTCCCAGGTCTCGGTGGCGCCCTCTTCGATGCCTCGGGTCACTCCGGTCATGACACCAGCGTGGCCCGAGGCGGCCCGTTCCGCACGCGCCGAAGGCCAGGACCCGTCCTAGACGCCCGCGTAGGAGTGCTTGCCGGAGACGAAGATGTTGACTCCGTAGTAGTTGAAGAGGAAGCAGGCGAAGGCGATCAGGGCGATGTACGCGGCCTTGCGGCCCTTCCAGCCGGCCGTGGCGCGGGCGTGGAGGTAGCAGGCGTAGGCGACCCAGGTGATGAACGCCCAGGTCTCCTTCGGGTCCCAGCCCCAGTAGCGGCCCCACGCGTCGCCCGCCCAGATGGCGCCCGCGATGATCGTGAAGGTCCACAGCGGGAAGACGGCGGCGTTGACGCGGTAGGAGAACTTGTCGAGGGAGGCCGAGGAGGGCAGCCGCTCCATCACGGAGGTGGCGAAACGGCCCGGCCGGCCGCCGGTGGCGAGCTTGTTCTCGTACGAGTCCTTGAAGAGGTACATCAGGGTGCCGACCGCGCCCACGTAGAACACGGCACCGCAGAGGATCGCGGTCGAGACGTGGATGTACAGCCAGTACGAGTGGAGCGCGGGCACCAGCTGGTCGCTCGCCGTGTAGAGCACCGTGACCGCGAGGCCGAGGTCGAGGAGGACGGTGGTGACCAGGGGCAGGCCCAGCCAGCGGATGTTCTTCTTCAGCACGAGCATCGCCAGGTACACGGTGACGGCGACCGTGGAGAAGGTGACGCTGAACTCGTACATGTTGCCCCACGGCGCCCGCTGCACCGACAGCGCGCGGGCGACGACGCCGGCCGCCTCGACGGCCCAGGCGAGCACGGTGAGGGACACCGCGATCCGGCCGTAGAGGTCGCCCTGCTCGTCACCACCGTGTGCGCCGGGCCCGTCGGGCACGTCACGGGCGCCCGCCGCCGACCGGGTGACGACCTTCGGCCGCTCCAGGACGGCCGTACCGCCCGCCGACTGCACGGTGACCGCGGGGGCCTTCGCCTTCTCGGTGGTGGTGAGCGCGGCGGCCGTACGGGCGACCTTGCTGCGGCTGCCGAAGATCCACTCGGCGATGTACGCGAAGAAGGCCAGGGTGTAGACGGCCATCGCGGAGTAGATCAGCGTGTTGCTGATGTTGGCGAGGTGTTCGTTGGTGGCCGTGGCCAGATCGGTCACGGCACCCAGGTCGGTTGCGGTGGCGAGAGTCACTTCTCAGCCCCTTCGGCGGCAGGTACGGAGGGTTCGGCGTCGGGGTCGGTTTCGACTGCGGCTTCGTCTGTGTCGGGCTTGGTGGGCGCCTGGTCGTGGACGAGTGCGGCCAGGTCGCCGAGTTCTTCGGGGAGCTTCGCGGACTCGCTGCGGCCGAGGCCCGCCATCTCGACGACGGTGACGCCGTCGGCCCCGGTGGCCGCCCGCACCCACACGCGGCGGCGCTGGATGAAGAGCGAACCGGCGAGACCGAAGATCGCGGTGAAGGCACCGACCAGCGCCCAGTCACTGCCGGGCTGCTGGGTGACCTGGAAGTTCGCCCACTCCTTGATGCCCTTGTCGAAGGTGATGGAGCCGGCGCCGTTCGGCAGCTTCATCGTCTCGCCGGGCAGCAGGCGCGCCTTGACGATGTTGCCCTTCGCGTCCTTGAACTGCTTCATCTTCGAGGTGTCGAGCTGGTACACGTTCTGCGGGATGCCCGCGTCGACCCCCAGGCTGCCGTGGAATCCGGACAGCGCGAGCACGGGGAAGTCGAGCGCGGGGAACTGGGAGAACATGTCACCCTTGCCCGCGCCCGCGAAGGTCGGCACGAAGAAGGCGGAGAAACCGAGCTGTTCGCTCGTCCCCTGCGCGTTCTTGTAGCCGTCCATGACCTTGATCGCGCCCTGCGAGGTGACGTTCGGGTCGAGCGGCAGCATCGGCACGGCGTCGTGGTAGACGACGTTGCCCTTGCCGTCCCGGACGGTGACGACGGGCGCGTAGCCGTGCGCGGTGAGATAGACCTTCGAGTCGCCGATCTTCAGCGGCTCGTTGACCTTGACGGTGGTCTTCTTCTCCTTGCCGTACGCGCCGACGCTGTAGGTGATGTCCGCCTGGTACGTGCGAGGGGTGCCCTTGTTGGGGCCGGTCCGCTCGTAGGTGCCGGTGAACTTCTTGAGGTTGAAGCTGAACGGCGTGAGGTCGTCGGTGCTGAAGAGGTTGCCGGACTTGAAGTCGTCGTACTGCGAGATCGTGTTGGAGAACCCGTCGCCCTCGACGATCAGCTTGTTGCCCTCGGACTTGAAGAGCTGGCCCCAGGCGAAGGCGACCAGCATCACGATCAGCGCGATGTGGAAGAGCAGGTTGCCGGTCTCGCGGAGGTAGCCCTTCTCGGCGGCGACGGCGTCCTTCTCGATGTGCGCCCTGAACCGCCGCTGCTTGAGGATCTTGAGGGCGGCCTCGCGGACCTGCTCGGGCTCGGCCCCGGTGCGCCAGGTCGCGTACGCGGGCAGCCGGTTCAGCCGCTTGGGGGCGCCCGGCGGACGGCCGCGCAGCTGCCCGACGAACTGCCAGGTGCGCGGCACGATGCAGCCGATGAGCGAGACGAAGAGCAGGATGTAGATCGCGGAGAACCACACCGAGCTGTAGACGTGGAACAGGCCGAGCTTGTCGTAGACGGACCCGAGGATGCTGTGCGCGTCCTTGAAGTCCGCCACCTTCTGGGCGTCGGTCCCGGACTGCGGGATCAGCGAGCCGGGGATCGCCCCGAGCGACAGCAGGAAGAGCAGGATCAGGGCGACCCGCATCGACGTCAGCTGCCGCCAGAACCAGCGGGCCCAGCCGACGACCTCACGGCCGGTCCAGGTCAGCCAGCCCAGGACGCCGGGCGCGCGGGACCCGCCGAAGGAGCCGGGCACGGCCGTGTCGACCGGCGCGGTGGACAGCTGGGATCCGGCTTCGCCGAGTTCGCCGTCGGCGCTCACCCCGATGTGCCGCTTGGCGGTCGCCGGGTCCTTTGTCCTGCCCGTGCCGGTGTCGGTGTCGGTCGTGCTCATCGATCAGATCCCTACCGTGAAGCCGTTGGACCAGGTCTGCATCTGCTGCACGATGCTGTCCCAGGCGCCGGTGAGCAGGAGCAGGCCGGTCACGATCATCATGCCGCCGCCGATCCGCATCACCCATGCGTAGTGCCGCTTGACCCAGGCGAAGGCGCCGAGCGCCTTGCGGAAGGCGACGGCGGCGAGGACGAAGGGCACTCCCAGACCGACGCAGTACGCGACGGTCAGTATGGCGCCGCGGCCCGCGCTCGCCTGGTTCATGGAAAGAAAATTGATGGAGGAGAGCGTCGGTCCCAGGCAGGGCGTCCAGCCGATGCCGAAGAGCGCACCGAGTATCGGAGCACCCACCAGGCCGGTCACCGGCCGCTTGTGGAAGCGGAACTCGCGCTGCGTGAGCCAGGGCATCATCCCCATGAAGAACACGCCCATCGCGACCATCAGCACGCCGAGGACCTTGCTGAGCGTGCTCTGGTACTCCTGGAGGGTCGATCCGAAGTAGCCGAACAGCGCCCCGCCGGAGACGAACACGGCGGTGAACCCCACCACGAACAGGCTGGCGCCCGCGACCATCCGCCCCCGTCTGGCCTCCGCCAGATCCGTGCCGGTGACACCGGTCACGTACGACAGATAGCCGGGGACGAGCGGCAGCACGCACGGCGAGAAGAAGGAGACGAGCCCGCCCAGGACGGCGATCGGCAGGGCGAGCACCAGGGCACCGCTGACGACGGTGTCGGACGACGCGGCGAGGTTCGTGGACGCGGCGAGAAGGGACACGTCGGTCACTTCTCCGCGACAACGGGGTCGAGCATCTCGCGGAGCTTCTCCTCGCTGAGGGCCTGCAGCGTGCGGGCCGCGATCTTCCCGTCCCGGTCGATGACGATCGTGGAGGGGATCGTCTGCAGGTTCAGCGTGCCCTTCTTGAAGCGGAGCAGCAGCTTGCCCGTGGGGTCGTAGAGGCTGGGGAAGGTGACGCCGTGCTGCTTCTCGAACGCCTGGGCCAGACTGACGTTGGCGTCACGGGTGTTGATGCCGACGAACTGCACGCCCTTCGCCTCGGTGTCCTTGGCGACCTTGGCGAAGTTCGGTGCCTCGGCGCGGCACGGCGGGCACCAGGAGCCCCACACGTTCAGGACGACGACCTTGCCCTTGTAGTCCTTGACGTCGAGCTGCTTGCCGTCCACGGTCGGGCCGGAGAGGTCGGGGGCCTGGACCCGGGAGCCCTTGGCGACGGTCGAGATGCCGTCCTTGCCCGCCACGAAGTTGCTGTCGCCCGAGCCCCCGGACGTCCCTCCCGAACCGCACGCGGACAGGACAAGCGCGGCGACGGCGGCCCCGGTGGTGAGCAGGGCGGCGCGGCTACGGGTGCGGTTCGAGCGCTGTTCGGCGCGGCAGGCGGCACTCATGTGAAAAGTTTCGCATGCCCGTTTCGAGGATCTTCCGCACCCCCCTTGCGGGCGGAAAACACCATTTCAGGCGGCGTCCCCGGACCCCTTGGAAGTGGCCGTCCCGGAACCCTTACCGGTGCCGGTGCCAGTACCGGTGCCCGAACTCGTACCGGTCCCCTTGCCGGTGTCGCCGAGGAACGTCTTCCAGCCACCCGCGGGCCGCTGTCCCACGTCCAACGTCCGCAGCTTGGCCAGGACCTCGGGCTTCTGTACGTCCATCCAGTCCACGTACTGCCGGAAGGAGACGAGGCGGACGTCCTCGCCCTTCTCCTTCTCCCGGGCGATGTGCTTGAAGGCGTACTCGACGGCGTCCATGTAGATGCCGCCGTTCCAGTGCTCGAAGTGGTTGCCGATGAAGAAGGGCGCCCGGTTGCTCTCGTAGGCCCGCCGGAATCCGGCGACATACGCCTCGCCCGCCTGCTGCCGCCACGCCGGGTAGTTGTGCGCGGGCGCCTTCGTCGAGTTGATCGACTGGTTGGCCAGCATGTTGTAGTCCATGGACAGCACCTCGAAGCTGCGCCCCGGGAAGGGGATCGCCTGGAGGGGCAGGTCCCACAGTCCGTGCCGCTTCTGCGGCCAGACCTGGCGGCCGCCGGGCGAGGAGGCGTCGTAGCGCCAGCCGAGTTCCTTGGCGGTGGGCAGCAGGTTGTTCTGGCCGAGCAGACAGGGGGTGCGCGCGCCGACGAGTTCCTTCTCGTAGTCGAAGGGCAGCGGGGGCAGATCGGTCCAGCCCGTGTTGGTCCGCCACTCCTTGACGAAGGACTTGGCCTGGTCGATCTCACTGCGCCACTGCGCCGGCGTCCAGTTGCCGACGGTGCCGTGGCCGGAGCAGAAGTGGCCGTTGAAGTGCGTGCCTATCTCGTGGCCGTCGAGCCAGGCCTGCCGGACGAGCCCGAGCGTCGACTTGACGTGGTCGTCGGAGAGATAGCCGATGTCGGAGGCGCCCCGGGGGTTGTTCGGCGGCAGGTACTTGCGCTTCTTCGACTCGGGCAGGAGGTACAGCCCGGAGAGGAAGAAGGTCATGTGCGCCTCGTGCTCGCGGGCGAGCCCGAGGAAGCGGGAGAAGAGACCGGTCCCGACCTCACCCGCGCCGTCCCAGGAGAAGATCACGAACTGCGGAGGGGTCTGGCCCGGCTCCAGAGGAACCGGCTTCGCGGGCTGCTTCGGCTGCTTGCCCGTGAAGGAGGTGGAGCCGTCGCCTATCAGGCGGGCGGGGCGCGAGGAGGCGCCGGGCTTGTCGGACGCACCGGGCTCGCCCGACCGGGAACCACCGCCCCCGCCATGACCGTCCTGTTGGTCGGTGCCGCACGCCGCGAGTCCCATCGCCGCCGCGGCACCCGCCCCGAGGCCGATCATTCCCCGCCGGCTGATGTCCCGCATTCGGTCCCCATCTCATCGCGCCCTCTCAGCTGGCTCCCAGCTGACACACAATGAGAGGGCACGACAAGCAGATAGGTTCCTTCGAACGCGCAACGTTGGTCGTATTTTACGAAGAACAGTTCGGGTAGCGACGCATACGAACACTTTGCGCCAACATGTACGGGAATAGACGCTCTACGCCCCGAACGCCTTGCCCTTCCCCTTCACCGGCTTGGCGCCCGCGAGGAGATGGGCGGGAACGAGATCCCGGGCGGGCTCGCTGTACCCCACGGACACGATCTTGTCGCCGCGGTAGGTGAAGGACGTCAGGGACGCCAGCGTGCACTGCCGCTTGCGCGGGTCGTGCCACAACCGCCGCTTCTCCACGAAGGACCGCACGATCCAGATCGGCAACTGGTGGCTGACCAGCACCGCTTCATGCCCACGAGCCGCGTCCTTGGCGGCGTCCAGCGCCCCCATCATCCGCACGACCTGATCGACGTACGGCTCGCCCCAGGACGGCTTGAACGGGTTGACGAGGTGCTTCCAGTTCTCGGGCCGCCGCAGCGCCCCGTCCCCGACGCCGAAGGTCTTCCCCTGGAACACGTTCTCGGCCTCGATCAGCCGCCCGTCGGTGTCGAGGTCGAGACCGTGCGCCTTCGCGATGGGCGTCGCGGTCTCCTGCGCCCGCTCCAGCGGGGAGGCGACGACATACGTGACGTCCCGCGGGGCCAGGTGCTCGGCGACCCGCTCGGCCATCTGCCGCCCGAGCTCGGACAGGTGATAGCCGGGCAGCCGCCCGTACAGCACCCCGTCCGGGTTGGCGACCTCGCCGTGCCGCATGAGATGCACGACGGTGATGTCCTGATCCCGGCCCTGCGTCTGATCCTGCGTCTGATCCTGGCTCATGCCGTGGCCTCCGCCGCTGCCCGGGCCGCCGCCGGAAGGGCGTCGGCGATCCGCTGAATGGCCCGCTCGTCGTGGGCCGTGGACACGAACCACGACTCGAAGGACGACGGGGGCAGATAGACGCCCTGCGCCAGCATCGAGTGGAAGAACGCGCTGAACCGGAAGGACTCCTGCGCCTTCGCGCCCTCGTAGTCGCGCACCTCACGCCCGGTGAAGAAGACCGAGAACATGTTGGAGGCGGTCTGCAGCCGGTGCGCCACGCCCTCCTTGCTCAGCGCCTCCGTGACCAGCCCGCGGATCTGCTCGGAGACGGCGTCGACCTTGTCGTACGCGGCGTCGTCGAGCAGCCGCAGCTGGGCGAGCCCGGCGGCGGTCGCGACAGGGTTGCCCGACAGCGTGCCGGCCTGGTAGACGGGCCCCGCGGGAGCCAGGTGCTCCATGACGTCCTTGCGGCCACCGAAGGCGGCGGCGGGGAATCCTCCGCCCATGACCTTGCCGAAGGTCATGAGATCGGGACGTACCCCGTCGATCCCGTACCAGCCGGCCTTGCTGGTCCGGAACCCGGTCATGACCTCGTCGGAGATGAACAGGGCGCCGTTGCGCGCGCAGGCGTCCTTGAGTCCCTGGTTGAACCCGGGCTGGGGCGGTACGACGCCCATGTTGCCCGGCGAGGCCTCGGTGATCACGCAGGCGATCTCACCGGGGTGCGCGTGGAAGGCCTCGTTCACGGCTTCGAGGTCGTTGTAGGGCAGGACGATCGTGTCCGCGGCCTGGGCGCCGGTGACACCGGGGGTGTCGGGCAGCGCGAAGGTCGCCACCCCGCTCCCCGCCGACGCCAGCAGCGAGTCGACATGCCCGTGATAGCACCCGGCGAACTTGATCACCTTCGACCGCCGGGTGAACCCGCGGGCGAGCCGGATGGCGGACATGGTCGCCTCGGTCCCGCTGGAGACGAGCCGGACCTGCTCGACGGGCTCGACGCGGGCGACGATCTCCTCGGCGAGCGCGACCTCGCCCTCACCGGGAGTGCCGAAGGAGGTGCCGCGCGCGACGGCCTCCTGGACGGCGCCGATGACGTCGGGATGCGCGTGCCCGAGAATCATCGGCCCCCATGAACACACGAGGTCGACGTATTCCCTCCCGTCGGCATCGGTCAGGTATGGACCGTTTCCGGACACCATGAAGCGGGGCGTACCGCCCACGGCACGGAACGCGCGCACCGGAGAGTTCACGCCGCCGGGCGTGACGGCAGCCGCACGGTCGAAAAGAGTCTGCGAAACTGGGGCTTCGTACGGATAGCTCACACGGGCCATGGTGTCAGAGGCTGCGAAGATCCTGCGGACAGGTGTTTCAGCGTACGTTTCGGCGTGCGGCCGTGGGGGAGGTCACTGTCACGATGATCGGGTTGCGTGGCGGGGGTCGCGCGCCTTAGAAAAGCAGTCGGGTGGAGATATGCATCGCGGTGGCGGACTGGGCGAGGGGACCGATGACCTCGGTCCTCGGCGTGCCCGGCGGGGAAGGCACCGGCGCGAGGCGGAGGAAGCGGCCGAGGCACGACAGACGCAGGGGTCGCCGGGCTCTCCCGGATCACCCGGATCACCCGGGTCGCAAGGATCACAGAACGATCCTGAGCGGATCGACCTGTCGGGCCGTATGGACGGTATGGACTACACGGACCGCGGGGCAGACCGGCTCAGGGCAGGAAGCGGGAATGGTGGCCGGGTGGGGGTGACCTACAAATACTTCGGCGCGCCGGACGGAGCGACAGCGGCCCGCGTGCCGATCTCGATGCGCCCCGAGGAACTCGGAGGCGACGAGCTCGGCATGAACGGCATGTTCACCAAGATCAAGCCGGAGACCATGGCCGCGATGGTCCTCACCGGCATCGAGGGCGTCCCTCTCCACAAGGTCCCGCCCCTGGAACTGGTCGTCCTGCACCCCGACTACGCCGTCGTGAAGCTCCCCATGACCGTCGTCGACCCCCTGCGGGGCATCGGCGAGGAGGCGGTCGGCGCCGCAGCCTTCATCTGGTCGACGGTCCCGGACCGCGGGGGCCCGCGGGACGCCTTCAACGTGTACCAGCTTCTCCACGAATGGCAGGATTTCAGCCATCGTCTGCACGAGGCGGGGCATCAGCCGTACTGCCTGGTGTGGCCCTGATCTCCGGTTCTCCGTGACACGGGCGAGGCCTTCGGGTCCCGCCCGGAAACGGTCCGCACAACGGGCATGACGGGGCATGACGGGCATACCGCACTGGGCTGGCGGATACTGAATTCCATGCGCGTCGATTTCGACCCGGAAACCATGCGCGGGGCCGACTTCTACCGGTTCCTCACCTCGGTCGTCATCCCTCGTCCGATCGCATGGATCTCCACCGTCACACCGGACGGCTCGACCGAGAACCTCGCCCTGCACTCCTTTTTCAGCATCGCCAGTACCGACCCGCCGATCGTGCAGTTCACCTCGATCGGCCGCAAGGATTCCCTGCGCAATGTCGAGGACACCGGGGAGTTCGTGGTCAACTTCTCCTCCGAACCGCTGCTGCGGTTGATCAACGCCACTGCCACCGACTTCCCCCGGTCGGTCAGTGAATTCGACTTCGCGGGAATCGACCGCGAACCGAGTCTGCGGGTACGACCGCCCCGAGTGGCGGCCTCCCCCGTCGTTCTCGAGTGCCGCTCGCACACCACCCTGCGGATGGGGAACTCCACCCTCGTCTTCGGACGGGTGCTCCACGCGGCGGTGCACGAGGACCACATCGTCGATGGCCGCCCCGGCTCCGCACGTCTGCTCCCGCTCACCAAGCTCGGCGGCGACGAGTGGGGCACGCTGGGAGAGGTCCTGCACCTGAGCCGCATCCCCTACGAGGAACCGCGTCCCTAGGCAGGGTCCGGGGCCGGGGCTGGGGCCGGGGACACGGTCGCGGTCGCGGTCGCGGTCACAGCCAGCCGTTGCGCTTGAACCCCCGGTGGATGACGAAGCACGACACGGCGATCACCGTGAGGGCCAAGGGGTAGCCGAAGCGCCAGTGGAGTTCGGGCATGCGGTCGAAGTTCATGCCGTAGACGCCGCACACCATCGTCGGTACGGCGATGATCGCGGCCCAGGCCGTGATCTTGCGCATGTCCTCGTTCTGGGCGACGGAGACCTGGGCGAGGTGGGCCTGGAGGATGGAGTCCAGGAGGGCGTCGAAGGCGGTGATCTGTTCGGTGACCCGGGACAGGTGGTCGGCGACGTCACGGAAGTACGCCTGTATCTCGGGGGCGACGAGGCGCATCGGCTCGGTCGCCAGGATGTGGAGAGGACGGCCGAGGGGGACCACCGCGCGTTTGAGTTCGAGGAGTTCGCGCTTGAGCTGGTACATGCGGCCGGCGTCGGCGCCCCTGGCACCGCGGGGTGAGAAGACGGACGTCTCCACCTGGTCGATGTCGACCTGGACGGCGTCCGTGACGGTCAGGTAGTCGTCCACGACGTGGTCGGCGATGGCGTGCAGCACCGCGGCCGGGCCCTTGGCCAGCTGCTCCGGCTCCGCTTCCAGGTCCTCGCGCAGGGGGCCGAGGGAGCCGTGCCGTCCGTGCCGCACGGTCACCACGAAGTCGGGGCCTGCGAAGACCATGATCTCGCCGGTGTTCACGACCTCGCTGGTCGCGGTCAGTTCGGCGTGTTCCACGTAGGAGACCGTCTTGAAGATGGCGAACAGGACGTCGCCGTACTGCTCGACCTTGGGGCGCTGGTGGGCGTGGACCGCGTCCTCGACGGCGAGCGGGTGCAGGCCGAACAACTCGGCGACCCGGGCGAACTCCGTCTCGGTCGGCTCGTGCAGCCCCAGCCAGACGAACCCGTGGCCGCCGCGTTTGCGGACCCGGGCGACGGACTCCTCGACGCTGGGCGCGGCCTCCTGGCGGACGCCGTCACGGTAGATGACGCAGTTGACGACGGCGGAGCCGAGCGGGGAGCGGGCGGGGTGACTCAGGTCCACCCGGCGTCCGCCGCGTGCCAGACGGGCGACTTTGCGCAGGTTGCCGACCATCGACATGCGGTGCTCCTTCCCCGGATTTCCCGGAATGGACGGCCAGTGTGCCAGCAAGGGGTAAGACCGACGTCAGAGCCCGGTTCGAGCGTGCGCCCTGCGCCGGCCCCGCGGTGTCAGGGGGGCGTCATAAATCACGCCCGCGCCGTCAGGCCCGCGCCAACGCCGCGGTCCGCCGCCGTCCTCCGGCCCTTCGATGGCCGATGGGTACGTGTGTGGACCGACATCGAGGAGTGCGCGAGCGATGAGCGAGGAAGAGCGGGGACCGCGCGTGGTCGCGGGAGTGAGCGGTTCGCCGGGGAGCCTGGCGGCCCTGCGCCGGGCCGCCGCGGAGGCCCGGCGCGGCGGAGCCGAACTGCTGGTCGTGATCGCCTGGGAGCCGCCCGGCGGTGACTTCGCCCACCGCAGTGCGCTCAGTCCACTGCCGATGGCCACGCTCCGGCTGGACGCGGGCCGACGGCTGCTCGCCGCGCTGGACACCGCCTTCGGCGACGCGGGGCCCGGGGTCCCGCACCAAGGCCTTGTCGTACGGGGCACACCGGGGCGGGCGCTGGTCGAGACCGCCGACCGGGCCGACGACCTGCTGGTGGTCGGCCCGGGGTGCCGAGGAATAGCGCACCGGTGGCTGTTCCCGTCCGTCGCCCGGTACTGCCTCGCGCACGCCGTCTGCCCGGTGCTGGCCCTGCCGCCCTCGCCCCTGTCCCGCGAGCTCGCCTCGGTGCACCGCCGTATCCGGCTGGGGCTGCCGCTCGACGCGCGGGAGCTGACCGAGGACAGGTCCTGAGCGACCCAGGGGGTGTCGCCCGGGTCACCCCGGGTCCGGGGTGACCTGAACAACACCCCCAGCCGCCCACGTCAGGGGCGCGTTACGAGGCGGGGGCAACGCGTCAAACCTCCGTCAGCGAGCGGCCCCGTCCCCAGCCCGGCGGGCATAGCCTCACAGAGGCGCACGGCCGAACCGGCCGGCGCCCATCTCTTCCGCGAGGAGCAGCACCATGTCTCCAGTCGACCGCTCCGAGGATCCCGAGCCTTCCGAACGTTTCCCGGCCGGACTTCTCTTCGTTCCTGTCCGGTCGGGGCCCGCGGGCTGCACGGCCCGGTTCTTCCGCACCCCCCTGGGCGGCCGTACGGCCGTCGGCTTCACCTCGGCGGCGAAACTCACCGCCACGCTCGGCACGGACCAGGCCAGTATCAGGCTCTGCGAACCCGCGCTGCGCGCGCTCGCCGCGCCCCTGGGCGTCACCACCCTCACCATCAACCCGCAGCTCTCCGCCCCCTCGGCCGACCGCACCCCGGCCACGGCCCGAGAACGCGAGAACTCCTGGCGCCGCTGGCATCCCCAGCACGTCGGCGCCCTGCGGGTGACCGGCGCCGCCGCCGTCGTCGCATGCCTGAACCTGCTGATCGGCTGAGGAGACGCCATGTCCATTCAGGAACTGCCCCTCCAGGAACAGCCTGTTCAGGAACTACCCGTCCAGGAACAGCCTGTTCAGGAACAGGCCGCCCAGGAACTGCACCGGGCACCCGGGACCGACAGCCCCGGCCAAGGAGCCCCCGCCGACGCACGCGACGCCGAAGGCCTCTCCGTCTGGCCCCGCTCCGCCCGCCCCGAACCCCACGGAGACGTATCCGTCGGCGGCGTCTCCCTCACCGAGGCCGCCGACCGCTTCGGCACCCCCCTCTACCTCCTCGACGAACAGGAAGTCCGCGAGCGCTGCCGCGCCTACCGCACCGCGTTCCCCGACGCCGACATCCTCTACGCCGCCAAAGCATTCCTGTGCCGGGCCATGGCCCACTGGATCCAGGAAGAAGGCCTCGGCCTCGACGTCTGCTCCGCCGGAGAACTCGCACTCGCCGTCACCACCGGCTTCCCACCCGAGAAAATCGTGCTCCACGGCAACGCCAAAAGCCCCGAGGACCTCAGCACCGCCCTCCGCCTCGGCGTCGGCCGCATCGTCGTGGACAGCACCTCCGAGATCACCCGCCTCGCCGCGATCACACCCCCCGGCACCCGCCAGCCCGTCATGGTCCGCGTGACACCCGGCATCGCCGCCGGCGGACACACCAAAATACGCACCGGCACCGACGACCAGAAGTTCGGCCTCTCCCTCACCGACGGCTCCGCACAACACGCCGTCACCCGCATACTCGACCAGCCACACCTCGAACTCGTCGGCCTGCACTGCCACATCGGCTCCCAGGTCGACTCCGTCAAGCCCTACGTCGCCGCGGTCCGACGCATGGTCGGGCTGATGGCCCGCATCCGCGACCAGCACGCCATCACCCTCCCCCAGCTGAACATCGGCGGCGGCCACGCCATCGCCTACCGCCCCGGCGAAGAACACCTCAACGTGGGTGTGCTGGCCGGCCGGGTCCGCGCCGAGCTGGAAGACGGCTGCGCGCGCACCGGCCTGCCCGTACCCCGGCTCACCCTGGAACCCGGCCGCGCCATCGCCGGCCCCGCCGGCGTCGCCGTCTACCGGGTCCTGGCCGTCAAACGCACCGGCACCCGCACCTTCGTCGCCGTCGACGGCGGCATGAGCGACAACCCCAGACCCGCCCTCTACGGAGTGCGCTACGCACCCCGCCTCGTCGGCCGCCCCACCACCGCACCACCCCGCCTCGCCACCGTCGTCGGCCGCCACTGCGAAGCCGGCGACATCCTCGCCGACGACGTCGCCCTCCCCGGCGACATCCACCCCGGCGACCTCCTCGCCCTCCCCGCAGCCGGCGCTTACCACCTCTCCATGGCGTCCGGTTACAACCTCGTGGGCCGCCCGCCGGTGGTCGCGGTCTCCAACGGCATCGCGCGTGTGCTCGTACGCCGTGAGTCGCTGGACGACATGAGCCGCCGGGACATCGGACTGTAGGGCTGCAGGGGCCGTAGGGCCCTCTTCGGGATCAGGACCGTTCAGAGGCTGAGCCGGTAGGGCACCACGCAGACGACCACGTCCGTGCGGGCCCGCAGCGCGGCGGCGAGGAGCAGACCGCGCTGGTTCTGCAGGATCTGATAACGGCGGTGGAGGGGTTCCACCTCGGGGATGAGGACGGCGATCTGCCGTCCTCCCTCCTCCGCCCTGCGGACGTAGGCGACGATCGGTTCCACGAGTGAGCGCTGCGGGCTGTCGACGACGTCCAGGCGTACGCCCGGGTTCCAGCGGTCCCAACTCTCCCTGAGGGCACGGACCTTGGCCGGGTCGGCGTGTACGGCGACGGCGACCACCTCGTGGCCGAGGGCGCGGGCGGCGGACAGCGCGTGCTGGGTGAGTCTGCTGACCTCGCCGACCGGCACGATGACGAGGGAGTCGCCGACGCGCAGGGGCGGCGGGACCTCGCCGAGTCCGAGTTCCAGGCCGACGGTCGTGTAGTAGCGCTGGATGCGGTCGAACAGCAGCATCAGCAGCGGGATGGCGACGACCACCACCCAGGCTCCTTCCAGGAACTTGGTGGTGAGCAGGACGACGCCCGCCACGGCGGTCAGTACCGCGCCGACCCCGTTGAGGACCGCGCGCCGCAGCCAGCCGTGCGGACGCTGCCCGGCCCAGTGCCGTACGAGACCGGTCTGACTGATGGTGAAGCCGATGAACACGCCGATCGCGAAGAGCGGGATCATGCGGTGGGTGTCGGCGTTCACGGCGATCAGGAGCGCGGCCGCGAGCAGGGCGAGGGTCACCACGCCCCAGCGGTACACCGGCCGTTCCGTGCGCAGCCCGAAGAGGTGCGGCAGCCGGTGGTCCTTGGCGAGCAGGCTCATCAGGACGGGCAGACCGCCGAAGCTGGTGTTCGCGGCGAAGGCGAGGGCCAGGGTGACGATGAGATTGGTCGCGTAGTACGGCCATCCCGTCCCGTACGCGCCCGCCGTCAGCTGTGCGAGTACGGTCACGCCGCCGCGCGGGGCGACATGGTCGCGGCGGATCAGCAGGGCCATGCCGATGAGCATCAGACCGAGGAGTGCGCCGAGCATCAGTTCCGTGTGCTGGGCGCGTTTGACGCGCGGCTCGCGGAAGGAGGGCACGCCGTTGGCGATGGCCTCGACTCCGGTGAGCGCGGAGCAGCCGGAGGAGAACGCCTTGAGGAGCAGCAGGACGCTCAGTGCCTCGGTGGCGTGGACGGGCTGGACGGTGCCGACGAACGCCACGGGATGGCCTCGCCCCAGGCCGAGCACGACGATGCCGAGGATGCTCACGATGAACAGCACGGTGGGCAGCATCAGCACCCGCGCGCTCTCGGCCACTCCGCGCAGGTTCACGGCCGTGAGCAGGGCGAGCCCGGCCAGGCAGATCGCGAGCAGGTGCGAGCCGAGCACCGGGAACGCGGAGGCGAGGCTGGCCGCGCCCGCCGCCAGACTGACCGTCACGGTCAGCACGTAGTCCACGACCAGGCTGGCCGCCGCGAGCAGGCTGACGGTCGGTCCGAGATCCTTCTTCCCCACCGCGTACGCGCCGCCGCCGTCCGGATGCACGGCGATCACCTGTCCGTACGACACGACGAGCACAGCCAGCAGTCCGGCGATGACGAGCGTCACCGGGAGCGTGGCGGACAGCGCGCCCGTCCCGGCGGCGATCAGTACGAGCACGATCGCCTCGGGGCCGTACGCCACCGAGCTCAGCGCGTCCAGGGAGAGCGCGGCGAGTCCCTCGACGCTGGTCAGGTGGTGCTTGTCGCCCTCCCCGTGTCGCAGCGGAACTCTCGGCCGCAGTTCGCGGCGGGCCAGGCCGTACGCCATGGGGACCTCGCGGGGGTGAGGGTGTTTGAGTCAGTGTGACCGGCTTGGTGCGGTGTGGCGGGGCAAGGACGCGCCAGGACCGCCGCGGACCGAAGGTGCGGGACGCGCAGTCGTGTTGCCGCCGATCGGGTAGTACCCGAGGCACGGTGCGGACGGGGGCCCGGCCGCTCACCCCTGGCGAAACAGCAGGTCAGTGCAGTCTGACGGGTCATCGGTTGGCCCATTGGGCCTGAGTGGGCGCGACCTCGGGGGTGCGCCAGGTGAGCGGCTCGAGTGGTGCGCGGAGCCCGGCGGATTGACGGTGGATCACGTCGGGGTCGGGTTCTCACGAGCTGACGCAGTGTCAGCTGCCTGGCTGCGACGGAAGGACTCCGAAGATGCGATCTGCCCGCATGCTCCTCGCCACCGCGACGGCCACAGCCGCCCTCGCGATCGGCGCACCAGGCGCCCTCGCCGCCACGGCGGGTGACGGGGGCCACGATGACTCTTCCTACAGCAAGGAGCACAACAAGCCGAACGGGGGGATGCACACGGGCGGCGGAGCACTGACCACCGTGCGCGGTGACGACTCGGGTTCCGATCGCGGAAAGGACGATTCGGGCTCGGACCGTGGCAAGAGCGACTCGGGCTCGGACCGTGGCAAGAGCAACGACTCCGGCGACGAACAGGGCAAGAAGGGCGGCTCCGAGCACGGCAAGGGCGACGACTCGGGCTCCGACCGCCGCGGGCCCCGCGGCGGCATGCACACCGGCGGCGGCGCCCTCAGCGCCGTGCGCAGTGACGACTGGAACAAGGACGACGAGAAGTTCGACCCGGAGACCTACAAGGACAAGGGCGACAAGGGCAACAAGGGCAACGACGACTCGGGTTCCGACCGCGGCAAGGACGACTCGGAATCGGGGCGCGACAAGCCCCGCGGCGGCATGCACACGGGTGGCGGTGCGCTCGCCACTCCGGGCAGGACGGCCGGTGGGCTGGCGGTCCTGGCTCTCGCCGGTGCGGGTGCCTACGTGGTGCGCCGCAAGCGTGCCGCGGACGGCCTTTCCTGATCCATGCCTGACGACATAGCAGCCCGGGCCGCCTCCTGCGCACAGCGTGGCGGCCCGGCTGGTTGCCCCCGTGCCGCGCCGGCTCCGCCGCCGTAGCCCAGTGAGTTGTCCCGTACGTGTTCCAGTGAGGTGGTGCCCGATGGCATCCCGGTTGTCCTCCCCTGTCGAGCCCCGGTCCGTGACGCCGCTCCAGGGCGCACGGCCCGGCGTGCCGATGTTCGTGTGGTGCGTCGGAATCCTGGTCCTGGCGCTGAGCCTGTTCGGCGGCCACGGCAAGCCCTCCGACCCCTCTGACCCCTCGGCCAAGCCCCATGGCGCGGCGGCGCTCGCACCGTCGTCCGCGGCCCGGCCGCCGGGCAAGCACCTGCCGCGGTCCGAGCCGACGCGGCTGCTCATCCCGAAGATCGGCGTGGACGCCCCGTTCACCGAACTGGCCGTCGACGCCGCGGGCAAGCTCCAGCCTCCGACCGCCGACGACACCAACCTGGTCGGCTGGTACGCCAAGGGCGTGTCCCCCGGTGAGCAGGGCACCGCGATCATCGCCGGTCATGTCGACACGACCACCTCCGCGGCCGTCTTCGCCGACCTCAGGGAACTGGAGATGGGCGACCAGTTCACCGTGGAGAGGGCCGACGGGCGCAAGGCCACCTTCGTGGTCGACAACGCCGACACGTTCGCGAAGGACGACTTCCCCGACCAGCGCGTGTACGCCGACACCCGCGACGCCGAGGTCCGGCTGATCACCTGCGCCGGCGACTACGACCATTCGGCGAAGGACTACACCGAGAACCTGGTGGTCTTCGCCCACCTCGTCTGACCTCACGGCCGGTGACGTGTCAGAGGCCCGGGACTCCGTGCTCGCGCAGCGGCCCGACCCGCCAGCCGTGCGTCTCGCAGGTGTCGAGGACGCGGGGCAGGGCGGCGAGGGTGGTGCGCCAGGAGTCCGGGGCCGAGGTGCAGTCGGAGTCGTGGAGCAGGATGGTGCCGCCGCCGGACAGATCGCGGGTGACGGTGCGGTGGACGGAGTCCGGGGTGGCCCGTTTGCGCCAGTCCTCGCCCCAGGCCGTCCACAGCGTCGGGGTCAGCCCGAGGCGGCGGCAGGTGAGGTGGGCGGCGGTGTTCATCACCCCGTAGGGCGGCCGGAACAGCGTGGGCGGGCGGCCGGTGACCTCGGCGACGGCGTCGCGGGCCCGGGCGAGGTCGTCGTACGTGGCGCGCGGGCCGCGCAGCAGCAGGGGGCGGTGGTGCCAGCCGTGGATGCCGATCTCGTGCCCGGCGGCGGCCATCTCCTTGGCCAGGCCGGGCGAGCGGGCCAGCATCGAGCCCAGCAGGAAGAAGGTCGCCCGGATGCCCCGGGCGTCCAGCAGCCGCAGGAAGTGCGGGGTGGAGAGGTGGTCGGGCCCGTCGTCGAAGGTGAGCGCGACATGGTCGGGGCGGCCGCGGCCGGCGAGGCGGGGCATGGCCCGGTTGCGCAGCGGGCCGAAGGTGGAGATCACCGGCGCGGCGTGCGCGGCGGCGAGCGCGGGCAGGGCGATCGCCCCGGCCCACCCGACGGTACGGGCCGTCCGGCCCGGGCCTGACCTCATCGGTCGTCGTCCTCCAGATAGTGGGTGAGCGCACCGAAGTGGTGGCCGGGGGACTCCCCGTAGGCGTAGGCGAGCGGGGCGCCGATGCCGAGGGAGAGGGTGGCGGCGACGGCGGCGACCATGAGGACCGTACGGCGCCGCGCCTGCCGTGACCTGGCGGCGAACCGCGCGACGACGGGGAGGCGCAGCGCCTCGGCCGGTACGGACCTCGGCGCGTCGGACGGTACGCCGGCCAACGCGTCGGCCGGTACGCGCGGCGGGAGTCCGGACACGTCGAAGGCAACGGCGGGCCGCGCGGCGACCCGGCGGCGCTGG
>LRTP01000142.1 GCA_001550305.1 Streptomyces diastatochromogenes
GGGCGACGCGGCCGGATGCGCCGGGCGCTGTTCCCGTCCGTCGCGCGCTACTGCCTCGCGCACGCCGCCTGCCCGGTACTGGCCGTGCCGCGCTCACCCCTGCACCGCGAACTCGCCTCCGTGCGCCGCCGGGTCAGCCTGCGCCTGCCGCTCGACGCCAGTGAACTGACGGACGGCAGGTCCTGAACCGCCGTACTGACCGCAGTCCCGGTCTGCCGCCCCAGCCCCCGCCGTCCGGACTCAGCCGACCCGGAAGCCCGCCGAGACCGTGTCGAAGACCGGGCGGAAGCTGTCCCACTTGAGGTCCGGAGCCGAGAGGTAGATGTCGTACTCCCGGCCGCCCTCCTGCCCGAAGCCCAGGTCGATGGCGCGGAACGCCCGGACCCGGCCCTCGAAGGTGAACTCCCACACGGCCGCGGGCTTCTCCTGGAACGTGGTGCGCTGCATGCGCAGTTTCCGGTACGAGGAGGGGTAGTTGAGCTTGGTGTTCGCCTCGATGTTCGTGAAGTGCGACTCGGGGTTCGCGCCCGCCGGCTCGACCATGCCGATCGTGAGGTCCACGAGACGGGTTTCGTCGACGTAGGTGACCTGTTCGGCCGACGCCTTGCCGCGCTTCCAGCCGTCCGGGACCGGGAAGGAGACGCCCAGCTTCTTCTCCGTGACCAGGTGGTAGCCCGCGGGAACGGCCGGGGGCGCGGAGGTGGAAGCGGCGGCTTTGTGGTGGGTGCCGCCGCTCTTGCCGTCCCGGGTCATCGACCACCCGCCCGCCACCGTCGCGGCCGCAAGCACCACGGCCAGCGCGCTCCAGACGGCCACGCGGCGCCCACGGGG
>LRTP01000143.1 GCA_001550305.1 Streptomyces diastatochromogenes
CCGCCCCCGAGCCCAGCGCACCCCCGCCGCTTCCCGAACCCCCCTCCCTCGCCACGCACACCACGGTCTCCCGCGTGGTGGTCATGCCGCCGGGCGAACTCCCCGGCCCCGCCGTGCCCTCCGTCCCACGACGGGGCCGGCGCCGGATGGGCCTGGCCGCCGCCGGTGGCGTGGTGATCGTGGGAACCGTCGTCGGGCTCGTCATGACGCAGACGGGCGGCTCCTCCCACGACACGACCGGCGCGACCACTTCGACCTCGACCTCGCCATCGGCGTCGTCGACGTCGCCGAACTCCGCGCAGACCTCATCCACATCCACCACCGACCCCTCCTCCCCACCCCCCACCGTCGACGGCACGTCACGCCCGCCGAGCCTGCCTGCGGGAGCCCGGAAGGAGGCCGGACTGTACGCGTGGGTGCCGCCGCAGGGCTGGCAGCGGGTGGCGCAGAGCGGTTCCGAGGTGCACTACACCTCGCCCGACCGCGCGCAGGAGATCGTGGCCAACGCGACCCCGGCCCGGGGTGACCTTCTCGCGCAGTGGCAGCAGGCGGAGGTGGGCACCAGCAAGGGCCTGAACTACCACCGGATCCGCCTGGAGCGCACCACGTTCCGCGGCGCGTCCGCGGTCGTCTGGGAGTACACCGTCACGGCCCGGGGCCGGCTCTGGCACGTCCGACTGCTCGGCTTCCGCTCAGGCGGCACGTCGTACGAGATCAGCACCTGGTACCACCCCGACATCGAGGCGACCGCGCTCCCTGTCTACGACGCGGTCAAGAAGAGCTTCACGCCGCTGTGAACGGGGAGGGGCCCGGCGGCAGCTGCCGCCGG